>JBBSKN010000013.1:0-53382 GCA_038256265.1 Phormidesmidales cyanobacterium
ATCGTTCCCGATTTGAATTCGTACCGGTAACGATACCGGGCTCTGGGCAATGCCGCAGAGCCTTTTATCTCTTCTCAACAGGGTGCTCATTAATACATTGCACCCAATATCCCTTTGTCCCGCCTTACGTTGATACCCGAACAGAATATACGATTCAAAGGTGGCGGGAATGCCAAACAGCTGCTGGTTGCCCTCGTCAGGCGGATACATGGCCGCCTGACGAAACCCTTCGGGAAAGTCAAACAAGTTGTAGTCAGCCGCCGTCAGCTCCGGGTCGTTGAGCAAGGGCGTCAGCGGCAGCAGCAGATCATCGCTCCAGAGACGGTAGGCGGTGGAGTCCATCGGCAAAAAGAAGGCATCGGTCGCCCTAGAGTCAGCCCTTAGGACGGCTTCCATCTCTGTGAAGTACTCCAGCTCCGCCACCACACGAACTTTTGGATTGATGCCTGTCAGCGCCTTGAAGTCTGGCATGTAGCGCAGCAAGCCAGTGGTCCAGGGGTGATCATTGAGCAGTAGCGAGATCTCGGCCCCCGCAAACCGTCGCCAGTCAAAGGTTTGGTTTGCATCGTCAAAATTGATAGTCGTGTCATCGGTGGGAGGAGGGGCCGATGGACGGCAGTTCGTGGTCAGGCTGGTCAGCAGCCCCGACGCGATCGCCAGTTGAATAAACCGACGACGGTGAATAAGACCCCCGGACTGGGCCGCTGGCTCTGGCATCATAGCAACGATTAATCAGGAACGCTGGTCGTGGAACACTATACAGCTTGCTTCTAGCATGCCCTACCGGGAGATCCTAGCGGTGGGGTTATGTCACAGGCACAACCCCACCGCTGGACTTTTTGCAGTTCTCCGAGGCCAAGGGGGGCGATCGCCGTCTGTTGGGTAGATCAGATCGGGCCGCGCCAGCTTGCGATCGCCGCCGCTCTCATTGGCGTAATCGTTGCCCTACTGCTGCTCTACCAGGTGGGCCGCCACCGCAATTCGCCCGATGTGTTTACCTAAGGGTTTTTTAGCGAGAGTTCGGTGATGGGGTCAAACAGGTGGGCTTTTTCGGGGGTGATCGCCAGCCAGACCTCATCCCCTACCCGCACCACTTCATCAGGGGGAATTTTGGCCAGCAGCGTTAGCCCCTCGCTCTGCACCGTCAGGTAGGTCTCGCTGCCTAGGGCTTCTAGATGGGTAACGTGGCCGTGAATATTTTTGAGGGCGGGCAGAGCCAGGCTCAGGTGCTCGGGGCGAATGCCCAGCAGCGCCTCTCGGTGGTCGTAGGGCCGTAGGCAATCATCCCACTCGCTGGGCAACGACAGACGAAACTCAGGATGCACCAGCAAAAATGGGGCCTGCACCTGCACCGAAATAACATTCATCGGCGGCGAGCCAATGAACCCGGCGACAAAGCGGTTGGCGGGGCGGTTGTAGAGATCGAGCGGCGTGGCCACCTGCTGAATCTGGCCATGGTTCATCACGGCGATGCGGTGACCCATGGTCATGGCTTCCACCTGGTCGTGGGTGACGTAGATGGTGGTAATACCCAGCTGCCGCTGCAAATTCACAATCTGGGCGCGGGTTTCCATCCGCAGTTTGGCATCCAGGTTAGAGAGGGGTTCATCCATCAAAAACACCTGGGGGTTGCGGGCCATGGCACGGCCCAGGGCCACCCGCTGTTTTTGCCCGCCGGAGAGCTGCCGGGGTTGGCGGCCCAGCAGACCGTCAATTTGCAGCATTTTGGCCACGGCACGCACGCGATCGTCGATCAGCCGCTCGGCCTCAGACACATAGCGCAGGCCCGGGGGCAGCCGTCGGGTGACCGAGACCAGGGGCTTTTCCCACCAGCGGCTGGCGGTGAGCAGGCGCTCTAGTTCTTGGTTGGCGGGGGAGTCGCTGGGGGGCAGCGGTGGTTTGCCCAGCTCCGGTAGGGAGGTTTCGAGGTCGGCCCCCATGCGGCGCAGGCCAAAGGCGAGGTTGTCGTAGACCGTCAGGTGGGGATAGAGGGCATAGCTCTGGAACACCATGGCGGTGTCGCGCAGCTTGGGGGGCAAGTCGTTGACTTTGCGATCGCCCACCCAGATACTGCCGCCGGTAATGTCTTCCAGGCCCGAAATCAGCCGCAGTAGGGTACTTTTGCCACAGCCTGAGGGGCCAACCAGCACCATAAATTCCCCATCGCCGATGGTCAGGTTGATGCGCTTAAGCACCGCCAACCCATCGTGGTCGGTGTCTGAGGTGACAGCCTCAGCCGACTGGCGCGACTTAGGAAAGGTTTTGTAGACGTTTTCGATTGCGACTTGGGCCACGGTGGGTTAAGCGAGGTAACTAAGTTTTAGAGGTTGCGGTTATGGGCTTCCTCTCGGGTTAGGGGGGTAAAGTCCTCGACCTTGACAGGATGCTCGATCAGTTCAGCGATCAAGCCCGTCTGGGCCGTATTGAGCTGGGCAAGAATTGTTATTTCAACCTGGTCAGTACCGAGCAAAGCTTTTTTGGATTCCTCAGAAATTTCACCTACTCCGTTCTTAATCGGTGCTTTGAAGGTGATGACTGACATCGGTTGTACTCAAGTTGATCGCTCAACGATATGGACGTTGCTTTGAGATCTGCCGGTTTCCATCCTACTCGTCTTCGGGCGCAGTGCTCTGGTCGGGCACAGCTGCACGAAGCACCTGGGTGATGGTTTCGCCTTTGTTGGGTTTGACCAGGCGATCGCTCTCCCCCGTCCGGCCCTGGCGCGGGATAGATTCAGTGGGAATAATCGCGGTTCGGTCTGCGCTGGTGAATATTGTCACTGTCTCGTTGGACACCGCAGGCAGCAACGCCATCAGGCTGTCGGTCTTGAGGCTGAACTGGAACGATTGGGTGCCAATGTCGCCGCGCTTGGCCACCCGCAGGCCCTCCATGGGCAGCCGTTTGGCGTAGCCCGCCGCCGATACCAGCAGCACACAGTCTTTGCCCGACTGCACCCGCACGCAGCCCGCCAGGGTCTCGGTCTTGCCCATGCGAATGCCCTGGGGGCCTTGGGCGGCGCGGCCCATGACTTGCAGGTTGTCGTCATCGATGGGGAAACGCAGTAGTCGCCCGCCGGTCGTGCCCAGCACTAGGTCATCGCCCAGCTCGGCCAGGGTAACGTGGGCCAGCTCGTCGCCGTCTTTGACTTTCATCGCCGTCAACCCGCGCCCCGTGAGGCTAGTGAATTCTTTTAGCGGGGCGCGCTTGATCTTGCCCCTGCGGGTGACCAAGATCAGGTCGTGCTCTAGCAAATCTTCTCGAATCACCAGCTGGGCCACAACGGTGTCGGCATCGGGCGGCACTGAGCCGGGCAGCAGGTTGACCAGCGGCACACCCTTTCCCTGGCGCGGGTTGTTGGGAATGGCCTCCACCGCCACGGTAAAAGCGCGACCGTCGCGGGTGAGGGTGAGCACCTCCTGGGTGGTGAGGGCGGGTTCGGTCTGGATCACCGGATCGTCCTCAGGCTCGTGGAGTTTGGGGTTGGTGTCAGCCTCTAGACGAGCCTGCCGCCGCTGGTACGATTTCTGCGAATAGCGGCGCACGTAGCCCTTTTGGGTAAATTCCACCACCGCCGCTGCTTCGGCGACCTCGGCAATGATTTCTTCGACATGCTGCGACTCTTCGGCCCGCTGGGCCTCGGTTTGAATGCGGGTGCGGCGGGGGTCGCTAAATTTTTTCTTCAGCGCTTTGAGCTCTTTTTTCATGCCTTTCATCAGCTCGTTGCGATCGCTCAGCAGCCGATTCAGCTGATCTCGCCGCTCGATCAGCTCTGCCGCTTCGGTGGCGAGGCCCTGGCGCTCCATGCCGGTGAGCTTGCGCAGGGGCATGGCCAAAATTGCGTCCGCCTGGCGCTCGCTGAGGTCAAACCGCTGCTGAAAGGTCTGCTTGGCGGTGGTGCCGTCGGGGGCGTTGCGCAGAATGTCGATGATCGCGTCGAGGTTATTGAGTGCTGTCAGCAGACCCTCGGTGATGTGCAGCTTGGCCTCGGTTTTCTCCAGCTGGTGCTGGTAATGGCGGGTGAGGGTGGTTTCGCGAAAGTCAAGAAACGCCTGCATGACATCCCGCAGGGGCAGCTGGCGGGGCTGGCCATCGTCGAGGGCCAGCATGATCACGCCGAAGTTGGTTTGGAGCGGGGTGGTGCGGTAGAGATCTTGCAGCACCCGCTGGGCTGGGGTGTCGCGCTTGAGTTCGATCACCACCCGCATGCCGTCGCGATCGCTCTCATCGCGAATATCGGCAATTCCCTCCAGCCGCCCGGCATTGACCAGCTGGGCAATTTTCTCAATCCACCCGGCTTTGTTTACCTGGTAGGGCAGCTCGGTGACGATGATAGCGTTGCGCCGCTGCCGCCCCTTGCCGGGGTGCACCTCTTCAAACTGGCAAATGCCGCGCACCGGAATGCTGCCCCGCCCGGTGCGGTAAGCGTCGAGAATGCCCTCGGTGCTGATGATCTCGCCCCCGGTAGGGAAGTCAGGGCCAGGAATCAGGCGAAACAGCTCGTCGTCGGTGATCGCGGGGCGGTCAATCATCGCCACTAGACCATCGACCACTTCGCCCATGTTGTGGGGCGGAATGTTGGTGGCCATGCCCACGGCAATGCCCGAAGACCCATTTAGCAAAAGATTCGGCAGCTGGGTGGGCAACACCACCGGCTCCTGCTGAGAGCTGTCAAAGTTGTCGCTAAAGTCGACCAGGGCCTCGCTGATATCCTCCAGCATCGCCCCATGGCTGATGGGCGACAGGCGGGTCTCGGTGTAGCGCATGGCCGCTGGGGGGTCGTTGTCCACCGAGCCAAAGTTGCCGTGGCCGTCGAGCAGCGGGTAGCGGCTCGAAAAGGTCTGCACCATGCGCACTAGGGCGTCGTACACCGCCTGGTCGCCGTGGGGGTGGTACTTGCCCAGCACGTCGCCGACCACGCGGGCGCATTTGCGGTAGGGGCGATCGGGGGTCAGCCCCAGTTCGTGCATGGCGTAGAGAATGCGGCGGTGTACCGGCTTGAGACCGTCGCGCACGTCGGGCAAGGCCCGGCCCACAATCACGCTCATGGCGTATTCCAGGTACGACCGCTGCACCTCGGTGTGAAGCGAGGTGGGCACAATTTGCCCGGAGGCAAGGATGTCGAGTTGGTCGGCCATGGGCGGTGTTCCTGGATGAAAAAGGTGGGCGGGGGAGGTGGTTTAGACCGACTGGTAGTTGAGTTTAGCCACAGCGGTGACCTGAAATAACAGCTTGAATAACATCCTGCGGCTGATTTTACGGTCTATTGCCCAGGTTTAGCACGGTTTAATTTAACGGGGGCTTGATAGATTGGCAGTAACAATGCTGTAACTTATAGGCAAGTCTGTGGCTAAGGCAAGCACCCGGAGCGATTTGTTAGCCGAGCCGGGGCGATCGCCCGAGGTTTAGCTATCTGAGCATAGTTTGCACTGGGTACGGGTAGGAGCACAGCCATCGCTTGACTTAGTTCTACTAACATATTTCTTTGATCAGCATATTTCTTCGATGACAGGGGTTAAACGCACGCGATGAAGACCGTCTTACTCGTCGAAGACGACCTGGTAAATGCTCGGGTGTTTTCTAAAATTTTGACCAAGCGCGGCGGCCTGGCCGTGAAGCACACCGAAGATGTGGAAGAGGTGATCACCATTGCCCGCAGTGGCGAAGTGGATGTGGTGCTGATGGATGTCTCACTGGCCCACAGCATGTACCAGGGCAAGCCCATGGACGGCATCAAAATAACCCAGCTGCTGAAGGCCGACCCCGCCACGGCAAAGCTGCCGGTGATCTTGGTAACGGCCCACGCTATGGAGGGTGATCGCGAGAATTTCTTGAGCCAGAGCGGTGCCGATGGCTATATCTCGAAACCGGTGATCGACCATCAGGAGTTTGTAGACCAAATTAAGGCCACCATGGAGAATGTCGAATAAGTACACTTGTACTTTATTTGTCGAGTTTCGGCAAGTCGTTGGTGCTCAGTGGGGCGGGTGAGGGAGATCGGCCTACTCACCCGAGAATTGGCTAGTCAGGTAGCCCGCCACCGCCTCGACAGGCAGGGGCTCTGAGAACAGATAGCCCTGGGCAAACTGGCAGCCCATGGCTTTAATGAGGAGCAGTTGTTGAGGGGTTTCGATACCCTCGGCGATCGCCGACAGCCCTAGCTGCTGGCTCAGGCCCAAAATCATTTGCACCATGGCGTAGTCGCGGCTGTTGCTGTCGAGGTGCTGGACAAAGCTGCGATCAATTTTGAGATGGGTGAGGGGAAAACGGTGGAGATATTGCAGCGAAGAATGGCCTACGCCAAAGTCATCAATGCTAATGCCAATGCCGCGATCGGCCAGCTGGGTAAAGAGATAGGCGGCCTTTTCCATATCCCGAATTAGCATATTTTCAGTGATTTCTAGGTTGAGGGAGTTCCCCAATATCCCCGTCTCGGCCAAGACGGCGTCGATATCTTCTAGGAGAGAGGCGGTGGCAAAATTTTGGGCCGAGAGATTTACGCTCATGCCCAGGGAGGCATGGTGAGGAAACTGCCGCTGCCAAATGCCGAGCTGCCGACAGGTCTGGCGCAGCACCCAGTGATCGAGCGACACAATCAACCCCGTGGCCTCAGCGCAGGGCAAAAACACATCGGGGGTGAGCAATCCCTGAGCGGGGTGGGGCCAGCGCACTAGCGCCTCAAAGCCCGTCAGGCGCGACTGTTCAAGATCCATCACGGGCTGGTAGTAAACCATCAGTTCATTCTGCTCGATCGCCCGGTATAGCTCTACCTCTAAGGTGTGCTGGGCCAGCACCTGGGTGTGCATAGTCGGGTCAAAAAACTGATAGGTGCCCCGCTGCCGATGTTTGGCTCGATACATGGCGATATCGGCATCGCGAATGAGCTCCGCTGCGGCGGTATACCGAGCAGTGCCGATGGCGATACCAATACTGACCCCGGTCAACACCTCATGGCCTTCAACCCTCAGGGGCGTTTGGCAATCGGCTAAGACCCGCTCGGCCACGGCCACGGCCTTGTCGGGGCCGTCGATGTCTTCTAGCAGCAGCACAAATTCGTCGCCCCCTAGCCGGGCCGCCACATCGGCGGCGCGAATGTGGGTGCGCAGCTTTTGGGCGATCGTCATCAGCAGCTGGTCACCGACGCCGTGGCCCAGGCTGTCGTTAATGCCCTTAAACCGATCAAGGTCGAGAAACAGCACCGCATACTGATAGTGCGGATGGCGCTGAGCCCGGTGAATGGCGGCGTTGAGGCGATCACTCAACAGCGTGCGGTTGGGCAGCCCCGTCAGCGGGTCGTGCAGCGAGTTGTGAATGATCTGGGCCTGGGCCTGCTTACGATCAGTGATGTCGCGAATCATAAACAGCACTTCATCGTCGTCACTTTTGACCACTCGCACCTCTTCGTAGCGCCAGCCCTCGGGGGTTTCGAGCTGTTGCTCGTAGCATTGTAGTTCTCCGGTGGTCAGGGCCTGCTGCATAATGCTCAGCTTGTGGATGGCGGTGTCCGCCGGGGCAAAATCTGACAGCCGCCGCCCGACTGGGTTCTGGCCCTCAAAGAACAGTTCTAGGTCAGGGCGAGGATTGATCACCTCGCGGTAGCAGCCGTCGGCCCCAATCCGAAACATCAGGTCTGGCATCACAGCTAGAATCGCTCGACTCTTGGCCTCACTCTGCCGCAGGGAAAATTCTGCCCGTTTGCGATCGCGAATATCGACCACGATCGCTAAGTCAGACACCACTTGTCCGGCCTCGTCGCGGATCAGCGACAGGGTCAGCTCCGTCCAAATCCACTCGCCGGATCGATGGCGATAGCGCCGTTCAATCGTGAAACAGCTCAGCTCCCCTTGAAACTGACGGGACTCGAAAGGGCGGGCGTGGGCCAGATCCTCAGGATGGGTGATGTCTTGGTAACTAAATGTCAACAGTTCGGACTGGGTATAGCCCAGCAGGTCACAAAAATACTGGTTAGCTTGGGTATAGCGCCCCGAGGCATCGGCCTGGTTGATGCCCACCGCCGCCTGCTCAAACACCGCCCGAAAGCGAGCTTCGCTGGCTTGCAGCGCGATCTCGGCCCGCTTGCGATCGCTGATATCCACTGCCACAGTGGTCACAATCCAGCAGCGCTGGGACTGATCCCAGCGGGCGGTGCAGGTTTCCCCAATCCACCGCAGCGACCCATCGCTATGGCAAAACCGAAACTCTATGTCAATGTGACTTTGCCCGCTATGCAAAGCCTGAATGGCAGGCGTGATCACACCATCTAGATCCTCGGGCAGCACCCGCGATCGCCACAGGCCATCCTGAGTCTTGATCAACTGGGGTGCATAGCCATAGATCAGCTCACTGCCTTGAGAATAGTAGTCGTACTCGCAGCTGTAGTCGGGATACAGACGAAAGCTACAGATACAGGCCCTGGTGTTGTTGAGAATATCGGTCAGGTGATGTTGGGAAGCCTGCAAAGCCGTTTTCTCAGCAAACGGCCCAGGTGCCAGGGCCGGGAGCGTTTCCCCTGCCGCCGCAGCGATTTCCAGCAGGGCAAATAGGCTGTCTTGGGTGACCAGCCCCACCAGCTCACCCTGGGCGCTGACAATGGGCAAATGGCGAATGCTGTACTGTCGCAGGTGGGCGATCGCCGCCGCCACCGTGGCCGTTGGGGACTTTTCCATCGTCACCACTGGCTGACTCATCACCGCCGCGATCGCGATCGCCCCTAGAGGCTGCTGGGTGGCCGCCAGCCGCACCACATCGCTGGCGGTCAAAATCCCCACTACCTGTTTCCCATCCACCACAATTACGCAGTTGGCGCTAGATTCCCAAGCTAGTTGGAGATCGCCAGAGCGCGATGAGTGAGCCGCTGGCTGCATGGCCGTGATTGCCTCTAGCACCGTCGCTTCAGGAGACACCACGATCGGGGTTGGGGCAATAGCTACTTCTAGGTTCAAGGGGAAATCAGTGGTCTAAGGAATAGTCGAATACCCAACTCCAGTATTCCCTAACTTTTTTCGGCAGACCTGAACCTCACTCATCTGGCGTAGGGCCTGGGGCTGCGGTTGGGGTGGGCCGCTCACTCGTCGGATAGGGTCTCAATCAGCACATCGACCTGCTGCTGCTTTTCTTGCAGGTAGGTCTCGCACTGGGTCAGCGCCTGCACGGCCTGCTCAAACTGGGTCAGCACCGCCGCTAGGGGCAGGCTGCCCGATTCGAGGTCGGCGATGATGCCTTCGACGGTGGCGACGGTGGTTTCGTAATTCCAGGTTTCGGCGGCGGTAGTTTTTTGGGGCATGGTGGGTGGGGGGTGGATGGGTGGGTCAGTGGGTCAGTGGGGACATTAACCCGATTATTCTGCTGGAGGGTGAACCTGGATGACGGCAACCGTTAGGTGGCCCTCGGCTAGCTGCACCTGGAGGGTTTGGCCGGGGGTGACGGTGCTGGCCTGGGTGACGAGCTGGTCGGCTTCGTCGCGCACTAGGGCATAGCCTCGCCTAACCACCGTATCGGGGTCAAGGGTCATTAGGTGGCTGCGCAGGGCGGCGGTGCGATCGCTCGCCTGCCGTAGCTCTACCTGGGTTCCCTGGACTAGCCGGCGCTTGAGCTGTGTGAGGTAGATTAGCTGCTGCTGCAGCCGCTGATCGAGGCGCACCCGCAACAGCCGCTGGCCGAGGCGCTGCACATCGCTCTGGGCATCGAGCAGGTGTTCCGCTACCAGGGCTTTGAGGCGAACGGCCCGCTGCTGCTGGGCCTCGACTAAGTCGGCTAGGGCGGGGACGGCGGCGATCGCCGCCGCCGTGGGCGTATGGGCGCACAGATCCGCTGCCAGATCGGCTAGAGATTCGTCGCGCTGGTGGCCAATGCCCGTCACCACCGGGATCGGGCAGTTGGCCACGGCCCGCACCACGCGCTCGTCGTCAAAGCATTCCAAATCTTCGCTGGCCCCGCCGCCTCGGGCCAAAATTAGCACCTCGGCGCGGCCATCGGCGGCAACGCGATCTATCGCCGCCACGATGGAGTCGGGGGCGGTGTCACCCTGCACCGTAGCGGGCGAAAAGAGAATGTGCAGGCCGGGGTGGTGGTGGCGCAGCGATCGCTGAATGTCGCCCCACGCCGCCGCCTGGGGCGACGATACTACGGCAATAGTCTGGGGCAGGGCGGGCAGGGGGCGCTTAAACTCAGGGTCAAACAACCCCTCAGCGCTCAGTCGCTGGCGCAGCTGGCGGTAGCGTAAGGCCTTGAGGCCGTCACCGCTGGGCAGCACCTGCCACACCGTGAGCTGGTAGCTGCTGCGCTGGGGGTAGACCTTGACGGTACCCAGGGCAATCACCTGTTCGCCCACCGTGGGCAGGGTGGTGAGCCTGGCCTGTTGGCTGCGCCAGGCCACGGCGTTAATGGCCGCCCCGGTATCGGGGTCGGTGAGGGTAAAAAACAGCCCCTTGGCGTGGTTGTTAACGCTAGAGACTTCGCCCACCACCCACACCTGGCGCAGGGTGGGGTCTTCTTCTAGCAGAGCTTTGATGTAGTCAACTAGGCCCCCAATGCTGAGGGCGGCTGGCGTGGTGGCTGAGGTCAGCTCAAAATCAGGCATCGCGTTTTTGCACTAATCTCGCTTCTTCACTGGCTCGTTTTTGCACTGGCTCGTTCTTGGTAGAGGGCACAAAAGCCCTTAAAAGAGATGCCTCAAGGCTGGCTCGCACCGCTCTCTGGTTCATGCGGGGCCACAGTATCAAACGTCCTCCCCAAATAGAGGTTGCGGAAAGCGTTTAACATCATAAACTGAATGCCAGAAGACCGGGGAATGTACTCCTGTTAGGCCGGCATATAGGGCGTGAGCACACCCCAAAATCCATACACCCCAAAATAAACATTGTTGTCAACGCGGTTTTGCTATGGTTGCTGCTTCACTACCCTCCAACTGCTCTGCCTCTAACCATCGCGCTGCCATTCTCGCCGCCCTAGAGCGACTGATTGATATCATCGCCCATCTGCGCCACCCCGAAACCGGCTGCCCGTGGGATCTGGCCCAAACTCCCACCAGCTTAATTCCCTACGTGATCGAAGAAGCCTACGAAGTGGTCGATGCGATTCAGGTGGGGGAGCAGGGGGCGATCGCAGAAGAACTCGGCGATCTACTGCTGCAAGTCGTGCTGCAAGCGCAGGTTGCCAGCGACAGCGGCGACTTTGACCTGGGCACCGTGGCCACCGGCATTGCCGACAAGCTGGTGCGCCGCCATCCCCATATTTTTGGCGAGACCGCCGGCGATGCGATCGGCAAAACTCCCGAAGAAGTCAGCCAAAACTGGGATCGCATTAAGGCCGAGGAAAAGGGCATTGCCCACGACCCGCACCGGTTAACCCCTAAGCTGACCAAATACAGCCGCACTCTGCCGCCGCTGATGGCCGCCAGTAAAATCTCCGCCAAGGCCGCGAAGGCTGGGTTTGAGTGGGAAACCATTGACGATGTGTGGGCCAAATTTCACGAAGAACTCGACGAGTTTCGCCAGGCTCTGGCCCATGAGCCGAAAGCAAACCAGCAGGCGGAGCTGGGCGATCTGCTGTTTACCCTGGTAAACCTGGCCCGCTGGTATGACCTGGACCCCTCAGAGGCGCTGCAGAGCACCAACCGCCGCTTTATCAGCCGGTTTGAGCTGGTAGAGGCCGTGGCGGAGAAGCCGTTGAACGAGTATTCCGTTGACGAGCTAGAGGCGCTTTGGCAGCAGGCGAAGGCAAGGCTGGCTAAGCCGGAAGGTTAATGGGGTTCACGGTTCACGGTTTGAGGTTCACGGGTTGCCTTGGACCGTGTACCTTAGACCGCAAACCGCAGGCCCCTAACCCCTGTCACAATCATCTTGGTCAAGTACGCGGGGGATGTGCCCCCAAAATCGCCGACCTAAAATTGGCATCACTTGGGCAGGTCGGGCTTGTAGTAGTCGTTGGGGCCAGCGGTTTGGCTGCCGCCGTCTTTGTTGATACAGCCAGGTTTGTCGACGTAGCGGCAGACCCGCGCGTAGAGCCGGGCGCGGGTGCCCGGTGGCCCCGCCGAGAAAAGCACGTGATCGCCCCCAACAATGCCCACCAAAATTTTGACACCGCATACTGGGCAGGTTTGGGGAGCAGCCATGGGGGTTACCTCAGTCAGATTGTGAGGATTTTACCCTGTGGGGGTGGGATAATTAAGCGAACTGCGCCAAGTTTTCACCCGGCGCTGCAATGGTTTAGAGAGCCAGGTGTCGTACTGGGGGTAGATGGGCAGGCGGGGCTGAAGCTGCCAGCCTGCCGGGGCGATCGCCGCCCTGAGCGACTCCGGCGTGGGGTGGTCGTAGTCGGGGTTGACCTCATCTACTGGGCTAATACCGCCCAGATCCGTCGCCCCGGCATCTAAACAGGCCAGCAGCCCCCCCCGGCTGACCAGGTTGGGCGGAATCTGAATGGCAATATTCGTCGGCAGGTAGGCTTTTGCCATCTGCACAGCCTGCACTAGCGCTGTCTCGCCTAGCGCTATACCCCGCTGAAGCTGCTGCTGGCCAGGGCTGTGGGGTTGCAGAATGACTTCTTGAATGTGGCCGTAGCGGGTGTGGAGGGTGGCGATCGCCCGTAGTGAATCTACCCAGTCGGCCTCACTTTCTCCTAAGCCCAGCAGCAGGCCGGTGGTAAACGGAATCCCCAGTTCCCCGGCCCACTTCAGCTGCTGTAGACGGATTTCTGGCTGCTTGCTGGGGGCATGGCGGTGGACCGTCTCTAATAGCTGGGGCGTCACCTGCTCCACCATCAGGCCCATGGAGACATTCACTTGCTGAAGCTGGGTCATCTCATCGCGGCTGAGGGGGCCAGCGTTGGTGTGGGGTAGCAGCCCAGCCCCTAGGGCCAGTTCGCAGATTTGGTAAATGTGGCGCAGCCAATCAACCCGGCGCGGGCTGCGGGGGGCCACTTCGCCACTGAGCACTAAGATTTCACATACCCCTTGGCGCTTGAGGGTTGGCAGATGGTGCGTTAACTCGTCTAGATTTAGCCAGGGCGACTGACCGGGGTCGGTGCGAAAGTTGCAATAGGTACAGCGGTTAAAGCACTCGTAGGTCGGTACCAGGGTGTAAGCGTGGCTGTAGGTCACAGTCCGGCTCCACCCCTCCTGCCCTCGAGCATCGCTGCGTAACTCTACCGCCCTAGCCTGCACCATGCGATCGCCAACCGTCCCATCTTTCTTAGCTTAGGCGAAGCTAGGGTACTACCGCCGTCACCATCTCCACCGGAAAGCCAGCGGCCTTCCAGGCGGCAACGCCACCGCGCACAATCGCAACCCGAGAAAAGCCTGCACCGCGCAGCTGTTCAGCTACAGCGGCGGATTCGTCGTCGGTGTTGCTATAGATATAGAGGTCGCGGGCAGCTTCAAAGCTGCTGGCCGCTGTGGGCAGCAGCGAGTCTAGGGGCATGGAGATAGCGCCGGTAATGTGGCTCTCGTTGAAGTCGGTGCGATCGCGCACGTCAATAATGGTCAGCGCCGGCTCGCCCCAGTCTAGGCGTTCCTTGAGGTCATAGACGCGGGAGTCAGGCCGCAGCGGTGAAGGCTTGGGCAGCAGGCCAAAAAAGCGTTTCATGGTGAGGAGGATCCTGGGAGAAGGCATTCTTCTGCAATGTAACAAACCTCAATAGGCCGCGCAAACTTTTATTGAAATTAGTAGACAAAGTTACCCTTTAACCCATTCATGTCAATTGAAAAAATTAATTCCTACCCTTGAGTGTGCGGTGGTTTAAGGCTAGGTCAGCCGCAGCTAGATCCCCTGTTCCAGTGCCGGAGCCGCACAGTAGCATAGAGCTAGTTGCCCTGGAGCTTTGCCCCATCACTGTTGACAGCGTTTCTAACTCTGTTTCTAGCCGCATTCAATCGCTGCCCGGAGACGTGATTCACAGCATTGCCGCCGGAGAGGTGATTGACTCGCTGGCGGCGGCGGTGCGCGAGCTGATTGAGAACGCCCTCGATGCCCAGGCGACCCACATTACCCTGGCCCTCTGGCCCGACCAGGGCCGGGTGCAGGTGGCCGACAACGGCACGGCAATGGCGCTAGATAACCTGCTGCAAGCGGCGGTGCCCCACAGCACCAGCAAAATTCGCACCCAGGCTGACCTGTGGCGGGTCGCCAGCCTGGGCTTTCGCGGCGAAGCGCTGCACAGCCTGGCCCAGGTGGCCCAGCTAGAGATTTGCAGCCGCCCCCCCGGGGCCGATTCGGGCTGGCGCGTTACCTACTCGACGACAGGCGAGCCCCTAGAGACCACCCCGGCGGCTCTGGCCCAGGGCACCGTGGTGACCGTGAGCAATCTGTTTAAAGACTGGCCCGCTCGCCGGGAGCGACTGCCGACGCTGCCTCGCCAGCTGGGCCAGGTGCAGCGGGTGATTTACCACTGCGCGCTGGCCCATTCCACGGTCACCTGGGTGGTGCAGGTGGGCGATCGCCCCTGGCTGACTCTCACCCCTAGCCCCACCGCCCGAGGGCTGGTGCCCCAACTGGTGCGGGCCGTTAACGCCAGCGATTTGCACGAAGGTTGGCAGCCTGTCCCTTGGGAGATCGCCCCGTGGGCCGAAGGTAACGATAATGCTCTCAATGCTCTAGAGGTCGGTATCTACGGCCTGATTGGCCTGCCCGATCGCTGCCACCGCCCCCGACCCGACTGGGTAAAAATCGCGGTCAACGGGCGGCTGGTGACGGTGCCTGAGCTAGAGCAGAGCATTATGAATGCCTTTCGCTATACCCTGCCCCGCCACCGCTACCCCCTAGCCTTTGTGCAGTTAACCGTCGCCCCCAGCGCCATCGACTGGAACCGCCGCCCCGACAAAAGCACCCTGTACCTGCACCAGCTCGACCAGTGGATGACGCTCTGCCAGAGCCACATTGAGATGCTGCTGGGGCAGCACGCCGCCGCCCGGCCCGATACCAGCCAGCAGCAGCGCGTCACCCAGCTGCTCCAGACGGCGGAACCCAGCGGGGCCTACGGCACGGCCGATCTGTCAGATCAGCTTCCCTACCGGGAACGGGTGGGTGGGTTGAGGGCGATCGCCCAAATCCACCACCGCTACATCTTGGCCGAGCAGCCCGATGGCCTGTGCCTGATTGAGCAGCACATTGCCCACGAGCGGGTGCTCTACGAGCGGCTGCAAGCCCAGTGGCGGCTGGTGCCGTTACCCACCCCCGTCGTGCTAGAAGGGCTGAGCGGCAAGCAGCTGGAGCAACTGCAACGGTTGGGCTTGGAAGCTGAAGAGTTTGGCCCAAACCGCTGGGCCATTCGCGCTGCGCCGGAGCCGTTGTGCGATCGCCCCGACCTGTCCGAGGCCCTGCTTGAGCTCAGCCTCGGCGGCAATCTAGATACGGCCCAGGTGGCGATCGCCTGCCGCACCGCCATCCGCAACGGCACCCCGCTCGATCTTGCTACTCTGCAAACCCTGCTTGACGATTGGCAGCAGACCCGCAACCCCCGCACCTGCCCCCACGGCAGACCGATCTGTCTGACGCTGAGCGAAACCAGCTTGGCTCGCTTCTTTCGCCGCAGCTGGGTGGTAGGCAAAAGCCACGGCATTGAGTAATGCCACAGTCTGTGGCTCCAAAGCAAAAGCCCCAAACCGTTGAGGTTCAGGGCTTTTCGCTTGATTTAGTTGAATGCCAGGAGGCGGGCTTGAACCGCCGACACGAGGATTTTCAGTCCTCTGCTCTACCAACTGAGCTATCCCGGCTAGGGAGCGCAAACTTCAGCGCTCACTTAAGATAGCAAGCTATTGTCACCCCTGACAAGCTTAAACCGCAAAAATGCGGCGCGGGTCAGATACCGACCCCAAGGGCCATTTCCCCCGGCAAGGCTTTGCCAACGCCTACTGAACTTCGCGCAGGCGGGCTACCTTGAGATAGAAGCTGCCGGCACCCTGACCAGCGTAGGCGCGCACTCGCACCGTGTAGGTGCCCGACTCGCCGATGCGGGCAAACAGCAGAGAGTTGGTGGTGCCGTCGGGGCCGTCGTCGTTTTCCCCAACGGTGACGCCGTCTTTGTTCATGAGAATAACCAGGGTGTCAAATTCATCAGAGGTCGCGTCGATCGCCACCTGGTCGCCAGCTTCTAAGTTCACGGTATAGTCACGGGCAAACCCACCCGCCCCGGTGGGAATGTCGCGACCACTGAGGGTGTCAGTGACTTCCCCCGAGGCAGGCAGCGGGATGGGCGAATACACCGGGGTCTGCGCCGTGGCTGGCAGCGTCGTCAATATTAGAGTCGTCATGGCTAGGGGAAGCAGCAGACCGCGCTGGAGCCGGAGGTGAAATTGCATAGATTCTGGGATTGAGGAGTTAAATTCGGCCAAAGGCACAGGGCCGTGCCCATTATCGCCTAAATAAAGTCTCTACACAGCGCCGGACCTAAGGCCTGCGATCGCACATTGCCTAGCCGCTCTGTTCAGACCTAAGAGGGTGGCTAGGCCCCAGCGTCTCAAAAGCTTTGGGTTTGACTGTCTCGTTTCGCGATTTCGTTGCTACACTCACAGACGACCAACGCCTTAGGTATGCCGTCTTTGTCCATGCTGGAGCGCCGCCGCCATCGTTCACTACCGCGAAAGCCTCACCTCAGGCGCAAGCGACAGCAAGCTCGGCGTAGACGGGCGGTACTGACCATGGCTCTGCTGAGCAGTACCCTGCTGCTGCTGGCCTTTCGTGGTGCCAGTGAGTATTGGCGACAGCCCCTAGGGTTTACTCCTCGCCCGGTGGGTCAGATTGTCAACCGGGCCGAGCTGGCCACCGGCATTCGTCAGATTCAAACCGCCAACGGTCGGCCAACCCTTAGCCCCCTGCCCCTGGCTGAAGAGGTCTGGACCTGCGAAGTGGTGGTGATCGGCGGCACCCTGGGCGGGGTAGCAGCGGCCTCCCACGCCATGCAAACCGGCGTCACCACCTGCCTACTTGAGCTGACCCCGTGGCTGGGCGGACAGGTGAGTTCCCAGGGAGTATCGGCCATCGACGAGTCGCGGGCAATGCGGTGGCGTCGCAATTTTTCTCCCAGTTGGGAAGCCTTTAAAGCACTGATTAAGCGTCAGCCGGTGTACCTGGCGTCGTGGACCGGTATGCCGACCCAGCTGACCGTCGAACAGGCCAACAGCTGCTGGGTCGGAGAACTGTGCTTTACCCCCCGCGCTGGGGCTACAGCCGCAGAGATGTGGATGCGAAATGCCGCTAAGAGTGCTCCAAAGAGCCGCTGGGCAACCTCTACGGCGTTTAAAGGAGCCTCCTTTGATGCCTCAGGCCGCTACGTAACGGCGGTATACGGAGTGCGGCGCGTTCCCCTTGACCCGGGCTACGTGCCCACGGGGCGGCTTTCCCAGGAGTTAGAGCAATGGTATAGCTGGTCTGACGGTAACGCCTACAACAAAATTCCGGTGCGGCTACAGCCGCCGCCCGACCGATCAATGATCGTGATTGACGCCACCGATACGGGGGAATTTGTGGGCTGGGCTAACTTGCCCCATCGTCTGGGGTCTGATGGACAGGGCTTTACTGGCGAAGTCAACGCCCCCCCGCAAGACAACCCCGAATGCACTCAGGCCTACACCTACCCGTTTGTGCTGGCCACCCTGGACGACAAAAATGAGAGTTTGAAGACTCTTCAAAAGCTAGAGCCACCTCTGAGTCGGGCCGACCACCGCAAAGAATTCGATCTAGAAGGGTTTTCATTCTTTAACTTTGGCAGCGTGTTTAACTACCGCCGCATTGTCAGCCGGGTGCCGGGCAGCGGCAACATCAACATTACCCGCCCTGGGGAAATCACCCTGATCAACTGGAACAAGGGCAACGACTGGCACTTTATGGACCCGCCCCTCGTGTTCACCGAAGAGGATGTGCGGCTGTCGGGGCAGCACCAAGACTGGCTGGGCGGTCTGTCGACCGAGTCGCTCAACTACGGCGAGCTACATGCTCTGATGTTTGCCGAGTGGCTGATGGAAACCGAGTCCACCAGCAAATTACCCCTGACCCTGCTGCAAGGGGCAGACGCTCCCCTAGGCACCCGGTCAGGCCTCAGCATGGTGCCCTACATTCGCGAGGGGCGGCGCATTCTCGGTCGCCCGGCCTATGGCCAAGACAGCTTTATGGCAGTGGAAGCTGACCTGCGTGAAGACATGACCGGGGGCCGCAATTTTAGCACCACCGCCGTGGCTCTGGCCCACTACGATATTGACATTCACGGCTGTCGCTACCGCTCTGGACAGCCTTCCTACGAGGCAGCGGGCAGCAGCATTAAAGAATTTGTGGTGCGGCCCCTGCAAATTCCCTTAGAGGCGCTGGTGCCCCAGGGGGTAGATAACGTGCTCATTGGCGGCAAGAGTGTTGCCGTTAGCCACATTGTCAACGGGGTGACGCGGGTGCACTACGGTGAGTGGAGTATTGGAGGAGCAGCGGGCGCAACGGCTGGCTGGCTCCTGCGCCATGCTAAGCCCTACGATCTCACCCCCGCCCAGGTAGTGGTGACCGGTCAAATGCCTGTACTTCAGACGTTTTTGCTAGAACAGGGGCTACGCCCTAGCTGGTGAAATTGGCCAGTAAGATTGGCCAGTAAGATTTTTTGCTGAATTTCATGCAAGTCCAGCCCTTGAGGTCTTCCTGTCGGAAAACTATAGATTTTGAGCTGGACTGGGTATGAGCAAAGGCTAACTGTTACGCTGGCGCTTTTGCAGGGCCTCTAGCATTTGCTGCTTAACGGCCTCAGCCCAAACGGTAAAGTCTTCTCGGCTTTCTAAGGCGTTGCTGGCTGATCGCGACACTGAGTAAGACGACTGTGATGATTTTAAAGGGGACATAGCTATACGCAAAATGCTTATAGCTTTGATATAGCAAATCTAAGGGGGCTGCTGCTGAGGCAATATGCGCCCCCTGCATTGACTAGGCCAGGTCTTGCATAAAGGCTGAAAATTAGTGCTTCAACAGTTTAGTTATCTGTCTGGTTCTGAATTTTTTCGGCCTCTTGGAGCGCCATGGTTTTGTTGGCGGCGTAGGTTTGCACCCGGTCTTGGGCGATCGCATAGCGATCATCCCCAGGCGGCACCTCAGCCATCAGGTCTGAGGCCCGCTGCCAGCGTACGGCCAGATCGAGCCAGGCGGCGGCGGTGGTGGCCTCTGTACCGTCTTCGACCGACTGCTGGGCAATGCGCACCGCCAGCACAAAGGGGTCTTGGCCCGTGGGCGGTGCTGGAGCGGGATCGGGGGCAGCGGTATCTGTATCGGCCTGCGATCGCAGGCCCAGATCAACTCCCAGCCAGTCTTTGGTAGCCCACCCCACCAGCAGCAGTAGCAGGGCCAGGCTAGCGCCGCCAATTAGCCCGCGCCAAAAGGCACTGCGGCTGCTGGCGGGTTTTTTCTTGTAGACATCATCTAAAAAAGGATTGCGCTGGCGCGGGGCGCGGGCATCGCGCCAGAGGCGGGCCACCAGGTGGGGCCGCTTGAGGGTAATCGGCTCTGACCAGAGCAAGCTGTGCTCAGGGTCGCGCTTGATTTCGTCGAGCCACAGCAGCTGCTGCTCCTGCACAATGCGGCTGTTAATGTTGACCCGGCTAATGCCCCGAGGGCTAATCGACTCCAGCACGGTGCGCACCTGATCAACCACCGTGTCTTGGGGTAGGCCATCGGCGGTGGGGGCCTCGACCAGCAGCTGCAAAATGCCGTTGTCTTGAATGGCTCGAGTGCGAATGCTGTCACCAGCGAAGTGCTCATTCAAGATCTGAATGATGGCGGCTACGCTTCCCTGACGGGCCTGAAAGTCGATGTCATCAATGGTTGGGGTCATGGCTTGGGGCTGCTAATTGCCGCGACGATTCGCAGCAGGGGGCAGGGGTAGACGGCTGATCTCGAGATTATATCAACGGTTGCCCAAGCCGGAACACCTGTGTGAAGAAGTAAATGGGGTATACGGTCTGCGGTTTACGGTCTGCGGTTTACGGTTTACGCCGGCCGTGAACCGTGAACCGTATACCCCCCAAGCCACCTATCGAATTGTGCCGAGAGGCCGCCCTATAGCAGATTCTGAAAGCGATCTTCGGCACCAATCTGCTTGACGGCGGCTTTGATGTCTTGGGTGCGGTCTTTGCTTACCACCAAGGTGACGTTGCCATCGCGCACGATCACTACATCCTCCAGGCCGATGGTAACGATTAGCTCATCGGAGTCGGCGGCGTAGATAATGCTGCCTTTGGTGTCTAGGGCCACGTGGGTGGCCAGGTCAACGTTTTCGGCGTCGGGCTGCTTTAGCAGGCGCTCAACGGCATTCCAGTCGCCGAGGTCGTCCCAGCCAAAGGTGACGGGCATGACGTAGGCGCGATCGGTGTTCTCCATCACGGCGTAGTCGATACTGAGCTTGTCGAGGCTGAGGTAGGCGTCTACGCCCTCGGCCAGCAGCGCCTGCACCAGCTCTGGGGCGTGGGTCTTGAGCTCACCAATCATCACCCCGGCGGGGAAGATGAACATGCCGCTGTTCCAGCTAAAGCGGCCGCTGTCGATGAAGGTTTGGGCGGTGGGGGCGTCGGGCTTTTCGGTGAAGCGGCTGACGGTATAGGCGCTGAGGCCGAGGTGTTGGCCCGCAGTTTCGCCCTGCTCGATGTAGCCGTAGCCGGTGGCAGGGTAGGTGGGGGTGATGCCCAGGGTGGCGATCGCCCCCTGGTCTTTAGCCAGCTCGGCGGCGGCCCGTAGGGTCTCGCTAAATGCCGCCTGATCGGCAATCCAGTGATCGGCGGGGAAAAACCCCACCAGGGCATCATCGCCGTAGCGCTGGGCCACCTCTAGGGTGGCCCAGGCCACCGCCGGAGCGGTATCGCGGCCCACGGGTTCGACCAAAAGGTTGGCCTCGGGCAGCTCGGGCAGCTGCTCGCGTACGCGGTCAGCCAGGTGCGACGCGGTAATTACCCACAGGTTTTCCCAGCCGTCGGCCAGGTCGAGCAGGCGGTCTGCGGTGGCCTGCAAGAGGCTGCGATCGCTGCCGTCGAGGCACAAAAACTGCTTGGGGCGGGCTAGGCGGCTCACGGGCCAAAACCGTTCGCCCTTGCCCCCGGCCAAAATAATCGGAATCAGCGTCGCCATAGGAATTACGTTAGCTATAGGATTTCAAAATACGTCAGTCGGGCAATTGACCTGCCCACTGTCTGGAAAATGGTATTGCCCTAGACCACTAGCAGAAGTGGCTCAATCCTATCCCTTGGCAGACAAAATCAGGACAGAATTCGCTTAATATTGATTAACACATCAATCTGCTGCAAAGTTTTGGTAGGACAGGGCAAAAGCGTTCTGGTCTTGCAGCTGACGGGGGATTTAGGTAAGTAGCTTTAACATCAGGCCTGCTGACCTAAGCCTGACTGAAGCTATAGAGGGAAAACGTGACAGGGGATATGGTGGTAGGGCGTGGCAGCAAAGAAGCAGGTATCCATGGCAACCCCCTTACACGGTGTTGAAACTAATCCCAGTGTTGAAACTAATCCCAGCATCTCCTCAGAATCCGATCAACTTATAGACGCAAACGCTCCCCAGCCCGCCGATCGTCTGCCCAGCCTGCCACGCCCTCAAGGTATGCGCCGCGTCGCCAGCAAGCTGTTATGGGGCAGCCTGTTTGTTGGCACCGCCATCACCTCTGGGCTGCTGGGGGCAGCGGTGGCTTTGACTGTGCCCCTGCCCGGTTTTTTGGGCGGTGAAACTCGGCCCGCCGTCGGTCTAGGCGATCTGTGGCAGGCGGGGTTTCGCTACCAGGTGACGCGGCCGGTCAACATTTTGGTCATGGGCATCGACGATGTGCCTGAGGCGATACCTAACTCCAGCGAGGTATTTGCAGGCCGCACCGACACCCTGCTGCTGGTGCGGATTGACGCCGAGGCTGGCACCCTCAATGTGATGTCGATTCCCCGGGATACTCGGGTGCAGATTCCTGGCTTTGGCATGGATAAGGTTAACCAGGCCAACGTGCTGGGGGGGCCAGAGCTAGTGGCCCAGACTATCGGCTACAACCTGGGCAACATTCAGGTTGACCGTTACGTGCGCATCAACACCACCGCCTTTCGAGAAATGGTGGATTTGGTGGGGGGCATTGAGGTCAACGTGCCCAAACGCATGGAGTATACCGATCGCACCCAGGGTCTCTACATCGACCTCTACCCCGGTTGGCAAACCCTCAACGGCGACCAGTCCGAGCAGTTTGCCCGCTTTCGCCAAGATAGCGGCGACATTGGCCGGGTACAGCGTCAGCAAATGCTGCTGAAAGCTCTGCGCGAACGGTTGACCAACCCCCTGGTGATCCCCAAGCTGCCCCAGGCGATTCGAGTCATGCAGCGCTATGTTGACACCAACCTGACCCTAGAGGAAATGCTGGCGATCGCCAACTTTGGCCTCGAAATCGAGTCGGATCAGCTGCAAATGGTGATGCTGCCCGGTCGCTACAGCACCCCCGATGAGTTTATCGCCAGCTACTGGCTGCCCAACTGGGATGCCTCGGCGGCGGTTATGCAAAACTTCTTTAAAGCCGACGAACTGGGGCTGTACGCCGATAGTGCCCAGGGGCGCTACGTGACCGACCTGTCGGTTGCGGTGCAAAATGCCTCCGATACCCCCGGCCAGGCGGCTGCGGTTGCCAGCTACCTGCGCCAAAACGGGTTTGAGAATGTCTACACCGTCAGCGACTGGCCTATCCCCATGGCCCGCACTGAGGTGGTGGCCCAGCGGGGCGACGTGGAGAGTGCGCGGTTGGTTGAGTCGCTGCTGGGGGTGGGTCGTGCCATCTCTGAGTCGACCGGTGACCTGGGTTCTGACATCACTATTCGCGTAGGGCAAGACTGGGGTGATCGCCCAGAACAAAGACCAGAACAAAGCCCCGAGGCCCCAGCCCAGTAATCTATGTTTGGCGCGTACTTCTAGCCTGTGAATTCAGCAATCAGCCCTTTGTCCCTCCACCTTCCATGCAGTATCGACGCTTTGGCCGTACCGAGCTTCAAATGCCCGTCTTCTCCTGTGGCGGCATGCGGTACCAGCACTCCTGGAAAGATGTGCCCCGAGAGCACATTCCTCAAAAAAATCAGGAAAACCTAGAGGCCACCATTCGCGGCTCCCTAGAGGTCGGCATTAACCACATTGAGACGGCGCGGGGCTACGGCACCTCAGAGGTGCAGCTGGGGCAGATTTTGCCGAGGCTAGCGCGCGATCGCATCATCGTGCAAACCAAAGTTTCCCCCACCGCCGACCCCGCCGAGTTTCGCCAGCACCTAGCCCAGTCGCTCGACAACCTGGAGTTAGAGACAGTAGATCTGTTGGGCATCCACGGCATCAATACTGCCGAAATCCTCGACTGGACCCTGCGACCGGGCGGTTGCATGGCGGTGGCCCGTGAGTTTCAGCGCCGGGGCCGGGTGCGGTTCATTGGGTTCTCGACCCACGCGCCCACAGCGGTGATTCAGCAGGCGATCGCCAGCGACCAGTTCGACTACGTCAACCTGCACTGGTACTACATCAATCAAGACAACTGGGCCGCCATTGACACTGCCCAGCGCCACGACATCGGCGTCTTTATCATCAGTCCGTCAGATAAGGGGGGCCACCTCTACAATCCCCCCGCCAGGCTGATGGAGTTGTGCGACCCGCTCAGCCCCATGGTGTTTAACGACCTGTTTTGTCTCAGCCACCCCCAGGTACACACCCTCAGCATTGGGGCGGCGCGGTCCACTGACTTTGACGAGCACCTGAAGACGCTACCCCTGCTAGAGAATGCCGACCTGCACCTCAAGCCCGTGCTTGATCGTCTGCACCGCCACGCCCAAACCGTCCTCGGCGAAGACTGGCTGCGGACCTGGTCGCGGGGGCTGCCTAGCCCCGACGAAACCCCTGGTAATATCAACATCCCTGCCATTCTGCGACTGCGCAACCTGCTGCTGGCCTTTGATATGGAAGATTACGCCAAAGCCCGATACAACATGCTGGGCAATGCGGGCCACTGGTTCCCCGGCGAAAAGGCCGAGAACCTCAGCCAGCTCGATCTCTCCGCCTGCTTGCGCCGCAGCCCCCACGCCGAGAAAATTCCCCACCTGCTGGCTGAGGCCCACCAAAAGCTGGCGGGTCAGGCCATGGCGCGGCTATCCAATGCCTGACCCCGATGCTAGCCTCCCCGGCGATCCTAGGGCTTCATCATATATGCCTGTGAAAGGGGGCAATTTATAAACATTTATGAGAACTGATTTTAAGACTTTGTTACGATGGTCACAAACGCACTAAGGAGAATCATTCATGCCACGCACCGCTTCTAACAAGTCCGTCGTCATTTCCCCCTCCATTCTCTCGGCCGACTTCAGCCGCCTAGGCGACGAGATCAAAGCCGCCGATGCCGCCGGGGCTGACTGGATTCACGTGGATGTAATGGATGGTCGCTTTGTGCCCAACATTACCATTGGCCCGCTGATTGTCGAGGCTATTCGCCCCGTTACCCAAAAGCCCCTCGACGTGCACCTGATGATTGTCGAGCCTGAGAAGTACGTGGCCGACTTTGCCAAGGCCGGGGCCGACATCATCTCCGTGCACTGCGAGCACAATGCCTCGCCCCACCTGCACCGCACCCTGGGCCAAATTAAAGAGCTGGGCAAAGAGGCTGGGGTCGTGCTCAACCCCTCCACTCCCCTGTCGTTGATTGAGAACGTGCTCGAACTCTGCGATCTGGTGCTGATCATGAGCGTCAACCCCGGTTTTGGCGGTCAGAGCTTTATCCCCACCATGGTGGACAAGATTCGCGCCCTGCGCACCATGTGCGACGAGCGCGGCCTCGACCCCTGGATTGAGGTTGACGGCGGCCTCAAGGTCAACAACACCTGGCAGGTGCTAGAGGCTGGGGCCAACGCCATTGTGGCCGGGTCGGCGGTGTTCAAAGCTCCTGACTACGCCGAGGCGATTGAAGGCATTCGCCACAGCAAGCGCCCCGCCCCTGAGCTAGCGGCGGTCTAACTCGATAGGGAAATGATCTGACGATTGCACGGGATAGGTTAAGCGCTTCAGCTGACCTATCCCTTTTGCGGTCTGGGCTAGCCCTTTGGCGGCTGGGGAAACTGGCCCAGGTGTTCGACCAGATCCGTCTGTACCTGGTTGTATAGCCCATGGCTCTTGCCCTTGAGGCTCACCACACCGTAGACCTGCACTGCCTCGTGCTCGCGTCCGGCCAGAACGTGGGTGCCATGATCTACGGTGACGATGTGATCTTTGACCAGGTCGTAGCAGGGCTGGGTGATCAGAATATCGGTACCGATCATCTTGGTCAGCCCCTCAATCCGGCTGGCCACGTTTACGGTGTCGCCAATGGCGGTGTACTCTAGTCGCTGCACTGACCCCACATTGCCGACCACCAGCTCGCCGTAGCTGATGCCAATGCCGTTGTAGAGCGGCGGCAAACCCTTGGCGTTGAGGGTCACCCGTAGGGTAGCTAACGCCTCCCGCATGGCGAGGGCAGCGGAGACGGCCGCGAGGACATCTTGCTCTGGCCCCAGAGAGGTGGGTGCGCCAAATTCGGCCATCACCGCATCGCCGATGAACTTGTCGATGGTGCCCCGATAGGCCAAGATGGCGTCCACCATGACGTCGAGATAGGTGTTGAGCAGGCTGACGGTTTCGATCGCCCCCAGCTGGTACGAAATCCGGCTAAACCCGCGAATGTCTGAAAACAGCACCGCTGCCTGAAACTTTTGACCCACGGTGAGGCTGGTAAAGTCTTCGGGCTGATTGAGAATTTCTTGGGCTACCGAAGGGGCAACGTAGCGCTCTAGGGTGCGGCGCAGGCGCTGCTCTTCGAGCCGGTTGCTGACGGCTCCGGTGATGATGTAGGTGATGCCCCCCAGTCCTAGGCAGGCGACGGGGATGGCGACGGGGATGAGACGATCGCGGTGCACCATCAGCAGGTAGGCCAGGGCACCCCAGGCGGCGATCGCCCCCACAAAACCCACCAGCCTAGACATCGGCTGGGTAAAGCGATAGCCCAGCCCTAGCCCTACAGCCCCTAGGGCGATCGCCGTCAGCAGCCCCTGGGTTGTCGGGTTAGCGATCGCCGCGTTGACGGTTCTGCCCTCTATCAGCGCCGCTAGGGCATGGGCGTGAATTTCGACCCCCGGCATGGCGTTGTCGGTGGGGGTGCGCTTGCGGTCTTGAAAGGAGTCGGCCGTGGGGCCAATCAGCACGATTTTGTCTTTGAACTGGTCGGCGATCAGGGGCCAGTTGTCGGGGTCAAGCACCTGCACAAACGACACCGTTGGGAACGTGCCCGCTGGGCCGTAGAAGAAAATCTCCTGGCTCGGTTGAGCCGAGCTGGGGTGGTCGGCTGCCGCTAGGGTCGCACCCGCCAGGGAGGGCAAATTGTCGGTGAAGCCATGGGTCTGCCGCAGCGCCTCAATTCCCCGCTCGGGGGAGGCCCGATACTTGCCGTCAACATCGGCCTCCAGGTTAATCAGCCCGGCCTGGCCGCTATAGATGGGCTGTAGCAGGCTGGTGAACAAGCCAAAGTCGCTGATCGACACGTCGTAGGCGGCGGCCAGGGCCACGCGATCGCCCCACCGGGCCAGGGTGGCGGCCAAGGCATCGTCATCGGCGGAGCCGTAGCCGCTGGGGTCAACCAGCAGCACGTCAAGGGCCACCGCCTTGGCCCCGGTAGCCATCAGTTGCTCAATGGCCTGGGCGTAGGCCTGCCGCCGCCAGGGCCAGATCGCCAGAGGGGCCAAAAAGGGATAGCGCTCTGGGGCAGCTCGATACAGGTCGCCCTGGGAGAGCGAGTATTCGTCAATGCCCAAAATCACAATCTCTTCAGGAATCGGCACCGGCCCCCGCAGCCGTAGCAAAAACGACTGAGCCTGACCCTCAATCAGCACAATCCAAGGGTGTTGAGAGGCCAGGGCGATCGCCCCAAACACCGCCCAGCTCACCATCAGCCCGTGCCCCAGCTGAAATAGTCGTCGATAGGACTTAACCACCGCCCCTTCCTCCCACTGCTGAGCTTGGTCCCGAGCGACCGATATTGTGCCGCTTAACTGTGTCTCCCATTAAAGGCTGCCCTAGCGATCGCCCTGCAACAACCAGCCTCTCAGGTTGTGCCCCTACTCCTAAAACGGAAACGGAAACCGGATGGGCAGTCTAGGTACTGCCGGTGCCCAGAAAGAGGGGAACGGCACTCCTGGAAACAATTGCTGAAAGGTGCGCCGCAGGTTGTCCATACCCGGTATTTCCAGGGCAAAGCCGCTAATCAGCGGGCCTTCCAAAAGGCGAATAAAGTCTTCGGGGCCAAGCGGGCTGATTACAGCCTCATCTTTCTCCGCATCGACCACCACCTGCTGTCCCTCGACTACGGTAATGGCATCCTCGGGGGTAAAGTCTACGGTTTCCCCTTCGCTATTGTCTTCTCCCTCGATATCGTAAATGGGTAGGGGAGCAATAGTCTCTGAATCAGGGGCCACTGAATCAAGGGCCGGTGAATCCTGTTGTTTGTTGGCGGCAAACAGGCGGTCTGGCTTAGCTCCCAAGGGCTCAAAGGATTGATTAGGTGGGCCAACTGGGTCAGGGATTATGGGCGGTTCTATAGGGCCAGCGGGGCCTAGGACAGGTGGCTCTACGGGGTTAATCTCTACAGGGTTAATCTCCACGGGGTTAATAAACGGCACTACCGGGTCAGTAGAGGGCACCACCGGGTCTAGGGATGGATCAAGGAAGCCATCGGTCGCCGGGTTGACCGGTATCGGGTTGGGGTTGCGCTGCACCACCACTTCCCCTTCAAACACCTGAATGATCGTCTCGCCAGTCTCCGTGACCTCAATGGTATAAATTGTGCCCCTCACCCCCGCGACGGTTGAGGTCGAGCAGCCGTTGAGATTGCCGTTGACCAGCAGTGTGCCCCGGTTGAGTTGGGCACATTGACCCACCACTAGGCTAGAGTTGTGGGCCAGGCGAGCCACTGCCCCCGTGTTAAACCGGAGCGCGGCCCGGGCCGCCTGGGTTCGCACCTGCTGCCGCTGCTGAGCCACGCTATTCACAAGGGCGGCGCGGTTTTGAATGTAGACCTGGTTACTGTCTAAAATCTCGGTCACGGTCGCAGCGGCGGTAGCCTGAGCCTGGGCCTGGGGCCCAGCGGTGGCCAGCAAGGTACTGCACAGCAGCGTTGCCCCCAGGAGCCGCGAAAACCTTTCCCAGCGATTGCGCGATCGCAGTCTAGATCCCGGTAGCAAAAAAGACGCCATTGCTAAGTTCCACTGAGTTGCTTTGATAGGATCTATACACAGGAAACCCCTCAAAATCAGCATAGATTGCGAAACTTAACCAGCGGGCAGCTAGCTAAACACGTCGGGCCGGTGGGGGTCATGCACCTGCCCCAGATCGGGCAGCAATTCTGTCACCGCCTCGGGCGACTGGGCAATCATGGTGAGCAGGTCGTACTCGCTCACGGCCTGCCCGGTTTGGGCCGACAGCCGATGGGCGTAGTAGCTCACCTGGGCCATAATGCGGGGCTCTGCCTGGCGCAGATACATGCACAGGCAGGCCCGCGCCTGGGCCTCAGGGTCACGGCCGAGAAAGTAGGCCATCGCCGTCAGCAGATGGCGCTCGTAGTCCGGTAGGGTGTCAGGGTCAAGGGGCATTGAGGTGAAGCAATGGACAGCGGTGCGACGGCTAGTACTCTACGTCATAAGTCGGCCAACTGTTCCCAACACCCAACACCCGACACCCAACACCCGACACCCGACACCCTTAACAACAGCGGTCACATTTCTGCCAGTCAACATTAACTAGAGCTATCTGTCGTGACCTCAACCTTTTCAAACACCTTTTCGGTAATCAGGCGTGACCCCTGCTTGCGGGTGAGATAGTTGGCCCCCCATTGGGTCATCACCATCAGCTTGTTGTCAAACTCAATCAGATAAAAGATGTGCACAAACAGCCACACAAACCAGGCGGGGAAGCCGGTGAGCTTTGCCCAGGGCAGGTTGACGACGGCGGCGTGGCGACCGATCACCGCCAGGCTGCCGCTGTCTTTATACACAAACGGCGGCAGGGTGTCATCTTTGAGCCGCTTTTGAATCAGTTTGGCCACGTACTTGCCCTCCTGCATGGCCACGGGGGCTACGCCGGGCAGCGGGCGATCACCCTGGTGGGCAAAGTGGGCCAGGTCGCCCACCACAAAAATATTAGAGTGGGTTGGCAGGCTGAGGTCATCGCTGACCATGACCCGGCCCGAGCGATCGCGCTCGGCCCCGGTACTAGCCGCCAAAATGCCGCCCATGCCGGGGTCGCGCACCCCAGCGGCCCATAGCACCGTGCCCGCCTGAAGTGTGGTCACCTCATCCCCCTGTTTGAGGGTGATCTGGTGGCCAGCAATGTCGGTGACGAGGCTCTTGGTTAGCACCTCGACTCCCATTTTCTCCAGGTCGGTCTGGGCACGGGCCGACAGCTCGGGTGGGAAGGGGGGCAGCACCCGATCCATCCCCTCGACTAGCAGAATGCGGCTGGCGGTGGTGTCGATGTGGCGAAAGTCGTGGCGCAGGGTGTGGTGGGCCAGCTCCGCCATCGACCCCGCTAGCTCAACTCCGGTGGGGCCACCGCCCACAATCACAAAGGTCAGCAGGGTTTGCCTGAGGTCGGGGTCGGTGGTGTTTTCGGCCTTCTCAAAGGCGGCAAAGATGCGCCGCCGCATTTCTAGGGCGTCTTCGACGGTTTTGAGACCGGGGGCAGCGTCGGCCCAGTCATCGCGGCCGAAGTAAAAGTGGCTCATGCCCGTGGCCACAATCAGACTGTCGTAGGGCACGGTGCGGCCATCGTTGAGGCTGACCGCCTGCTGGTTGGGGTCTATGTTTGTGACCTCGCCCATCAGCACGCGGGTATTTTTTTGGGCGCTGAGCACTCCGCGCAGAGGTGAGGCGATATCCCCTGGGGAAAGGCCCCCCATGGCCACTTGGTACAGCAGTGGCTGAAACAGGTGGAAATTGCGCTTGTCAATCAGCGTTACCTCCACATCGGCGCGGCCGAGCTGCTGGGCGGCGTAGAGACCGCCAAAGCCGCCCCCGATGATCACCACCTGGTGCTTGCCGGGGGTAACCGGAAGCACCTCATGTTCTGAGGATGGAGCCTCTGCGGCATGGCCTTGGGCAGAAGAGTCTGAGTTAGGAGGGCGTTGGACAGTCTGCATGTCAATATCAGAACGGCAAGGTGTTAAGTTTCGTTATAAAGCAGAATACCGTTAAATACTGTGCGCTGTGCGATATCCCCTTCAAGCCACCACAGATCAAGACAAATTGGCTAAGCAACCGTGAACCGACGAGGAGGGCTGGTAAAATTACAGGCCTGGCTTTTTCGCGCGAGTGCCTTGAAATTGACGGTCTAGCTCGGCGGCGATGGGGCTAGAATTTGGGCAGCAATCGGGCAGGCAGTCGGGCAGGCAACAACACCATGGCACTGATCGTACAGAAATATGGGGGCACCTCCGTAGGCACCGTGGAGCGCATCCAGGCGGTGGCCCAGCGGGTCAAGGCCACCGCAGCGGCGGGGCACTCGGTGGTGGTGGTGGTGTCGGCCATGGGCAAAACCACCGACGGTTTGGTGAAGCTGGCCGCCGACATTACCGACCAGCCCAGCCGCCGCGAGATGGATATGCTGCTCTCCACGGGTGAGCAGATCACCATCGCCCTGCTGACTATGGCCCTGCAAACCCTGGGGCAAGAGGCGATTTCGCTGACCGGTGCCCAGGTGGGCATTGTCACCGAGGCCGAGCACACCCGCGCCCGCATTCTCAAGATCAAAACCGACCGCCTGCAGCGCCACCTTGACGAGGGCAAAGTCATCGTGGTAGCAGGGTTCCAGGGCATTAGCCAGACCACAGATTTAGAAATCACCACCCTGGGGCGGGGCGGCTCCGACACCTCGGCGGTGGCCCTGGCGGCGGCGCTAACGGCCGAAAAGTGCGAGATCTATACCGACGTGCCCGGCATTCTCACCACCGACCCGCGCCTGGTGCCCGAGGCCCAGCTGATGGCTGAGATCACCAGCGACGAAATGCTGGAGTTGGCCAGCCTGGGGGCCAAGGTGCTGCACCCCCGCGCGGTGGAGATCGCCCGCAACTACGGCGTCATGCTGGTGGTGCGATCGAGCTGGACCGACGAGCCTGGCACCCGGGTGGTGTCGCCCCGACCCCAGCCCAGACCCCTGGAGGGGCTGGAGCTGGCCCACCCGGTGGATGCGGTGGAGTTTGACACCGACCAGGCCAAAGTGGCCCTGCTGCGCATCCCGGATCGCCCCGGCATTGCCGCCCGGCTGTTTGGCGAACTGGCCACCCAGACGCTAAATGTCGACTTAATTATTCAATCCATCCACGAGGGCAACACCAACGACATTGCCTTCACCATGGTGAAGGGCAACCTGGCTCGGGCCGAGGCCGTGGCCGAAGCGATCGCCCCCGCCCTGCGCCGCAACCCCACCGACACCACCCAGGCGGAGGTGATGGTAGACCAGCGCATGGCCAAGATCAGCATCGCCGGGGCCGGCATGATTGGCCGTCCAGGGGTAGCCGCCAAAATGTTTTCGTCCCTGGCAGAGGCGGGGGTGAATATTCAGCTGATTTCGACTTCTGAGGTGAAGGTCAGTTGCACCGTGGATGTGGCCGACTGCGATCGCGCCATCGCAATCCTTTGCGATGCCTTTGAGGTGACGTCGTCGCCCATGCCCCAGGGTGACGCGCTGGGCGATCGCTCAGCCGCCCCTGAGGTGCGCGGCGCGGCGCTCGATACCAAGCAGGCCCGCGTCGCCATTCGCCACGTGCCCGATCAGCCAGGCATGGCCGCAAAGATCTTTGATCTGCTAGCCACCCATGGGGTGAGCGTAGACATGATTATTCAGTCGCAGCGCTGCCGTTTGGTCAATGGCCAGGCCACCCGCGACATTGCCTTTACCGTGGCCCAGGGCGACGCCCCGACGGCCAAAGCCTTGGTCGAGGCCGCTGCGACCGAGCTGGGCCTGGGCGATGTGGCGGTGGATGAGGCGATCGCCAAGGTCAGCGTCGTCGGCACCGGCATGATCTACGCCCCCGGCGTGGCGGCGCGCATGTTTAGGGCCCTCTCTGCCCAGGGCATTAACCTGCAAATGATTGCCACCTCAGAGATCAAAATTAGCTGCGTGGTAGCTGAAACCGAGGGCGTTGAGGCGCTGCGGGCCGTCCACAACGCCTTTGGGCTAGCTGGTCTAGAGCGCACCGTAGTGCCCGCCTAGATCAAGGCTCCCCGAAAGCTCGCAGTCAGGCGATTTCTAGAGCATCGGTACAGGATGGCTAAAACCCAGTTTCTCCGTCGCTGTTCTAAGGACACGACTGGCCTTCTGGCCCAGAAACCGGGTTTCTGTACCGGCGTTCTAGAAAATAGTTGCCTAAATGGCGGTCAGTGCCCACCCTACGCCAGCTATAGTCGCTGGCTCAAAGCTGGTATCCTCTGTGCCGCAAAATCTCCTGAAAAAAACTCGCGCAAAAAGCACCAATGGTAGCCACCGGTGCTCATCCCCCAAACGGGGAAATTTTATTGCTGTTAAGACATTTCCAGAAAAGCGTTGCCCCTGTGCGTAGGATGGGCAAAGGGCCTCGTCCGTGCCCATCGTTAGGCATTCAAGCCGATGGGCACGCAAGCTTTGCCCATCCTACGAGGGTATACTCTTATCAAGAGAACACCTCAACGCTCTGTCTAGGCCACTTTGCAGAGTTCTAGTACTCTGCGGTATAAGTCAGCCCACTGTTCCTGAAACCTGACCCCCAGCACCCGATACCCCCCGGAAAGGAGTCACCCTATTTCTGCCCGCCAGCACCAGCTACAGAGCTCTAGACCTTGCTAGAAGCTACCTTTTTCGAACCCGTCGTGGGCTGAATGCGAAACTTGACCAGGTTGGCCAATTCTTGCAGCTGCTGGATAGCCTCTGCCCCCTCTAGTTTCATGAGCTCGCGATCATCGCGCATCTCAGTCCAGGTGATGCCGTAGTCAGACACCAGAAAGCGGATCAGATGGTCGTCACCTAGGCTGACCATAAACGATGCGCTGTTCATTTGGCCACCGCAGGTGTAGCAAGAGGCCAAATACCCCATGCCCTCTAGCACGGTGGCCAGGGCTTGCAGGTTCATGACTAGGTCTCTAACAAATTGGCGGTGCTGCTCAGCTAGTCTGACAAACATAACGACACTCCTCGTTACCCGTGGAAATTTTAGCCTAAACGTTAATTAATTCTTAAGATTAAACAGGCGGCGGATATTTTTTGCATGCTTTGAATAGTCTATCTTAACGATCTAAGAGTAAATATGCCTACTGTAGGGGGCGAATTGGGTGGTTAGATGTTGCTCTAAACCCTGGAATGTAGACGCTAAAAGCATCTTGTAGATTATGAAAACTTGATAATCTGGGAACCTTGGCGTGAAATCTAGGTCATTTCTATAATTTACCAAAGGGTAAGCACTAACCCCTGGGCGATCCGTAGCTATCACCACGAAATAGCACTCTAATGTCATGCAACGTTAGGAATCGGACGTGACCAGCCCGGGAGTTTTGAGCACCCAGGTGTGATCCTCGCCCAGTTCTAGAGTGTTTTGGTGATACTCGCTGAGCGATTTGCGGTGACCGACGCTGACAAAGGTGGTGCCAGTGTGGCGCAGATGGTCGTAAAGTTTCGCTTCGTTGGCCAAATCTAGGGCACTGGTGGCCTCGTCGAGAATGGCGAAGTCGGGCCGATTTAGCAAAATGCGGGCAAAGGTAAGCCGCTGCTGCTCGCCCAGGGAGAGCACGTCGCCCCATTCTTCTACCGCATCAAAGCCGCCGAAGCGCTCGGCCAAATCGGTCAGGTTGACCTTTTCTAGGGTTGCTTGCAGGGTGGCGTCTTCTATACCTTCGCCGGTGTGGGGGTACAGCAGCTGCTCCCGCAGGGTGCCGAGGATCATGTAGGGCTTTTGGGGCAAAAAGAGAATGTTGTCGAGGTTGGGGCGGTGAATGGTGCCGCTGCCTGACTGCCAGAGCCCGGCGATCGCCCGCAAGAGCGAGCTCTTGCCGCAGCCGCTCGGCCCTACGATCAGCAGCCCGGTTTGGTCGGGGATATCTATAGAGAGATTTTCGACCAGGGTGCGCTGGTAGTTGGGGGTTTGCAGGGTGAAATCTTTCAGCGCCAGGGAGTCTGAGGTTTCGATGGCGATAACGGGGTGTGCTAAGGACTGGGGTTTGTCCTCTGATTCCTCTACGGATTCCTCGGCGGGATCACGCTCCACGTGGTTGAGGGCTTCGGCAAAGCTGTAGAGGCGGTCAATGCCCGCCCCAAAGGAGGTCAGCTCTGAGAACCGGGCCACCACCACGTTGAGCGAAAAGAACACCCGCATAAACGCTCCCTGGGCCTCGGAAACCTTACCCACTTCGAGATCGCCCGCAAACACCGCCGGGGCCACCACGATCGCCGGCAGCACAAAGGGAATGAACTCGTAGGCGTTGGTCAAGACGTTGAGGTTGAGTTCCCAGACGATCAGCTTTTTGAAATTGTCGAAGGCGGCCATGAAGCGATTATTCACCTGGCTGGCCTCCTGGGCCTCGCCCCGGTAGAAGGCGATCGCCTCGGCGTTTTCGCGAATGCGCACCAGGCTAAAGCGAAAGTTGGCCTCCCGTTTCAGCTGCTCAAAGTTGAGCCGCACCAGGGGCTGGCCAAAGATCACCACCGTCACCAGGGTGCCCAGCAGGGCGTAGAGCACCAGAAACCCCACCAGGTTTTTGGAGATGCCCCACAGCACGCCGCTAAAGGCGATCACCTGTAGGATAGAACTCACAACGACTAAAAGCAGTGCCAACGACTGCTGGGTGAAGTTCTTCACGTCTTCGGCGATGCGCTGGTCGGGGTTGTCGATGTCGGGGTGGAACTGCTGGATGTTGTAGAAGGCGCGATCGCTAAAATAATCGGCCACAAACCTCCCCGTTAACCACCGCCGCCACTCTAGCCCCAGGCGCTTTTGCAGGTAGTCGTAGCCCGCCATCAGCGGCGCATAGGCCACCAACACAGCGATAAACACCAGCACCGTCTCCCAAAAGCGGGCTTCGTCCTTGGCCGAGAGAGCCGAGATCAGCACGCCGCGCTTGTTGTTGAGCACCACGCTGAGGCCGGTGTAGCCCAGCAAAAACACCGAAATCAGCAGCAGCAGGCCCCCGGCTTTCCACTTTTCGTCGCCCAACCAGTAGGTTTTGGCGATCGCCCAAAACCGCCTAAAACCCTTCAGGTTAAATCGTTCCATACCGGTGCAAAGTCTCCCGCTGCGCCAAGGGTGCTGGGGAGATCTTACAAAAGTTAAACCTTTTGTGCCGGGTTTTTATGCCAGGTTTGCCAGGTTACTGGGGCGTGAGCGCTCCCATTTTGCCGCTTTGGTAATCGGCCATGGCCTGGTAGATTTCCTCGGTAGTGTTCATCACAAAGGGGCCGTGGCCGACGATAGGCTCGTCGATGGGTGCGCCCGAGAGCAGTAGGGCGGTGGTGTCTTGTAAGGTGTCGAGGGTGAGGGTGGTGCCAGCCGGGTTGCAGATACCAATCTCTGCCTCAGAAATTGGCTCCGACCCGCCGACGCGCACCGATCCCTTCAGCACCACCAGTAGGGTGGTGTGTCCCTCGGGTACCGCTAGACTCACCTGCTTGCCCTCGGTCAGCCGCAGATCCCACATGTTGATGGGGGTAAAGGTCTGGGCTGGCCCCTGGGCACCGTTGTAGTCTCCAGCAATCACCCTGAGGCTGCCTTGGCCCTCGGGCAGCTCTACGGTGGGAATGCGATCGCTCGTAATCCCCTGGTAGCGGGGTGCAGCCATTTTGTCCTTGGCGGGCAGATTCACCCACAGCTGCACCATCTCAAAGGGGCCGCCCTGCTCAGCAAAGTTTGGACCGTGGAACTCTTCGTGCACCAGGCCCGCCGCCGCCGTCATCCACTGCACGTCGCCGGGGCCGATGATGCCGCCGCCGCCCGCTGAGTCGCGGTGCTCGACCTCGCCCTCGTAGACAATGGTGACAGTCTCAAAGCCCCGGTGGGGGTGTTCGCCCACGCCGCGCCGCGCGGTGGTCGGCGGAAACTCGGCTGGTCCCGCATGGTCGAGCAGCAGGAAGGGGCTGATGGTTTGCCCCAGATTGTTGTAGGCCATCAGCGTGCGCACTGGAAAGCCGTCACCCACCCAGTGGCGATCGCGGGTGCGCTGAATGCTGTGCAGGGTTTTGGCGGTGCTGGTCTGGTTGAGGGTCGGCATAGTAGCGGTCTAGCGGGTTGGGTAACAGTTACAGAAGCTGGTTGAGGTTGTTGTAGAAGGCTGCTATCTCACAGGTAAACCCAATGCGGGCAAATTCAACCATGCCTCCTACCTAATAATTGTAGGGAATCCACAGGGTGTCTGACCCGTTAACTGACTGGCGCTGAAATCGCTCGACTAATCTGAAGCTGGCAAAACTTCGATGATGAGCCTGGGATGCCTAATCAGGGACTCACCAATTAATAAAAACCCCATGTCATGCCCACGTTCGCGGAGCGAGGCCAGAGGTCTACGGCGGGAATCCACGATGGAGGAGTTGCTCTAGCTAATATCTTAGTTGAAGGCGTCTTCTTGACCTGGGCTGGGTGGCTGGGCGTAGTGCTCTAAGGCTAGCAGCAGGCCATTAATCACAAACGCCAGAACTGCGACGGTAATAGCCCCCGCCACAATTTTGTCGTAGCGGTTGGTCTGAATGCCGTCGAACAGCAGCTTGCCCAGCCCCCCGGCGTTGAACTTGGCTCCGATGGTGGCGATCGCAATAGCGACAATCGCCGCAATTCTCACCCCAGCCAAAAACACCGGCAGCACCAGGGGTACCTGCACTCGCCACCATCGCTGGGCCAAGCTCATTCCCATGCCCCGCGCCGCTTCTAGCACGGCAGGGTTAATGCCCGCCAGGCCCACCGTCAGGTTGCGCACCAAAATCACCTGGGTGTAAAGCACCATGGCCACAATCACCGAGGTGGCGTTGAGGCCAAACAGCGGCACCAAAAAGATAATCAGCGCCAGGCTGGGGATGGTGTAGAGAATGCCAAGCCCCCCCAGCACGGGGACTGCCAGCCAGCGCAGGCGGGTGACGAGGAGAGCTAGGGGGACGGAGAGGGCGATCGCGATTCCCAGGGCAATGCTGGTCATCCGCAGGTGTTGCAGCAGCAAAGTGAGCACCTCGCCGGGGTTGCTGATTAGGTAGCTCATCGCCCGTTTTCCCCCGTCCTAAGCCCTGGCCCTGCCGACTCGCGAATGTGGTCGAGGGTGAGCAGCCCTACGGGGTTGCCCTCCTCTAGCACCGTCAGGGCCGGTGCCCCAGTCTTGAGCATCAGCGACAGGGCATCGCGCAGGCTGTCGCGGTGGGAGAGGGTGGGGTTGTGGCCGTTGTCATAACTGGGCGGCAGCGCCATCATCGCCGAGCTGGCCCGCAGCAGGCCCAGATGGCGCACCATGTCGTCGGCCCCCAGCAGGGTGTGGACAAATTCATCGGCGGGCTTAGTCAGTAGGTTAAAGGGGGTGTCAAACTGCACCACCTCCCCCTGGCGCATGATCAAAATGCGATCAGCCAGGCGCAGCGCCTCTTCCACATCGTGGGAGACAAACAGAATGGTTTTCTTCAGCTGGCCCTGGAGGCGCAAGATCTCATCCTGCAGCGCCGTGCGGGTGATGGCGTCGATCGCCCCAAAGGGTTCATCCATCAGCATAATGCCGGGGTTACCCGCCAGGGCACGGGCAATGCCCACCCGCTGCTGCTGCCCGCCCGAGAGCTGGGCGGGGTAGCGATCGCGAAACTCCCCCGGCGGCAGCTTCACCAAATCCAGCAGCTCATCAATGCGGGCCTGAATCTGGGGCTTGCCCCAGCCCAGCAGCTTGGGCACCACCGCCACATTGCCCGCCACCGTCATGTGGGGAAACAGCCCCGACTGCTGGATCACGTAGCCAATCTGCTGCCGCAGCTTCGTCGCTTTGATCTTGCGAATATTCACCCCGTCGAGAAAGATATTGCCCCTGGTGGGTTCGTAGAGGCGGTTGACCATCTTGAGCAGCGTGGTTTTGCCGCAGCCCGACGGCCCCAAAATCACCACGATTTCCCCTGCGCTGACCTGGCAGGTGACCCGGTTCACCGCCGGGCGCGCTCCCCCGGCAAACCGCAGCGAAACATCGTCAAACTGAATGGTGCCCATGGGAGATGTGGGGAAGGGGTGTTGGGTGTTCGGTGTCAGGTGTCGGGTGTCAGGTGTCGGGTGTCAGGTGTCGGGTGTCAGGGAGTGGGGCTCAATCCCGATACCCGATACCCGATACCCGACACCCTTGCCCCGTCCCCTGCCCCTACTCTGCAACCAAGCCCGCATTTACTAAAAACTCGCGGGCTACGTCGGCGGGTTCGCGCTGGTTGCCGCTGACCTTGTAGTTCAGCTCGCGCATCACCTCGTTGCTGAGCAGGGGCGACAGCGCGTTGAGGGCATCGGCAATGCCGGGGTTGGCGTCGAGTGCCGCCTGGCTAACAATCGGTGCAATCTGGTAGGGCGGAAACAGGGCCTCGTCGTCTTCGAGCACCACCAGGTTAAAGGCGTTGATTTCGCCATCGGTGCCAAAGGCCACGGCCACGTCGGCCTCGCCATCTACCAGGCCCCGGTAGCGCAGGCCCGCATCCACGGCTTTGTACTCTGCTAGCGAAAAATCTCCGTAGGCGGTTTTTAGCCCCGGCAGGCCGTCTTCGCGCACCTCAAACTCGGGCGGGCCAATCAGGGTGAGGCTGCTGGCCTGGGCCACAAAGTCAGAAATGGTGCGAATGTCGAGGGCGTCGGCTTGCTCCTCGGTCATGGCCAGGGCCTGGGTGTTGTTCATCGGCGACGGGTCAAGCCACACCAGGTTAAATTGCTCCTGATAGGCTTGCTTAACGGTTTCAAAGACGGCCTGCTGGTCGCTGCTGGCGGGCCGATTGAGCACCGTCAGCAGGGCCGTGCCGGTGTACTCGGGGTAGAGGTCGATGTCGCCGCTCTCGATTGCCGCCTGGGCCACGGGGGTGCCCCCCAGATTTAGCTTGCGGTCGACGGCAAAGCCATTCTCTTCGAGCACTAGGGCGTACATTTCGCCAATAATTAGCTGCTCGGTAAAGTCTTTGGAGCCAACGCTGACGGTGTCTTCGCCACTGCCCCCACCGCAGGCCGCCGCTATCAGAGCCACCGCCACTGCCAGGCAAGCCTGGTTAAACCACCGTCGAGATAACGTCATAGGGTTGAAGTAAAGTCTAAAGCCTGCGCCACTAATCTTGAGCTGAACTTGTCATCGCGCAGCACTAGGGAGATCGCGCCGCTGTTCTCCCGAGAATATCACAGGATTTTTGGTGACAGTTTTTGGCCGCAGAGTTTTTAGCCACAACGTTTTTAGCCGCAGAGACGATCATCTCTGCGGCTTGACTGCTGAGGTCTGGTAGTGCTGGTTGACTAAATCGAGGGGAAGTCTGGGTGAATGGCCGCCACGCGGGCCTGGCTGAGGGCCATATAGCTAGCCTTTAGGTCATCCATGAGAGCGGCGGCACTGCGGGTGTCGCCCAGAGCACAGGCGATAGAGAGGTGATGCTGAAGATGAATGATTGCCCGATCGTGGTCGCCCATGGCGATGCTGGCCAGGGTGAGCTGGGTCAAAACGCGGCGAGTGGTGCGGTTGTCTACGGCCCCCTCACCAGTTCCTTCGCCACCCTTGCTGACGGTCAAAAACCGCTCGTAGCAGCTGATCGCCTGGGGATATTCCCGCAGGGTGAGATAGGTGTTGCCCAGGTTTTGAAATATCTGGAGTTTGGTGCTGCGATCGCCCAGGGTAGTCGCCATCATTAAGCTGGCTTCGTAGAGGGTAGCGGCCTGGCGGGTGAGACCCTTCGCTCGGTAGATCATGGCTAGGTTATTGAGCGATCGCATTTCGCTGGGGCGATCGCCCATTTTTTTGGCCAGATTCAGGCTTTGGCCCATGTACTCTAGAGCGCGCTGTAGGTTGCCCAGGTGGCGATAGCTGTTGCCCAGATGGCCCAGGGTCTGCTGAATCAGAGCGTCATCTTCTAACTCGCGAGCAATGCGCAGGCACTGCCGCCCGTAGTCGGCGGCCCACAGATAGTCGGCCACCCGGTAGTAGAGGCTGGCGAGGGTGAACAGCACCTTGGCATGGCGCTGTTTGTCGCCCAGGCTGTGGTAGCTCTGTAGCGCCTGCTGAAGCAGGGCCAAAGCCGGGGTGTATTGCCCCTTGCGCAGATAGACCAGCCCCTGCTTTAACCATTGAGCTGCCTCTGCGGCCTGACACTGCTGATAGCCCTCGGCAATGCGCTCGGCTTGGGCCAGCAGCGACGGGTCTCGGGGCACACGCACGGTGGTCTCGTCGGCGAGAATGTAGGTGGGGCGAATGGGGGGAGTCGAGGAAGTCATAGGCCGAAGTCGCAGAAACCACTGCGGTAGCATTTAACGGGTAGGCATAGCGGTGAAAACAGGTCGGGTAGAATGCGTTGTCTTTATCGTAGGTTCATGTTCTTTAGGTTGGCACCGTGCATTCACGACATTTTGCTGACGGTTAGCACGACTCCTGCGCAGATCGACTGATCTTTTAATATTCTTTTTAAGAATTCTGTGATCAAAGTCAGTGGGTTTGGCAAAACGTTCTCAGTTCGCCAACTCCTGCGGTCATAGCCTTAATGAAATCATTAGCCTCTCTTTAGGGATCATACCGAGGCTGGGTCGCCACCGCTCCTACCCTAGGTTCAGCCTGCTGCCCCTGCTTGCAATTCCCTAGCTTACGCTCCACTGCTTACACTGAGAAAAGATTCTTTTTGTTGTAGCTGTTGTAACCCTGCCCGTGGCATCCCTTCCCCTCCAAGACGAAACTCTGCTGTTTGAGCCAACCCCCGCCCAGAAGGATGCCCTGGCGGTGGTGTTTGCCTTCCCCAATGAATACAGCGTGGGGATTACCAGCCTGGGCTACCAGGTGGTGTGGGCCACGCTGGCCCGCCGGGCCGATGTCGAGGTGAGCCGGTTGTTTACCGATGGGTCAGAACCGCTGCCCTCGACCATTGATGTGCTGGGGTTTTCTATTTCTTGGGAGCTAGATTACGTCAACTTGCTCACCCTGCTAGAGCAGCTAGAGGTGCCGATCAAGGGTGGCGATCGCACCGCCGACCACCCCATCGTCTTTGGCGGCGGCCCCGTGCTCACCGCCAACCCCGAGCCCTTCGCCGACTTTTTTGACGTGATCTTGCTGGGGGATGGCGAAACCCTGCTGGATGACTTTATTGACTCGCTGGTCGAGCTAAAAGCCGCCTCCCGGCCCGAAACCCTGCGCCGCCTGGCCCAGGCGCCCGGCGTCTATGTCCCCGCCCTCTACGACGTCACCTACGACGGCCCCACGGGCGGCGTGCGAGCTATTCACCCGGTAGATGTCGATATCCCCGCCACGGTGCAAAAGCAGACCTACCGGGGCAACGTGCTCTCGGCTTCCACCGTCGTCACCCCCCACGCCGCCTGGGAAAATATCTACATGGTCGAAGTGGTGCGCAGCTGCCCAGAGATGTGCCGCTTTTGCCTCGCTAGCTACCTCACCTTGCCCTTTCGCCCCGCCAGCCTAGAAGACTCGCTCATGCCCGCTATTGAGCAGGGCCTAGCAGCCACCCGTCGCCTAGGGTTGCTCGGCGCGTCAGTCACCCAGCATCCCGAGTTCGACACCCTGCTCGACTATTTAAATCGGCCCCAGTTTGACGACGTGCGGGTCAGCCTGTCGTCGGTGCGCACCAACACCGTCACCCCCAAGCTGGCCGAAACCCTCACCCGCCACGACAGCCGGTCTATAACGATTGCGATCGAAAGTGGCTCAGAACGGGTGCGCAACATCGTCAACAAAAAGCTCGCCACCGACGATATTGAGCAGGCCGCCGTTAACGCCAAAGCGGGCGGCCTCAGCGCCATGAAGCTCTACGGCATGGCCGGAGTGCCCGGCGAAACCATGGCGGATCTAGAGCAAACCGTCGCCCTGATGCTGCGGCTCAAAAAAGCCGCCCCCGGCCTGCGGCTCACCTTTGGGTGCAGCACCTTTGTGCCCAAGGCCCACACCCCCTTCCAGTGGTACGGGGTGAATAGAGAAGCCGAGAAACGGCTCAAGTATCTGCAAAAGCACCTGCGCTCCAAGGGCATCGACTTTCGCCCCGAGAGCTATAACTGGTCGGTGATTCAGGCGCTGATTTCGAGGGGCGATCGCCGTCTCGGCCCGGTGCTAGAGCGCGTCCGCCACTACGGCGACACCCTCGGCAGCTACCGCCGCGCCTTTAAAGACTTCCAGGGCCAAATTCCGCCCTTAGAATACTACGTCCACGCCGACTGGGATCTGGGTCAGCCCCTACCCTGGGATCACCTGCTGGGGCCACTGCCCAAAGCCACCCTGCAAAAGCACTTTGAGTCGGCAGGGGTGGGAGCGATCGCAGTCTAAGGCGACTTCTGGAAAACGTTCTCTCTAATGGTGGGCAGTGCCCACCCTAACGGTACCTACTGCGCTTCTCGCCCACCCATCCACCCATCTCCTCACCTACCCATCCACTCACCCACCCCCTACCGGCACCCCAAACTATCCCGCGTCGCCACCCCTGTGGTTTCATTCACCCCGTCGGCGCGTTTACACATCTGCGCCGTCTGAAACCGATCAATAATCGCCCCCGAAAAATCGGCCCCGGTGATATTGGCCTCGCCGAAGCTGCTGCTGGTGAGTAGGGCGTCGGCAAAAATGGCGTTGGAGAGGTCGGCCCCGTCAAAAATGACCCGATCAGCGAAGGTGCCCGACAGGTCAGCCCCAGCTAAATTGGCCCGTAAAAATGACGCCTTGGTGAGAATGGTCTTGCTTAGGTCGGCCTTCTCAAAGTTGGCTTCCCGCATTTCTGCCGCCGCAAAGGAGGTACCCGACAGATGCTTGCCCGCAAAGTCGCGAAAGCTGAGGTCGGTGAGGGTGTAGTCAACAGTGTTGTCTTGGGCATAGGCAGTGGGGGTGAAGCCCAGCCACCCGGCGACCATAACGATCAGGGCGCAGACTACAGCCATTGATTGGGGGAGGGGAAGGAACATAGCCGGGGCAACCGTAGGATGGGCATGTCTTGTCCATCCTACAAAGTTTTGGAGCTGTAGCGCAGCGGCAGTGCCTCAGGCGATCGCGTCCAGGGCAGTTTGCAACGGCTCGGGCAGGCGGCGCAGCAGCCGACGAGTGTTGACATCAACCGGGGCCAGGGTAACGCTGCCCTCGATGCAGGTTGCTTGGGTGGCGGCGTTTTGAATGTCGTAGTGCCAGACAAAGCGCACGCCTTTGGTCGGTGCCAGGCGGGCTTTGACCAGGGCAGTGTCGCCCAGGGTGAGCGATCGCCGATATTTCAGCGCCAGATCCACCACCGGTAGGTCAACGCCCGCTTTCACCCAGTCGGCAAAGGTCAGCCCGCAGGTGCTGAGGTAGTTCACCCGAGCTTCTTCCATCCAGGCGACGTAGGTGCCGTGCCAGACAATGCCCGCGTAGTCGGTGTGGTGGGGCTGTACCGTGACTCGATGCTCAAACCAGCGAAACTCTTCCATGAGGCATTCTCTATATTCTTAAAGCGACCAGCTGAGGCGATCAGCGGCAAGACTCTACTACAAATTATGAATCGCGCCAAAATAGGCCCAAAATCAATGCCTATGATGATTTGAGAACACCACGAAAAAACCATGATTGAAAAAATTCTTTTAGCCGACTCTGGCACGGGCAACACCGAAGCCATGATGAAGGCGCTGATGGATATTCCCCTGGTGCAGCGGGCGGCGGTGACGGTGCTGCACGTGGTGCCCTCCCAGGTGTCTGCCGAAGCCATGGCCGCCAAGTGGGAATCTGGGGGCCGCACCCTGGCCACTGCTATCACCAACCTCAGTCTTGACCCCAGCCGGGTCAACGCTGTACTGCGAGAGGGCGACCCAAAAGACGTGGTGATTCAGGTGGCCGAAGAAGTCGATGCCGACCTGATCATCATGGGTTCGCGCGGCCTCCAGGGTCTCAAGGCTATTCTCGAAAACTCTGTTAGTCAGTACGTGTTTCAGCTGTCGTCGCGGCCCATGCTGCTGGTCAAAGACGACCTCTACAGCATTCGCCCGATCAAGCGGGTAATGGTGGCGATGGATAAATCTGACTCGGCTAAGGAGGGGCTCAATATCGCCATTTCTCTGCTGCGCGACGTCAAGGGCAGCGAGCTCACCCTGGTGCATACGGTCGCTAGCCTCAAGGCCAAACCCTTTGATGTAGCCAGTGCCGACCCCAACCAAGACCCAATTTTGGCGGAGGCTGCCGCCGAGGCCAAGAAGTACGGCATCAGCTACAAGCTCTCCGCTCCCGAGGGCAAGCCCGGCCGCCGCATCTGTGAACTGGCCGAAGAGCGCCATATGGATTTAATCATCCTCGGTTCGCCCGATCGCCGTCCCAGCATTGCCAAGGGTTTGCCCGACCTAGATAAAGTGCTGGGCGAGTCGCTGACCGATTTTGTGCGGGTATACGCCCCCTGCCCGGTACTGCTCACCCGCATGGCGGGCTAAGGCATGCCCCTCCTCGGAGAAATCAATAGGGTCACCGTTGGGCCTGTAAAAATTCGTAATGGAAACGATCATCAAATCGGTCTAAGTTAAGCAAATGTAGCCCTCAGTAATGGCAAGCTAAGTTTTCAGCCTTTGGGGCCTCAGGTTTTCAGGGATGTCATTGCCTAAGAAGCCATTGTCTGGGCAAGTCCTTTGTCTAGGTCAGTGTTATCTGGGCAAGCATTTTCTAACCAAAACTCCGCTTAAACCTCACCTTAATTAACCTAGAGCGAGACAGTCAGCATGACTAGCAACCTATCCACCGAGCTGCGCGAAGGCACCAAAAAAGCCCATACCATGGCCGAGAACATGGGCTTTGTGCGCTGCTTCTTGCGCGGCGTGGTCGAAAAGAATTCTTACCGCAAGCTGGTGGCTAACTTCTACTACGCCTACGCGGCGATGGAAGAAGAGCTAGAGCGCCATAAAGATCATCCCGTGGTCTCTAAGGTTTACTTTCCCGAGCTACACCGCAAGGCGTCGCTAGAGGCCGATCTGGCCTACTACCACGGCCCCAACTGGGCTAGCGAAATTTCCATGACCCCCGGCGGCAAGCGCTACGTGGATCGCATTCGCGAAGTGGCCAACACCCAGCCCGAGCTGCTGGTGAGCCATTCCTACACCCGCTACATTGGCGACCTGTCGGGTGGGCAAATTCTCAAGGGTATTGCCCAGCGGGCGATGAACCTGTCTGAGGGCGAGGGCACCGCCTTCTACGAGTTCCCCGAAATTGCTGACGAGAAGGCGTTTAAGGTCAAGTACCGCGAGTCGATGGATGCGGCCCCGGTCGATGACGCCATGGTGGCTAGCATCGTCGAAGAAGCCAACGACGCCTTTGGCATGAACATGGAAATGTTTAAGGAACTGGAGGGCAACCTGGTCAAGGCCATCGGCCAGATGCTGTTTAACACCCTTACCAGCCGCCGCCGTCGCGGCAGCACCGAACTGGCCACCGCTGAGTAATACTAAATTCGAGTCCCATGACCCCGATTCCCGAAAGACCAAACCGTAGGGGCAAACGGTTGTTTGCCCTGCTGAATCGGGGATAGCCAATCAGGATTTGGTATAAATCCTGATTGGCTATCCAGACTGAGACTAAAAAAGGGGCAGCGATTTATTTTCGCTGCTCCTTTTTTATAGGGTTTTAATAGGGTTTTCAGGGATGGTCAAGTTAACTGTCGGCCCTGGGCTGCACCTGAATGGTGACTTCCGCCAGGTAGGGGATTTGCCCGTGCAGGTGGGCTTTGACATGGGCGGCGATCGCCCCTCCCTCCGCCACCGAAAGCCCTGGCGCGACCCCTAGATCAATCTCGCCATAAAGCCGATGCCCCAGCCACCGGGCCTTAACCTGGGTGACGGTAGCACCAGAGGTTTCCACCCCATGCTCGACTGCGTGGCGCAGGCGCTCAGTCACCTCTGGCTCCACCCCATCGAGCAACCGGGTAAACACCGTCTGGGTTGACTGCCAAACCACTCGCAGCAGCACCAGGGTAATCGCCAACCCTATCACCGGGTCGGCCCAGGGATAGCCCAGCCCCACCCCCAGGGCGCTGACCAGCACCGCCAGGCTGACCAACCCATCGGCGCGGGCGTGCAGCCCGTCGGCCACTAGGGCGGCGCTGTTGATCTCGCGCCCTACCCGCAGGCGAAACAGCGCTACCAGCTCGTTGCCGAGAAAGCCAATCACTGCCGCCGCTGCCAGCGCTCCTAGGTGATCGAGGGGCTGGGGGTGGCGGAGACGCTCAATGGATTCGTACCCGGTGATCAGAGCGCTAAAAAAAATCACCGCCACGATCGCCACTCCAGCCAGATCTTCTGCCCGACCATAGCCGTAGGCAAAGCGCGGTGAGGGTTTGGCGCGGGCCAGCACAAACGCCACCCCCAGGGGCACCGAGGTCATGGCGTCGCCCACATTGTGAATCAGGTCGGCCATCAGGGCGACGCTGCCCGAGAGGGCAAACACAATCGCCTGGGCGATCGCCGTCACCGCCAGCCCTACAAACGACCATTTCACCGCCCACAGCCCCCGCTCAGAGGTAGCGATCTCAGGATCAATCGCCCCGTGGGTGTGGGCGTGAGCGCCATGATCGTGGCCATGATCGCTGGAGGAATGCCCGTGAGGATGGCCGTGAGGCGTGGTTAGGGCAATCACCTCTGCTTCACTAGAGCCTGAGGCTGGGGAGGTCGAGTTAGGCATAGTCAGTGGGCAGAGCTACTGGAGCATTAGGATACCTGCTGTGGACGCGATCGCCCACCGGTAGAATCCTTTAGACCAAGGCTAAACCACAAAGCCAGGGAGACAGTTTATGTCTCCCTGGCTTCTAATCTCTACCTAGTGTTGCGTCAAGCCTAGTCGAGGTCAGATTTTTTCACCAGGTGGGCCTCTAGGAACCACAGACGCATGTCAATGGTGCGAGAGATCTCGGTGTAGAGATCGGCGGTATCGGCATCGCCCAGGTCATCGGTGGCGTCGATGGCGTCGCGCACATGCTTACCGTAGGCGGCAAAGCGCTCGGCCAAGGCGGTGACATGCTCAGCCCCATCAATGGCATTGAAGGGGTACTCGGGCAAAATCGACTCGGCAGCGGCAATGCGGGCGGTGCCCATGGCGGTGCCACCCAGGGCAGTAACGCGCTCAGCCACCATATCGACATAGCCTTCTAGCTCGCCGGCTAGCTCGTCAAACAGCTCGTGGAGCTGGAAGAAATCCATGCCCTTGACGTTCCAGTGGGCCTGCTTGGTCTGGGTTTTGAGATCGAGGGTGGCGGCGAGGGTCTTGTTTAAGATCTCGACGACCTGCGATCGCACATTAGCCGCCATATCAATGCGGGTCGGGTAAAACCGACGTCTAGCTTCAGCTTTTACAGGAGTTGCAACCATAGGGTCTCTCTTTCTATTGGGAAATCGAATCTATCTGCCAACCAAATCAACTACCAACAAATCTGCCGCAGAGTCGGTTGCTGAAATCCTACCATTACGGCATTTGGCATTGCTCAGTCGGCACCCCTAAATCATACTCATTATGAGTACGACCTGCAACCTGCTCAACTATTTTGTACCCGTAGTAATTAATCCTGACACACTCCTCAGCCCTCTCAGCGCCCACCTGTATCTAGGGGCAGAACTCGGTTTGGGCGATCACCGCTGTCTGACTGCGTTCAAGACACACCTGCTCAACGAGCCCCTAGCGAAGCCTGCCCCTAATTGCAATAGATGCCCGCATCCCCTATGGATCGTCGGGATCAATGTAAGGTTTTTGCCAAGGTGTAGCGTTCCATCAGGAATTACCTCGCCTGCCGCCGTAGGTTAAGGTGTCGGCTCACCTTAGCCAGCTGAGATGGTGGAAGCACTCAGGTGATGGCGCTCAGTGAGGGTAACTGCCCCCGGGACTGCTCCCACTGAGCGCCATCTAAGCGACCTCAGCAGCACCCGTTCCCGGAACCCCAGCCTCTGTTCTAAAGTCCTGACGGTTTGGGAATACTGACAGCAAGTTGGCAAAAGGCCCTTCGACCAGAGTTTGGTACAAGTTACTAGAGAGCGTCATGGTAGCAACATCCCACTACAGAAGAGATGAAATCTCCCGTCCATCGGCTTCAGCCGACCCGGAGTTTGCCCTCACTGCCCCGGGCGACGATGAGAACGGCCAGCTGCATGACTTCTCTGTCGCCGAGCCCGATGACAGTGCCGACAATACCGACTTTGAAACCGATACAGCAGCGGTACTCCAGGGTCGACGCACCACCGACCTAGTGCGTCTCTACCTGCAAGAAATTGGCCGGGTGCGGCTGCTAGAGCGCCACGAAGAGGTCTCTGAGGCCCAGTGCGTTCAAGGCTATGTGCAGCTACTAGAAGATTTAACTCAGGCCGCCGAGCAGAGCGGCGGTATCTTAGCCACCTACAGCAAACTACTGCAAACCCGCGATCGCCTCTCGTCGCAGCTGGGCTATCGCCCCTCCCTAGAGCGCTGGGCCGCCGCCGCAGAGGTGCCCATTGCCGATCTCAAGCCCACCCTGGCCGAGGGTAAGCGGGCCTGGGCCAAACTCAGCGACCTTGCCGTACCCGACCTAGAGAAGGCGATCTCCGAAGGCATTCGTGCCAAAGAGCACATGATCAAGGCCAACCTGCGCCTAGTGGTGTCGGTGGCCAAAAAATACCAAAACCGGGGCCTAGAGCTGCTCGACCTGATTCAAGAAGGCACCCTGGGCCTAGAGCGGGCGGTGGAAAAGTTTGACCCCACCAAGGGCTATCGCTTTAGCACCTACGCCTACTGGTGGATTCGCCAGGGCATTACCCGAGCGATCGCCACCCAGAGCCGCACCATTCGCCTGCCCGTCCACATCACCGAAAAACTCAACAAAATCAAAAAGGCCCAGCGCAAGCTTTCCCAAGAAAAGGGCCGCACCCCCTCGGTCGAAGACATTGCCCGTGAGCTAGACATGACCGCTGCCCAGGTGCGCGAAGTGCTGCTGCGGGTGCCCCGCGCCGTCTCCCTCGAAACCAAGGTGGGCAAAGACCGCGACACCGAGCTGGGCGACCTGCTCGAAACCGACTGCATGTCGCCCGAAGACATGCTGATCCGCGAGTCGCTGCGCCGCGACCTGCAACAGCTGATGGCCGACCTCACCACCCGCGAGCAGGATGTGATCAACATGCGCTTTGGCCTCGGCGACGGCACCCCCTACTCCCTAGCCGAGATTGGCCGCGCCCTAGAGCTTTCCCGCGAGCGGGTGCGCCAGATTGAGTCAAAGGCGCTGCAAAAGCTGCGTCAGCCCAAGCGCCGCAACCGCGTCCGCGACTACCTCGAAGCGCTGAACTAGAGAACTCTCTCCGCTACAGGGCCGGGTGACAAGCTCAAATCTTGAGCCTGTCGCCCGGCCCTTTTTTTAGATATTCTTGTCCCATGGTATTTATGCCGAGGAACGCAAACGGGTTGTCCGTGGACAGCTGCATTGGCCCAGCCTGCTTTGGGTTGGCCTGGCGGTCAAATCAGGGTTTGAGGTCGGGCATGGCAGGGAGCCTGACCTGAGCCTGGGGAAAGTTCTGTAGGTGGAGACAGCAGCTTTCCGGCGGGTGTAGCGGCAAGCCACAGCAGGGAAGTAGGAAGTTGGGCCTTCAACTTTCTTTATATTGGCTGTGGCATGAAAGAACGCTGGAGCAACTATCTCTGGGTTTTAGGTCGCTAAAAGCGCTGCGAAATGTAACAAAAGTTGCCTTGACGCTCTCTTAAAGTTACGCGACACTACATCTAATGGATACGCTGCTTCCGCAATTCATACAACCTGTTGATTCTTGCGATGGCGGGTGGTGAGTTACGTATTCAATGCACGGTTGGCATTGGGTTAGTGGCTTCGCCTCTATTGCCAGGGATAAAATCCTCCCTCCGTGGATTGGCGTGCTGATTACCTCGGCTCCGCTCCGCATCCTTAAAGGCTAAGTAATTATGGAAACTCTGGAGTTCATCATCTACCCCGATGGTCGGGTCAAGGAGACCGTAACCGGCATAGTGGGTGCCTCCTGTGCTGAGGTAACTGCCGCTATTGAGGCCCAGCTCGGTACGGTGGTGGCCCATCAGACCACCTCTGAGTACTTTGCCCAGCGCAACGAGCAAACGGCTACGGAAACTGTTTCCGCCCAGGCGGCCTACAGTCAGTGGTAGTGTCTCAATTTTTTTAAGTCCTTATACAACCTGCAGAAGATGTCACACTTTAGCCAAATCAAAACCAAAATCCGCAATCTCGACTCCCTCAAACTGGCCCTCAACGACCTGGGTGCTGACTGGAAGGCTGGTCCCTGCGACGTGCGTGGCTACCAGGGTCAAACCCAGAGCGCTGAGGTTGTGATTGCCCAAGACAACGGCTATGACATTGGCTTTCGCCGCAACCCCGAGACCAGCGACTATGAGCTGGTGGCCGACCTGCAATATTGGCAGCAGCCCCTCACCGTTGAGGGCTTCCTCAGTCAGGTGACCCAGCGCTACGCCTACAACACCGTAGTCGCTGAAACCTCTCGCCAGGGCTTTCAGCTGGCGGAAGAGCAGGTGCAGAAAGACGGCTCGGTGCGACTGGTGGTGCAGCGCTGGAATGGCTAGGGCACTGACTCGTTGAAGTGGGGAAAGGGGCTGCTAGTGGCCCCTTTCTTAGTATTGGCACAGGGTTTGGGCAGTTGTAGAGCGGCTAACGCAATGACACAGTTTGATGGACAGTCAACCGGTTTTGAACCTGAGCTAGGCGGGCAGCTGCGCCAGGTTGAGGAGCGCACTGGCTACGAACCTGAGCTGGGTGGTCAGCTGCGCCAAAAGGGCGTCTACGTAGACGAAATTACCTGCATTGGCTGTAAGCACTGTGCTCATGTGGCCCGCAATACGTTCTACATTGAGCCTGACCATGGGCGATCGCGCGTTTACCGCCAAGATGGCGATGCTGAGGAGATTCTCCAAGAGGCGATCGACACCTGTCCGGTCGACTGCATCCACTGGATTGACTACACCGAGCTGAAGGAACTGGAGCGCGATCGTGCTCACCAGGTCATCCCTGTCGCCGGGTTCCCCGTAGATAAGGCCATGTCTACCCTGCACCTGCGCAAGGCCAAGCGCAAAAAACAGTTATCTAAGGATTAGATTCGACCAGGGGCACCACCAGGACTTCCCCAGACGGTAGAAATCGTACTTCTACGGTGGTGGGTTTGTCTCTGACCACTCCAGGGATAATGTCACCCGGCTGGGGTAGAGAGGAATTGTTTTGGTAGGTGGCGGAGAAGTCATTGAGAGGCTCCAGGGTCATTACGATGCCATTTGGCTCTAGAGTAAGCCTGTAGCGCAGAGGCGCGGCCAGATTTGCAGGCGATCGCCACTGCTGCTGAAGGGCGAGAGTTAGAGCCGTGATCCAGCTTAGGGTAGAGTCAGGAGCACGGGTGGCGGCGACACCTGGGCTAGCGTCAAAGGCTTCAGGGGCAGCAGGGGCTCTTAGGGTGTCAGTTCGGGCGGCATTGGGCAACTGTTCAGCGGTCATATCGGCATCAGGGCTTGCGGCTTGCTCCCCACGCGCCTCGGCCGGGGGAGAGGCAGGTGCTGGAGCTGTAGCGGCCTGAGGCGGTCTAGTCGCTGGGGCGGGGGAGCCAGGAACTGGCTGGGGTAAGGTCTTGGCAGTTCCTGGCTCAGCCACTTCCGCCGACGGTGCTGATGGGGTTGTTGGCGCGTTGGTGGTGGGTGCTGGTACCGCCTCCCCAGTGGCGGTTGCGGTATTGGCGTCAGCGGCGGGTGCAGATTCCTCTAGGCTTTGCTGACGGTTGTCGGCGGGTGATTCGGTGGTAGCCCCATTGAGGGTTTGCGATTCGCTGGTTGGCGAACCATCGGGGGACAAGACAACAGGGCTAGGGGCTGTGGTGAGGAATTGGTTGCCCAATAGAGCCGCAAGGCCCACCGCCGCCACCGACCCTAGCCACAGCGGTAATTTAGGGCGCGTTCGGTGGGCCTTGGGTAGCAACCCATCGGGGATAATTTGGAGATTGCCGTCGGCCTGCTCTAGGGTCTCGGCCAGGTCAGACAGTTGCAGGGTGGAGAGTTCTACCACTCGGGGTGGGGCTGGTGGCCCCGCCAGGGTGAGCCGGTGGCGGGTTAGCCCCACCGGTTGAAAGGTATTCTCACCGCGAGCAACGGCCCCTCCGGTGGCCAGGGCGTCGGCGCTGAGCTGCTGCAGCACGTAGGTCTGCACCAAATCTGCCAGGGTCAAAAATTGCGGCTCTTGGCCACTGATTTCAAAGATCATGGCCTGATTAGCCGCAGCCCTAGTCTCCCGAGGAGCATCGTCGCCGTGGACTTGCAGGGTAAAGTGCGATCGCCTCAGCACCGGGCAACCTGTCACCTGGCTAAGGGGTGATAACTCCCCCACCAGCCGTAGGGTGCAGGTGCCCGCCGCATATTCGTAGGAGGTGATGGTGGCGGTTGGAGCCATGGACTCAGGCGGGGTGGAGTGAGCTAGCGAAGGCAGAAGGCAAAAATAGGTTTACTTTTCGGTGCGATCAAGGAGGGCGAGCCAGAGCTTGCGGTTGCCGCCAGTGCCACTGTAAAACAGCAGATCGACCAGCAGCTTCAGCCCCAGGGTGGTGAGTTCATCGGTGGTGACAGTTTGGTCGCCCTCCATGCGGTCTTGGTAGGCGTTGCTAAAGGCATCGAGATAGTCGCCCAGTTGGGCGGTGCGGTGCGGTGGCTGCCCATTCGCCAGGGCCTGCTCTAGGCGCGCTACGGCCTGGCGAATGGGGTCGCGGTGGGCGATCGCTAAGTGACAACTGACCAGAACCAGGGCGCGGGCTTCGTCCACATCGAGCTTTTTGCGGCCCTGGCCTTTGCGCAGGGGGCTGGCCTGGCGTAACCGCCAGAGGTTGACGCGATCGCTCAACAAATCCGACACCCCTAGAGCCTCCGCCGCCGCCAGCATGGCATCAGACCCAAGGCCCGTTAGGGCTTCTAGAGCCAGCAGTACCAAGTCGAGCTGGGCTTTGATGCTGTGCAGCTGACGCAGGGTCGGCTCGCCCTGGGGCTGGGCTGGGTTTAGCTCGTTGTTTAGCTCTTTGGAGGAAGGCGGTTCCACCGGGTGGCCCTGTTACTAACGTAGAGGATTGGGCTAATTGTGGCACGGGGGTTGCAGTTCTTGAAACGGGCGCACGGGCCGATAACCAGAAACGACAAAACCCCGCCAAATGGCGAGGTTTCAATCAATCGGAGCGGCGGGATTTGAACCCACGACCCCCACTACCCCAAAGTGG
>JBBSKN010000014.1:0-51419 GCA_038256265.1 Phormidesmidales cyanobacterium
ATCGTTCCCGATTTGAATTCGTACCGGTAACGATACCGGGCTCTGGGCAATGCCGCAGAGCCTTTTATCTCTTCTCAACAGGGTGCTCATTAATACATTGCACCCAATATCCCTTTGTCCCGCCTTACGTTGATACCCAAAAGTTATATCCACTGGATTAAACGATTTATAGCGTTTCATCAGATGAGGCCACCCAGGGAAATGGGTGCGGCTGAGGTAGAAGCGTTTTTAACTCATCTCGCGGTTGAGCAAAAGGTCGCACCGTCTACCCAAAATCAAGCGCTCAGCGCTCTAATATTTTTGTATCGGGAGGTTTATCAGCACGATACAGACTGGAACTTGAATGCCGTCCGAGCGCGGCCTACCCGCTACTTGCCGACGGTGTTGACGCCCAGCGAGGTCAGTGCTGTACTCAACAACCTATCTGGAGTCTACTTGCTAGTGGCTAAACTGCTTTACGGTAGTGGGCTAAGGCTGACCGAAGGACTGAAGCTACGGATCAAAGATGTTGATTTTAGCCAGCGTCAGCTCATCATTCGAGATGCTAAAGGGCGAGAAAGCCGAGTAACGATGCTGCCAGGTGCGCTGATTGAGCCTTTAAATCACCACATTCAAGGGATTCGGCAACTGCACCAGCAAGATTTAGCCCAAGGCTATGGATCGGTTTATTTGCCCTATGCCCTCGAACGCAAATACCCCAATGCTGATCGGGAATGGGTTTGGCAATATGTATTCCCCGCAGAGCGTCGCTCCATCGATCCGCGCACGGGCATCTGCCGTCGCCATCATCTCCATGAAAGTGGTCTGCAAAAGGCAGTTAAACAAGCCGTTCGAGTTGCTGATATTCAAAGGCGTGTATCTTGCCATACGTTTCGTCACAGCTTTGCTACCCATCTGCTGCAAAACGGTTACGACATTCGTACAGTGCAAGAGCTGTTGGGCCATAAAGATGTCAAGACCACCATGATTTACACCCATGTTTTAAACCGAGGTGGACTGGGGGTGAGAAGCCCGCTGGATAACTGATCCTGTCTTCAACAACTACCTTTAATACGGTTGACGGAGAGCTTTTGTACCAGTAAACTCATCCATTAAGCCGTTTGCCTGAACGGTGGCCACACAGAACTCGAAAATCTTAGCGCTGCCTGAAGGTGCGGGAACACCAACAGACAGCTAACCCCGCAAATCTCATGCGCAGATTGCGAGGCTAGGCTCATCGTACCCTAGCCCCCTCAGCTTGCACGACCACTGCGGGTGGCTAGGGTTTTCGCGTTCTGTTTTCTTCCCATTACTAAAGGAAACAGAACCGATGTTTGAATATCTCGAACCAGAGGCCAGCGATAACCAAGAGACCAACCAAGAGACCGGGTCCCTGCCGCTGCCATCAGAGAGTGGAGGCCAAGGCAAAGGGACCCGGTCCCTGCCTCGGCCCCTAAACCCCGAGAAAGTGCGCCACATGCTCTACGGCAGCCTCGCCGGAATTGATCGCACCATCAAAATTCTCTATTCCTTCGGCTACGCCGACCCCAACGACTGGAGTGATCCCATTCCCGTACCGCCGAGCAGTGCCGCAGCCACCGACCACCCCAACCAATGGATGGTGATCATGACTAAGACCCTGCTCATTGAGTAGCGGCTTCTAAAGAGACCGGGTGCTTGCCGCTACTAGCAACGTCTTGGGTCAAGACAACGGTTACCCGGTCTCTAAAGGCAAACTGGCACAGCTGTTTAGCGTGTTGCGCCCGCTGATTGCTTTGCAACGCTGCGCGAACGTTAATTGCAGCCCTGCGATCGCTAAACTGGCATAGCTGTTTAGCAAACTGGCACAGCTGTTTAGCGTGTTGCGTCCGCTGATTGCTTTGCAACGCTGCGCGAACGTTAATTGCAGCCCTGTGATCGCTAAACTGGCACAGCTGTTTGGCAAGTTCACCCCGCAACTTAGCGTTGAGCAAGCCACAGCAAGCCTTTTGCCCCACGTTTGCCAGTTTCACTCCGCCATTTGACCGAGGTTTGGCCAAACCCTCCTGCTTTTGGTGCGATCGCCCATTTCCAGGGCAGCATTACCTTATAAGATTCCGCTGCACCGATTAAAGAGCCGCTCTTTTGACTCTGCGGTGAAAAACCCTTGGAAATCGGCTCTCAGGGCCAAAAAATCTCAAAAACACCAAACTCTTCAACACCAATGAGGTAACTATTATGGCTATTGTTGATACCAGTCGCCGCCTACCAACCCGCTCCATGCTGCAAGATATCGAGTCCTACGAAGGGCTTGCCACCGTCCGAGACTACACTGCCCGTCGCCCAGAAGCTTCCGCTGAGGCACTGCAAGCCAACCTGGCCACCATGCAGGCCAAACAGCAAAAAGAAACCGAAATGCTGGCACTAGCCAAAGCGGCTGCCGACGAAGCCCGCCAGGCCGAGTGGGAATTCCATAACAGCGTAATGGCCATGAAAGCAAATGTGCGGGGTGTATTTGGCCCCGACAGCCACGAAGCCCAATCCGTCGGCTACAAGAAAAAGTCTGAGCGCAAGCGCCCCCGTCGCCGCACGGCGGCTTAACAATTGCTGCTTATTCTTTAAGCTGGCTACCCAAAGAACCCTGGCTTCTTCAAGAAGCCAGGGTTCTTTGCATTCACCTCAGGCGTTGGGTTTCGTGCCTCAACCCAACCTACAGCGTCTAGACAGCATAGACCTTTAGAACTACTTCTCTAGTGCAGTGAAGCGGTCTTTGGGAATCACCCCGTGGATGCCTTTCACAATATCCACCACCTGAGACACCTCAAAGTCGATGTCGGCACTGGCGTAGAGCAGCGCATCGGCCTTGGTGAGGCCATACTTGTCATCCATAATGCGCAGGTATTCGCGCACCGATTTTTTCATCGCTTCGTTGAGGTCAACGTCAAGGCCCACCGCAATCCAAGAATCGGCGGTTTCGCCCATGGGGGCGGGCAGCTCCATGCCTTTGTGCAGCACCAGCTCAAAGGTGGGGGTTAGCGAGCACTCGATCGCCGTTAGCGCCACTTCGCCATTGCCCTGGGCGCAGTGGGGGTCGCCCGAGTAAAACAGCGCCCCAGGAACCTGCACCGGCAGGTATAGGCTGCTGCCCCGACCCAAATGCTTGATGTCGATGTTGCCGCCGTATAGCCCAGGGGGCACTGAGTTGACCGCATCTTCGGGGTTGGCGGGCACGATGCCCATAACCCCCATGAAGGGCTTGAGGGGAATTTCGAGATCGGGTAGCCCGTTGGAGGGTCTAAAAATACCAATCTCGTTCTCCATATCTATGGGAATGATTTTGGTGTAGATTGGCGCGTCGTTTTCGGGATATTCGCCTGGTAGGGAGCCTTTGCCGTGGCGGTTAGAGATCACGCCGTAGGGCACGCGGTAGTCGATGTCGAGGGTTCTGATTTCGAGCACGTCACCGGGTTCGGCGTCTTCGACATAGACTGGCCCGGTGATGACGTGGGGGCCAGGGCCAGATTTGGGCACGGTGCCCTTGATGGTGATCTGGTCGACCAGAATATCAGACTTTGCAATACCGCCGCCGGTAAGAAACTCAACGGTGTCACCCTGGTCAGCAATGATGCCTTCGTGGGAGACGGTATCCATACGAATGCGATCTCCCGATTTAACCGTCAAAATCGGCTTGCTGTCGGGCTTAAACAGTTCGCCCCAGATAATGTTGCCGGGGATGGACTTGACCTCGTAGGTTGCATACTGGGCAGCGGCGGGCGAAAACCCTGACGACCAGGCCGTCGCCACCAGCAGGCAAACCCCAACCCCGCTCACCACCTGTAACAACCACCGTGACGATCTCAGCTGTCGCTTGAGTTGTTTTAACAATTTCATAGACTTAACAGACCATAAACACCTAAACGACCTCATAAGTGAATAGGTTTTCAGGTATCGCAGTTGTAATCTCTATCACTAAATTGAACATTGTGCCAATGCTCCCCCGTTGACACGCCCCGCTCCGACGCTCCTGCGTCATCCGAGCTTCGGCGCAGGAGCGCCGTAGGTGTATTCCTACGCGGAGCGTAGGAACGATAGGGAAAGCTTAGTCTTGATGCCGTAGCGCTAAATTCCCAAGCGCCCCTTTAGCACCTCATAAAGCACTCGCGATAGCTCGCGGCGCTGGAGGTTTTGGCGATCAATCGGGGTGCGGGCGAAGGCCTTATCGTAGACCTCGGGCATAGCCCGCTTGACCAAAAACGACAGCTGTTGGCGGGTGATAGAGGTATCGGGGGCAAAGCGATTTTGGCCGACTCCGGCGATCATGCCGTGGGCGTAGAGAGTTTCGATGGGCATGTAGGCCCAGTGCTTGCCGGGGGCCACATCGGTAAAGGTCGGCCTAGAAGTGGACAGGTCAGGTAACGTGGTGGGCAGCTTGAGCACATTGACCAGAGCCGTGGCCACCACCGCGCGGCTGACCGGGGCGTGGGGCCGAAAGGTGAGGTTTTTGGGGCTTTCGCTACGCACGATCGCCGCCGCCGCCAGCACCTGAATGGCCTCAAAGTCGGGGTCGTCGTGGCTGATGTCGTTGAACCAAAAGATCGGGATGCCGTTGCGGGCCATGAAGCCCTGAATCTTGCGAATGTGCTTTTCTTCGGTTGCCAGAGTTCTCGGGTCTAGCCCCGTCCACACCGCAAACACGGCCAAAAAGCCGCTGGCTTCACCGATCGCCCACTCCATGGGGTGCATGCGGTAGGCGGCATTGGTGATGTGGGTGGTGCCCAGGCTCTTAGCCGACAGCACTAGGCCGTCGGTGTCCTTTGGCACCAGTGCCCCCAGCGGCAGACTAAAGGGCAGGGCCACCACATCGTTGCCCCTGGGGCTGACATGGCCCTTGGCATCATTGCCGTGCAGATCGAGGTAATGATATTGGCCAATGCCCACCGAGTCGTCAAAGCAGCGGGCGCGGGCCTGGTCAGGGAAAAAGGTTTGGGCCACATCTTCGTGGCGAATGGTGGTCAGGGCCTTACCCCGGCGGGCCTCGCGCACGTAAGGCTCCAGCGCGATGCCATCGCGGGTCCAGGTGAGGTCGCCGCGAGGTTTGAGGTCGGCGGCCCCGTGGGTTTGCAGGTAGTGGAGGTAGGCCTGGGCTCGCTGCCGCGCCCGCTGAATGTGCAGGTTGCGCTCTGGGCGACTGACGCCGACGAGGCGACCGGGGCGGTAGTCGTTGCCGCAGCAGAAGGGGCGATCGGGTTCGCTAGAGGTGCCCCAGTTGATCACCGACACATCGCCAGGGGAAACTTTTTTGTCGTGAGTGGCGGTGCGGTACAGCCGCCGATAGCGAAAGATGCCAAAGTCGCTAAAGAAATCCCACCGCTGCCATTTGTCGGGTTGGGCCTTAGTCCAGAAGGTGTGGGTAAATTCTTTCAGGCCGAGCCAGCCGTCAGTTTCAAACCCCTGGGGCTTTCCAATGGGCACCCCCTTGCCCCTTGCGGTGTGCTCGACTACCACGTCGAAGGTAATCGACTGCTGGCACTGGGGGCGAGCATCTTCGGGCAGAATGGCTTCGCCGGTTTCGTGGCGGGCCTCTTGGCCGACGTAGGAGGCAATGTTGCCCACCTCTAGCAGGTCGCCCAGGTCGGTGGCCTCGACGGTGATTTTGGCCCTGACGGTAAAGCGGTGGCCGGTCTGGGTGTCGTGGCAGATCACGCCCTGCACTTTAGAGCGCCCGTTCACGGTCTCGAACAGCACCTCGGCCGGTTCGGCAAAGGGAATTAAGGTCAGGCGGCGATGGCCCAAGGCCGGGCTTTGCCCATCGCGCAGGTAGGGCAGCAGCGCCTCATTCATGGCGGTGGCGGCTACTACGGGGGTGGTAGCCAGGGGGCTGACCCAGCCGCCGCCGGGGTTGGGCACCTTTTGGCCGACGACGGGCTGTAACTCGCGCTGGCGATCGCGAAACGCCCGCTGCGACCTAGAGATGGCAAACTCTTCGCCATCTACCGTGTAGAGGGTGGCCTTGGCTTGGAGCAGGTCGCCGTCGTCGGAGGCGGGCAGAGCCTGGGCGGTAAACTGGCCCCCAACTACCATCTGAGGCTGAACCACACACACGTCGAGGTTAAGCCTCAGGGCGGCGAGGGTGGTGGTGTAGGCCGCCGTCGAGCCACCGACGACCAGAATGGAGCAGGTTAGCTCGGCCCCATTGACCGGGCGGGTAAAGGCCCCGTCGGCAAACAGGCCATGGCGCTGGGTGATAACGTTAGACGCGTTAGCCATAGGGGGGCTAGACTGCTAGATTGCTATGATTTTACGCCAGGGTAGCGGGCAATAGACTGGGAGGAGACCGGCAACTGACATGAAAATGGATTGCTTTGTGGTGCGTTGGGCTATCGCCCCAACACACCCTACAACACCGTTTGATTAGAGCTACACACTGATCAACTTCGGCTGGTTTATACAGGTCGACCGGGATCGAGGTGATCCAGCGCTTTCAGCACTGCCCCCACATCCATTGACAGGTATTCGCCCAGGCGCAAAATGTCGTTGACCTGGGCGCGGCTGTCTTGGCCGAGGGGCTTTCTCGACACCGCCGCCTGCTTGAGCAGGGCAAACACCTGGCGGTTGAGGTGCTGGTAATACAGCTCCTGGGGGCGCTCTAACGAAAGGCTCAGGTTGAGCTGCTGGCCCAGGTTGACCAGCCGCCCCAGCCAGTCCACATCGGCGGCGAGGGATTCGGTCGGTGCCTGGTTGAGAATTTGCCAGACTGATCGCCCGATCAGCCTCTCTAGCATAGGCTTGGCCGCCGCTAGCGACAGCGAGGCATTGCAGGTGCTGGCTTCGGTGGCGATCGCCTCCAGCTCATTCAAATAATCTTCTCCCTGGCGCAGGGGGCTGGCGGTGGGGTCGCTGGTCTCGCGTTCGAGCGATCGCAGCACCTCCATGGCTCGGTGGCTGAGGGCGATATCTGCCGCCACTTGCAGCTCTTTGGGCACGGGCAGGCCGTCGCGGTGGAAGGCCCGCAGCACTCCGTAATTGTCGCGGTAGACCTGGGCGTAGAGCTGGTCGAGGCGCAGCAGGGTGTCTTGGGAGAGCAGGCCCATCATGCGGTGGCGCTCTTCGGCGAACAGGTCTTGCAGGCCGTAGGTGTGGGGGCCAAAGGCGCTGTTGATAGCGAGAATAACTTGGGCAGCGCTGGCCTGGCTGAGGCTTTCAAATACCGCCGCTTTGGCCTGGGTGTAGTCGAGGCGCGATCGCACCCCCTTGATGCCGCAGTGGAAGTCCCAGCCGCCCAGGTGCACCACGGCAAAGGCGAGGCTGAGGCTCTCGCGGGTGATGGTGGAGGTGATCTCTACCAAGCCCACCGCCAGGGAGATCGGCCCCAGGCGCTGGCGACGGTAGTCGTGCTGCTCGACGGTGTAGCAGTAGATCGTTTGCTCGCGGTGGTAGTCGGTAAACAGCGACCCCATGGCGTAGTGGGCCACCACCTGCTCCAGCGAAATGCGGGAGGGTTTGACCAGGGCCTCGTAGACCCCGGCTCCGGTGACGAATTCTTCCACATTGCTGGGAGCCTGGCCCAGACGCTTGACAAATTCTTGCTCTAGGGCGATCCCCGCCACTTCGCCCGCCAGCTCCATGGCGCGGGTGGCGTAGCGAAGAATCTGGGTGCCCTCGGGGCGAGAAAGTTCTTCAAAGAACCAGCCGCAGCTGGTGTACATAAACAGGGCGTGGCGCTGCATTTCGAGCAGTTGCAGGGCGGTGACCCGCTCGATGGCCGAGAGCTTACGGGTTTGGTGGGTGGCAAAGAAGGCGTCAAGGCTCTCGGGGCTGCGATCGCCCATCACCGCTACGTAGGCATTCCGCGCCGCCCAGGGGTCGCGCAGCAGGTCAGCTCCGTGCTGCTCATAGACGGCCACCAGCTGGTCGCGCAGCCAGTCGAGGGTGTCGCGCAGGGGCCGTCGCCACTGCAAGTGCCATTCGCCGCCGCCGCCACAGCCGCAGTCATCTTGCCAGCGGTCTACCCCGTGGGAGCAGCTCCAGGCGGTGACGGGCTTGAGCTCGGCCTCCCAGGTGGGGGGGTGCGTCGCCAGATAGTGGGCGTAGTTGGTCACCGTCCAGCCCTGGCGGGGAAAATCTTCGGTGAGGGCGTAGGCGAGGGCTTTTTCGGCCCCGCTGCGGTGGTGACCAAAGGTTTCGCCGTCGGTGGCCGCCGAGATCAGCTGGAAGGGGCGGTGATCGCCGTGGATGGCCTGGCCGACGCGCCCGGTAAAGTGCTGGGACGAGCTCAGCACGTCGTTAAAGCCCATGTCGCGGGAGATCGGGCCGTCGTAGAAAAAGATGTCGACATAGCGGCTGGGGTCGGGGCTGCCGTCAGCATTTTTGAGAAAGCAGCGGTAGGGGCGGCTGGGGTCGATCTGGCCGCCGCCCACTTCTTGCCAGCTATCGCGTTCGCCGTTGTAGCTGACCATGGGGCGGCAGCGCTGTACCTGCGACGGGGCCAGAATGGTGAACTTGATCCCCTCGGCGTGGAGCACGTCTAGGGTGGGGTAATCAATGGCGGTTTCGGCCAGCCAAATGCCCTCGGGCTGGCGGCCAAAGCGACGGCGAAAGTCTTCAATGCCCCAGCGCACCTGGGTGACTTGGTCGCGGGGGTTGGCCAGGGGCAAAATGATGTGGTTGTAGACCTGGGCGATCGCATTGCCGTGGCCGTGCAGGCGATCGCAGCTGTTGCGATCGGCGTCGAGAATGCGCTGGTAGGTCTCTAGGTCGTGACGCTCCATCCAGCTCAGCAGGGTGGGGCCAATGTTGAAGCTGATGTACTCAAAGGTGTTGACGATACGCACCACTTCGCCGCGATCATTGAGAATGCGGGCGTAGGCGTTGGGCCGATAGCACTCGTGGTGGATGCGCTCGTTCCAGTTATGGAAAGGACTGGCGCTGGGCTGTTTCTCAATGGCGTCAATGTACGGGTTTTCGCGGGGCGGCTGGTAAAAGTGGCCGTGAACGCAGACAAACACCCCCGTGCTAACGGCGGGGATCAGCCCGTCATGGGGGCCGTCATAGGACGCCTGGGCCGCAGAATTGGTCTGCAACGCAGACTGCTGGAAAGAATCAGCCATAGGTAATTACGAAAACGTGAGTGAGGAAGATTGACCAACGCGGCCAACCTAAGATCAGCTGCGCCACGACCAAAAACCGAGTTCTAGAAAAGCAGGTTTGAGAAAGACTAGGGGGCTGGGGATCATGGCCCAGCGGGCGCTTTGCTAGCTGACTAGACTCCTTAAGAGCAGATCCTACTGCCGTAGAAGTTGCTGATTTTTTCCGGGGATCAGTGTCTAGGTATCGGTGGGGGCAGCAGCAGTACCGGGGAACGGGAGCGATGAACGCCAGCGGCGTATATTTTACCCGACTTACACGAGTTTGTTGATCTTACCCTGCTTTTTAGAGATGTTGGGCACACCTAGCCTCCGTTGATGTTTCTCAAGAAGAGTAACGAAACATATAGTAGCGCTTAGCCTATAGTTATCAGGCGATTAGCCCATCCATCTCGAGACAGAAGACAGGTCATGCAACCGAGCGAGACTCCTTTAACGGATCACGTCAGGATTAACCCAGACCATGGGCATACCCCATATTCCATGCTTGAAGAAGCGATCGCCCTGGGGCCTAAACCCCACCTTTTGGTAAAAGCCCACCGCTGCTTCGGCGGCATTTACCGTGACCGTATCTAAGTCACAGGCGCACTGACCAAACAGAGCTCGACCAATGCCCTGGCTAGAAAATTCTCGGCGAACGAACAACAATGACAGATGATTGCCGCGCTTAAAGGCAATAAAGCCAACGACTACCCCATTCCAAGTGGCAACTTGCGTTTTTTGATTGCTTAAAATTCGGGCTCTCAACTCGTCTGGATGGCAGAGTTTGAGCCATTCAGCAACACTGTCGGGCGAGCCATCGGTGAGTTCCCACAGATCGGCAGCTGCCCAAAGGCATCCACTGATGGAGTATTCGTCTCCTGACTGAGGCTGTTTGTAGATGATCGGGGTCATTTTATCCGCCCAATCCCCTCTGGGGTAGCACTACAGTTACCGTGGTTCCTTGGTGAAGCTGGCTGTCGAGGTGGATGTGGCCCCGGTGGGTGTCGACAATGACTTTGGCGATCGCCAATCCCAACCCTGTGCCCTGTTCACCGCTGCGCAGCCGGGCCGGATCAGCCCGGTAGAAACGGTCAAACACATGGGCTAGCGCTTCGCCATCCAAACCAATGCCCGTATCCTGCACCGTCACCTGCACCGCTGGCTGGTTCTGGTGCTTAGTAGGTTTCACCTGCACCGTCACGGTGCCACCGTCGGGGGTGTACTGCACCGCATTGCTGATCAGGTTGGTGAACAGCCGGGTAAGCTGGCCAGGGTCGCCCCAAATCGTGGAGCTGGCGGTGGGGGGCGCGGCCAGCAGCGTTGATGGCTGCGCCCGTTGTTTGCCAGAGCTTTTGTCACCAGAATTTTTAGCAGGACTATCCTCGGCCACCGCCACCCGCAGGACGATCTGTCGTTCGTCGGCCATCACCTGCTGCTCCTCCAGCACATCTTCCAGCAGCCCCTCCAGGCTGAGCGAAGCTGGGGTGAGAGCGATCAATCCGCTCTCCTGGCGGGCGAGAAACAGCAGGTCATCCACCAGTCGTCCCAGCCGCCGGGTGAGCCGTTCAATCACCTGAAACTGCTTCTGCTGAATGTCGACGTCGGGATCGGGGTCGGACAGCGCCACCTGGGCATTGGTCTGAATCACGGCGATCGGGTTGCGCAGCTCGTGGGAGGCATCGGCGGTGAACTGCTTGAGCTGCTGGTACGAGTCGCGCACCGGGGCGATCGCAATCCCCGACAGTAGCCAGCCGATCGCGGCCACGGCCCCCACCATCAGGCTGGTGCCCAGGGCCAGATCGACAATCAGTCGGCGGCTGGGCTTGGTCACCTCAAACCAGGGGTGGCTTACCCGCAGGTAGCCCAGCACCTGGCCGTCGGCCTGCACTCGCTCGGTAATCTGGCGAAAGAAGGTCTCTTGCCCCACCCGCACCGTTTCCCCCGCCGGGTTGACATGCAGGGGCACCGGGTTCACCTCGGCAAAGGTTGACCACAGCAGTTTTCCTTCGGGGCCAAACCACTCTAGGTCAATGTGGTCGTCTTCGACGGCGCGGGCGTTGTCGCGAAAGCTGGCCTCTACATTCACCCGCAGCGGCGGCCCCTTGGTATCGCCAGAAGAATTGACAGTGGCGAAGGTATGACCTCCGGCGGCGTCAGGCTCAATCACGAGCGATCGCTCCACAATCTCCACCACGTGGTTCAGGGTGTCATCCACCCGTTCTACCAGCGTGGTGCGCACGTAGAGGTAAAAGCCGCTGGCAAACAGCAGCAGCAGCACCGCCGTCACCGCCGTATACCAAAGCGCCAGTCGCCGCCGCGTCGCCTGAAACATAGCAATCTAGGGCAATTTTTGAATGACGAAATTGAGCATTGATGCGGCTAACTCTATGACCTGCTGGGCATCCTCCTGATCAACCATAGAAGACTTTTCCCTGGCGAAGCGCTTGACAGACCAGGGAACTAACGACGTTCTTTTTGTGCTCGACCTCTTCGCGGGTCATCACCAAAATATCTTTGGGAATGCCTAGCCCTCGCAGCGCCTTGTAGGCGACCCGTGCCCGCCGGTAGCGAGGTTCGTCGGACTGCGAAACAATCACGAGCAGGTCGATGTCGCTGTCTGCGTTTGGCTCCCCGTAGGCGTAGGAGCCAAACAAAATGATCTGCTCTGGCTGGAGGGCAGACACCAAGCGCTGGGTAATGTGGTCGAGCAGATCGGTGGTGAGCGGTGGCACTGGCTACCTAACCTGGCGAAGTGGGTGGCGATGGAGGCGATCCAGGGGCGATCGCTAGCCCTATCCTAATCCAGCGGCAGGCGGCGGCAAACCACCTGCTCTACCATGGTGAAGATATCTGGGGGAATTCCCCGACAGAAGCCTGTCATTGTACTGAGGAGACGATACGTGCCCAATTTTCTAGCTGCCGCGAAACCCGTTAAACGCTGGGGGCTTGTGGCCCTAGTCGCCACAGCAACCCTCAGCTTTTGCCTCTGGCTAGGCGGGCTGAGCGGGCAGCCTGCCACGGCCCTAGCCCAAGCTGAACCCGCTGTAGAACGGGCCACCCCCACCAATGCGACGGCCTACCGCTTCACCGTTGGCGACTACAGAGCCATGGTGGTGAGCGACGGCACGCTGACTTTTCCGGTGGGCTTCTTTGTGCCCAATGCCGACCCTGACGCCGCCGCCGCCGCCCTGACGGACAATTTTTTGGCAACCGACAATTTCTTGGCCCACCTCAACGTGCTGTACCTGGAAACCGATGAGCACCGGGTGCTGATCGATACCGGAGCGGGCAGCACCTTTGGCCCCACCGTGGGCTATCTGGCCAACAACCTCGCAGCGGCGGGCATTGCCCCCGACACCGTTGACACCATCATTCTCACCCACGCCCACCCCGACCACATCGGCGGCATTCTCGACGATGACGGAGAGCCAGTGTTTGCCAATGCCAGCTACTACATTTCTGAGGCCGAGTGGGACTTTTGGACTGCGCCGACGGTAGAAATGCCCAACACGCTGGTGGATGAGGACACTCAAGCAACGCTCGTGGGCGTAGCGCAGGAGTGGCTGGAGGCGATCGCCGATCGCACCACCCGCTTTGCCCTGGGCGACGAGATCATCCCCGGCATTGTCTCGGTGCCTTCGGTGGGCCATACCCCCGGCCAGGCCTCTTACCTGATCACCTCCGGCGACGCCAGCTTGCTGGCCACGGGCGATGTGTTCTTTAGCGACCCCCTCAATTTAGAGAACCCCGACTGGGAAGTAGCCTTTGACACCGATCCCCAGGTCGGAGTGGCCACGCGGAAAGCGCTACTGGAGATGGTTACGGGCGATCGCCGCAAATTGCTGGTGCCCCACATGCCCTTCCCCGGCCTCGGCCACGTGCGCGCCCAGGGCGATGCCTACGGCTGGGAGCCAATCGTCTGGGATTTTGGGTTTGAGGCGTAGTCGTCTGTGAACCCGAAGAGGATGGGTGAGTAGGGGTTCAAGGTTTCAGGTGTACGGTTCACGGAACGATTCGCAGCGGTGATGTCGCAGCGGGTTAGCCCAGGCGGTACGCTTGCAGACGGGCCGGGGCAGAACGTGGTAAAACTCATGGCAACAGGCAGCAAAGCTTATATAGTACGCATGAACTTTGCTGCGCTATACTTCCTGAGTTGATGGCCGCTATGGAGACAGATCAATGGTACAGACAAAGGTGAATGGGGCAGAGGCAGAGGCTGTGGTGTCGGAGGATGCGATCGCCGCAGATACCCCCGAGGCCGTCGACCCCGACCAGATCGATGACCTGTTTAAAGATCTAAAAACCCTGCTCAGCACCGTCGAAAAGCTGCAAAAAGCCCGCCAGGATGTCGGCGATATCAAGCCTCTGATTTTGCGGCTGCTCGACGGCGAACTGCTCTCCGGCGATGACCTTGAAGAGCTGCGCGGCGGCATCGGCGGCCTGTCAAAAATTCTCAAACTCTACGGCGACTACCAGACCGCCCTAGAGCGCGCCCAGCCAGCCCGCACCATTCTCGACGAGCTCCTAAAATCGTAGTCCTCCCCTAGGGTGCCATGAGGTGGCCCATCACTCCCGCCTCCCAGTATCTAGATTGCGCCCGCTGTAATGCACCGCTGAAGAGACGATCAAGGTCACAGGATTCTTTCACCCGCAAACGCTCTAATTTCGGTGTTGCTGAGTTGAGGCATGAATTTGGGTAGGGGCAAACGGCCGTTTGCCCCTACGAGAGGCATTCAATGTTTGATCTATACCTACGTTCAGCAACCCCCTAATTTCTGAGTTCTCTCCTTGGTGCATCGCTGCGCGGATGCACCCTACGGATTTATCGGTCATTCCAGGCGGCGGCGGCATCGCTGACCGCCTGATCCACGGTTTTCTGTCCCAGCATGGCGGCTTGCAGATTGTCGTAGATGATCGCCTGTAGCTCCTTAATGCCATCCATCGCCGGAATCAGCACCTCAGCCTGGTTCATCTGCTCGGCGCTGACCGATCGCGCCTTTTCTACGCCCTCAGTGCCCTGGGCGGCAAAGTAGCCATCCTCAAGCGCTCCGGAGGTAGAAGGCAGTACGTTGGCGGCCTGGGCAAAGCTGAGCTGGTTGGCGTCATTGGTTAAATACAGGGCAAAATCAACCGCCGCCTCGGGCACGTCGGTTGCCGCCGGAATCACCAGATTCATCACCGCCACATTGGTTTTGCCAGTGTCGCCCGTGATCTGGGGGCCGCTGCCGGTGACGGCGGCGATATCTGGCGCGTTGGCCTCAATGGTGGGGAAAAACTCGGCCCCGGTCGAAAGCAGAGCAACTTCGCCCGCCTGAAACAGCTCGATTGCCCGGCGGTGGCCCTGGGTCAGCACTTCCCTGGGCAGCAGCTCTTGCTGGTAGAGGTCAGTCCAGTACTGGAAGACGGCGCGGCCCGCAGCGGTGTCAAACGCTGCCTGGCCCTGGTCATCGACCAAATCCACCCCCATCTGCACAAAGGATTGCAGCACGTCGGCGGAGTCTTCGGGCACAAAGGTGGTGAAGAAGGCGTACTTGCCGGTGGCATCTTTGACCTGACGGGCCACCTCGGCCAGCTCGGCGTAGGTGGTGGGCGGCTCGACCCCGGCCTCGTCCAGCAGCGCCTGGTTGTGCAGGGTGACATTGGTGGTCAGATACCAGGGAATGCCAAAGCTCTGGCCGTTGAGAGTGTTGGCCTGCCAAATATTGGGCAGATAGACCTGCTGGGCCTCGGCAGAGATCTTGTCATCCAGGGGCATCCAGGCGTTGCGGCTGGCCAGCTGGGCGGCAAAGTCGGGGTTGAGGTTGACCACGTCGGGGGCCGTGCCCGCAGTGACGGCGGTGAGAATTTTGCTCTGCATGTCGGCCCAGGGCACATCGACCCAGCGCACGGTAATGCCGGGGTTTTGGGCCTCGTAGTCGGCAATCAGCCCGTTGAAGTAGTCGGTAAAGTCGGGCTGGAGCTGCATTGTCCAAAACTCCACCTCCTGGCTGCCGTCAGCGGGGGCGGTGGTGCTGGGCTGTCCACCCCCGCAGGCCACTAGCCAGCTCATCATTAGCCCCAGCAGGGCAAACAGGCCAAAGCGAGCGTAGGCGCGTAGTCTCATGGGTGGTTTCCAGGAATGGACGGATCGGGTATGGCTAGTATCGGCTGGCAGAGATATAGCAAGCCCTGCTGACGGTTTCCGGTGTCAGGTGTCAGGAACGGTTGGCCAACTTATGCCACCAAGTGCTGGGGCCAGCCATTACGGTTGTTCATTTTCCCTTAATTTGGCGCAGTCTGCTCAAGGAGACTTTTTGCTATTTAGAGAATCACTTGAACCGCGCTGGCGCAGGCGATCGCCCGCTCTTTAGCCTCCTCCACCGTGTCGCCCAGGGCCAGGGCCACCCCCATGCGCCGGTTGGGGTGGGCGACGGGCTTGCCAAACAGCCGTACCTTGCTGGTGGGCACCTTGAGCGCTTCACCCAGGCCAGCATATTGGGGCTTGTTGCTGGCTCCCGCCGCCAAGATCACCGCCGAAGCCCCCGGCTGCACCAGGGTGATCTCGCCGATGGGCATGCCCAAAATCGCCCGCACGTGTAGCTCAAACTCTGACTGGTGCTGGCTCACCATCGTCACCATGCCGGTGTCGTGGGGGCGAGGGCTGACCTCGCTAAAGTACACCGTCTGGAGCTGGTCGGCTGCCCCAGCGATAAACAGCTCGACCCCAAACAGTCCCCAGCCGCCCAGGGCGTCGGTCACGGCCTGGGCCATGGCCTGGCAGGCCGCTAGGGTCTCGGGGTGCAGGGCGCAGGGTTGCCACGACTCGCGGTAGTCACCCGCCTGCTGGCGGTGGCCAATGGGGGGGCAAAAGTGGGTGCCGTCAATTGCCCGCACCGTCAGCAGGGTGATTTCGCTGTCAAAGGGCACAAAGCCTTCAACAATGACGCGATCGCTCTTGCCCCGTCCCGCCTCCCGCGCATACTGCCAGGCGGCCAACACTTCCGATTCTTGGCGCACGGTGCTCTGGCCCTTGCCCGACGAGCTCATGATCGGCTTCACTACGCAGGGCAAGCCAATCGCCTCAATGGCCGCTAAATACTCCGCCTCTGTACTAGCAAAGCGAAAGGGCGAGGTCTTCAGGCCCAGCTCTTCCGCCGCCAATCTCCGAATGCCCTCGCGATTCATGGTTAGCTGGGTGGCCCGCGCCGTGGGAATCACCCGCCAGCCCTCGCTCTCTAGGGCGACCAGGGTATCGGTGGCGATCGCCTCCACCTCCGGCACGATTAAACTAGGTCGCTCGGTTTCTACCACCTGCCGCAGCCGGTTGCCATCGAGCATGTCGATTACATGGCGACGGTGGGCCACTGCCATGGCCGGGGCGTGGTCGTAGCGATCGACGGCAATCACCTCTAGGCCTAGGCGTACCGCCTCTAGGGCCACCTCCCGACCCAGCTCGCCCGAACCCAGCAGCAGCAGGCGTTGAGCGTCATCTTGCAAAGGAGTCCCGAGGGGAACAGCGGCGTCGGGCATAGGTCATTACTCCAGGCTTATAGGAATGAGGCAGCGAAACAGCATTATTCTTGCAATATTTTTTGCAAGAATAATGACTCACTTTTCAGAATTATGTGTAACATCGCTGGTGATACCAGGCAGCGTCTGCGCGGTATCACCCCGGAGCCGCAGCGAGATCATCAGGTGCTGAGTTGAGAATGTTGGTTATAAACCTCATCCAAGTCCAGAAGTGGAGTTCTATCTGTGGGAAAACTACAGATCCCGAGCTGGACTGGGTACAGTCATCCCTCAAAAAAGAAAAGTGGAATTTCTGAATTAAATTGTGTACCATTCGTTAGCACTTTTCCCCAGGGATTGTTCGCTGAGCCACGTTATTTCTGCCCAAACGCCTGAAAAGGGCTTTTTAAGGAAGTAAATGGGTCTGTTTAAGTTTGTCTGGCTGTCTGTTGAGCCGGGCAATCTTTCTGGTTACTCACCTGTTTTTCGGATACTGCCGTGGATAGTCTCAAATCCATTTTTAATCGCAAGCCTCAGGGCGTTGGCATTGAGCTTACCCCCGAGAGAGTTAACCTGGCCCGCCTCAAAAAGCAGGGCACTGCCCTCAAGCTAGAAAGCCTCGCCTCAGTCGAACTGGCGGAGGGTATCTATGAAGAAGGTCAGATTTTAGACTCCGCCGCCGTGGCCGACGCCATTCAGACGGTGTTGGCCGAGAGCAAGCTCAAGGTTAAGCAGGCCACCACCGCCATCCCCGGTCGGGCGATCACGCGGGTGATACCGGTGCCCGCCGAGCTAGACGACAATGAGCTGCGAGAGATGGTGCTCAATCAAGAGGCCAGCCTCTACCTGCCCTTCCCCCGCGAAGAAGCCGACGTAGACTACCAAAAGCTGGGCTACTTCGTCGATGAAGACGGTATTGAGAAGGTGCAGGTGCTGCTGGTGGCGGTGCGTAAAGACCTCACCGACCCCTACATTGAGGTGTTTCAGCAGGCGGGGCTCATGCTCAACGTGCTTGAAACCTCTAGCTTTGCCCTGATTCGCACCATTCGCGAGCAGCTGCGGCAGTTTACGCCTCAGGAGGCCGCCGCCGTAGTCGACATTGAGTTTGAGAATACCGAAATCTCCATCGTGGTCGATGGGGTACCCCACTTCTCGCGCACGGTACCCATTGGCACCTTCCAGATTCAAAGCGCTCTCAGCCGCGCCATGAACCTGCCCCCCTCGCGCAATACCGAATTGCTTCAGGGCATGACGGTGCCGGTGCAAAGTATGGATACTGTGGGCGCGCCCCAAATGGGCGGCGGAATTAATCCCGGCACCACCGCCATGCTGCGGGTGCTGGGTGAGCTGTCTGACGAGCTGCGGCGCTCCATTGACTTTTACCTCAACCAGGGCGAAGACATGGAGGTGGCCCAGCTGCTGCTGGCCGGGCCAGGGGCGTCCATCGGCCAGCTCGATGAGTTTTTGGCCCAGCGTCTGAGCCTGCCCGCCAGTCAGATAGACCCGATTTCGGCCCTGTCCCTTGAGGTAGACGAAGAGATTCCCGAAGGGCAGCGGGCGGGGTTGGCGACGGTGATCGGTCTTGGCCTGCGGGAGGTTTAGCCATGTACAGTCTCGATATCAATTTTCTCAAAGACCGTGAGGTGCGGGTATTTGACCCCGGCCCTAGGGCGCGAGGCCCGATGGTGGTGGGCGATCGCCGACCGCTGTTTTTTGGCCTGGCCGTAGCGCTGATTCCCCTGGCCTTAGTGGGCGGCTACTGGGCGGTGACCCGCAACCAGGTTAACCAGCTTCAGGCCCGCAGTGCTGAACTCGATAGCGAGATGGCCCAGCTGTCGTCGCAGCTGGCCGAGATCAGCACCATTCAGCAGCAGATTGACGCAGTGCGAGCCGAAAACAACGCCTTTGTGTCGATATTTGACGAGATTGTGCCCTGGTCGGCCCTGCTGCAAGACATTCGCAGTCGCACCCCCGGTCGGGTTCAGATTGTCAGCCTAAACCAGACTACTACCACCACCGAGTCCACCGACCCAAGTGTTGCCCCGACTGAGTCCGACGGACTATCGCTCAACGGGGTCGCCTGTTCCTACGACGAAATCAACGATTTTGCTCTGGTGCTTCAGCGATCGCCCCTGTTGCAATCGCAGACGGTGGCCATTAGCCAGGCCCAGCAGCAGCCCACCCTGCTCGACCCTCAAACCCAGGGTCGCTGCCCCGGCACCGCCGTGGGTGACGCCGACTTTTTGATCGACTACACCATTGGTGCCAATATCACCGATATCCCGTCGTCTCAGCTCATCGATGAGCTAGAGCGTCAGGGCACCGTTGGTCTGGTGAGCCGCCTACAAGCCCTGAGAGAAAAAGGAGTAATCGAATGACCGCATCCGGTGATTTTCTCCCTGTTGACGACAACCAGGGCCTAGAAGACGTTTCCCCCATGTATCCTGTGGTCTTTGGGGTAGAGCTAACCCCTAAGATTCAGGGTATTGCTCTGGCAGTGCTGGGTCTAATTGGTGCCTATGCCCTCTACCACTTTGTGGTGCAGCCCGTGCAGGAGCAAAAAACGGCTCTTGAGGGTGAGGTTGCTCAAAAGGAAGCCCAAGTCGCGCAGCAGAGAGCCAGCCTGCAAGACCGCGCGGCGCTGCAGGCTGAGCTAAATACCGCCCTAGAGCAGCGGGTGGGTATCTACAGTCTGCTCGGTGGCCCCCAAACCCTCGATACCTTGCTGCTGGATATCAACCAGCAGATTCAAAACAGCAATGCGGCGATCACCGACGTGCTGCGGGCCGACACTGCCCAGCTTGACAACGCTCAGCTCGCTGCCCTGGGCCTTACCCGAGAGCAAATTGCCCGGGCCAAGGCGGTATTTGCGGGCAACTCTCAGGTGCAAAGCCAGCTGTTTACCTCTGAGCTGCTGAGGTTTAACCCCACCTCCTCATCGCTGGTGGTCGAAGGTGTAGCCCCCGAGCTGGTCGGCAAGTTAGAGCGCGTCACGGTCGACGTGTCAATGCAGGCGCTGTTTCCCCAGACCCTCAGCATCATCCGCAACCTTGAGCGTCTAGAGCCGCTGATCATCATTAGCGATCTGCAGCAGACCATTGCCCCCCCCCCGGACGGGGCCAGCGAAGAGGAGCTTTTGGGTATAAGCCGACTGCTGCTAACCGACTTCACCATGGAGGTTTTGGTGCCCGTTGGCGACCCCGCCGTGCCGCCTGAGCCACCGGCCCCCGAAGCCCCCGCCGAGGGTGAAGCTCCCGTGGAAGGCGAACTCCCTCCTCCTGAAGGGGGTTGATTCAGCCCTTTGGAGCCCGATTTCCGTAGCCATGCCCCCCGTGGCCCCAGCCTACCCACCTAACCCAGTCAAACCCGCGCGGCCCAGCCGCATCTGTGATGGAGGAGTGAACCGTGAACCCTTTGATGAAACTGCACCCAATTCTGCTCAGTAGTGCCCTAGTTACCCTGGCAGCTCAGCCTGGCCTGGCCTCGGTGACCAGCATTACCAATGTTCGAGTCAACCCTACGGCTACTGGTATCGACCTGGTGTTTGAAACCCAGGGCGGTGATAACAGCAACATATTTACCGTCAACCAGGGCAACACCCTGCAAGCCGATATCACCCGCGCCCAGCTCAACCTGCCCGACGGCAACGGCTTTACCCAGACCAACCCCGCCCCTGGCATCAGCCAGATCACGGTTGCGCCCCTCGATGCCAACAGCGTGCGAGTCACCGTCAGCGGCACTGACCAGTCTCCCATCGGTGCGGTGGCCTCTAACGGTCGCCAGATGGTGATGTCTATCCGCAGCGATGGCACAACCGCTCAGGCTCCTACCCCCGTGCCCGATGAGTTAGTCACGGTTCCTGCGGCCGAGACTCCGCCCACGGTAGCCCAATCCGCCCCTGAGCCTACCCCAGCCGCCGCCCCTGAAGTGCCCACCCCAGCCAACCCCGACGTGCTGGTGCCCAACCCCGACGTAGTAATTGATGGCACCCCGGTACCTCGGCCCCAAGTACAGCAGGCCCCTCCATTTTTGCCCCGCGCCGTGGCTCCTCCCGTAGGCGATATCGCCGTGGCGGAGGGTGTACCCACCTTTAGCAGCATTAATGTGGGCAGCAACGAGCGGATTCCCAAACTGCTGCTCCGCGATGCCCCAGCCCGTGAAGTGCTGTCGCTGCTGGCCCGTGCGGCTGGTTTGAACCTGGTATTTACCCCTGGTGGTCAAGGAGATGCTGCGGCCGGTAGTGCAGATGGCCCGCCAGTCAGCCTAGACATTGAGAATGAGTCGGTGCAGGATGTGTTTAACCACGTGCTGCGGGTCACGGGCTTACAGGCAAACCGAGTTGGGCGCAGTATCTATGTCGGCCCTCAGCTACCTACTTCAGCTCAGAATGTTAGCGCTCGTACCCTGAGACTTAATCAGGTCGATGCTGTAGTTGCAGCAAACTTTTTGGTGGCCTTGGGTGCTGAGAGCGCCGTCAGCCGAGAGCGGCTCGTGACAAACGTCAATGCTGTTGCGGTAAGTGAGACAGGCCCTCCGATTACAGAAACCCAAACCACCACCATTGAGCAGATTGAAACGAGTCGGGTCGATTACGAAGATAGCCAAGCCATTCTTCGGGGCTTACAGGTAGTTGCCGATGAACGGACTAACTCTGTAACGCTGGTAGGCAGCGCTGACCTAGTAGCCATTGCCACCGAACAACTGACTCGGATTGATGTGCGCAGGCGTCAGGTGGCGATTAACCTCAGAGTCATTGACATTGACTTAAATGCCCTCAACGCCTCTGGCACTAGCTTTTCCTTTGCTAATGGTGATCTAAGTACAGTTCAAACTGGAGGTTTAGGCGTAATCAACCTTGGCCCTGCAGCTCCTGCCAATGCTGGTGGAGTTCCTTCAGTTACGCCTATTGCGCCAAGGTCTCTAAGTGGTGCTATTGTCGATGGCGTGTTGCAGACCGGTAACGCTCCTTTCGCTATCTTGAACAGTTTTATTGCTCAGTTGACTGCAACTATCCAAAACGGCAACGGCAAAATTATCACTGACCCGACTCTAATTATTCAAGAAGGGCAAACGGCTACGATTCAATTAACTCAGGATGTAGTCACTGACATTGTTCAAACCACCACAATTCCTGATACAGGTCCTCCGGTGGTTACAACTGAGACTGAGATTGAATTAGCTGGCCTAGTTTTGCAGATCAATGTGGATCGCATTGACGATAATGGCTTTGTTTCTCTATCTGTAGCGCCGAGTATTACTGCTCCCACAGAAGTCTTTAACACCGGCCAGGGAAATATCGTTTTGCTATCAAGGCGGCAGCTTAGTTCCGGGCAAGTTCGCGTCCGAGATTCGCAAACTTTGCTTCTGTCTGGCATCATTCAAGAATCAGAACGTTCTACTGTCAACAAAATTCCAATTTTGGGAGATCTCCCGATTTTGGGGGCACTGTTCCGCAGCACTATCACCGATAACTCTCGCCAGGAGCTGATCATTTTACTGACGCCCCAAATTATTGACGATAGCGATCAGTCGGTGTTTGGGTACCAATATACCCCCGGTGAGCAGGTGCAAGAAATTTTGGAGAATAGAGGCCAATAGGCATCGACAGAGGTGTTGAGGGATTCACAGTTACTGTCGACAGCAGACTTTTAATGAGGGGTAGAGGCGAAAATTGGGCGCTTCTACCCCTGTTTTTTGGCTCTGGGGCAGCATCTATTCTTCGAAATACGAGCCATACATAATGTACTCGTCATTTTCGAGCTGGCTGGCGTCTGTGTAGAAAGCAACTTCTATAGAATCGGCGGCACCGCTGGTATCGGTTTTGGGAATGAGCTTGATGTACTGATTTTGCGTCTCGTAAAAGCTGGGGCGGGCCTCTAGCTCAAGTAAATAGCCGCCCTCAGTGCTGACCAGTCGGTAGGAGCTGATTTGGCCGCTGCCCCACTGCACTTGGTCGGGGGTCACGGTCATGGAGCCAAAGGCTAACAGTACGTTGCTCAGGGGCTGCCAGTCATTAATTAACGTATTGGGCAGGGTGGCGGCAGTGGGCGTATTTGTGGGGGGCACTGGCTCGGTCGAGGGGGTGGGTGGTGCCGACTCAGATTGGGGCGTTCCTGGCTGCATTGTTTCTGCAGGCGCGGGGCTTTCCGCCTGGGGCGTGGGGCTGGGTCGGCAGGCGGCGATCGCCATCACCATCACCACCATCAGCCCCCCTCGCCCCCCCCACTGAGTCAGGGGCGATCGCCGCTTTGCTGGAGCTAGTTGTACGGCCATATTTGCACTCCAGGGCACCATCTGGTGACATAGTAGCGCGTAGCTCGACCGCTCAATATCGGTAGTAGGGCACTGTTTGCACTGTCTGAGAGATGAAGGGAGTTACAAGTGAGAGTATGGTGATGAGAGAATGCGTCGCCTCGGGGCAGGCTGAGTAAAGTAAAGGCAGCGACTTGTGCAACCCAGGCGCGATCGCTACAGTTGGGGTGAACGCAAGGAGACAGGGCCATGGCTCAGACGGTGCGTGCAGCGGCAACGGCGGCGGTCACACAGACCCAGCCCGATGTAGAACTGCGTCAGGTGGTTAAGACCTTTGGGTCAGACCTGGCGGTGCACCAGCTCGACCTGACGGTGCAACCGGGCGAATTTTTTAGTATTCTCGGCCCATCTGGCTGCGGCAAAACCACTACCCTGCGCTTGATTGCGGGTTTTGAAACCCCAACCGCTGGCGATGTGCTGATTCAGGGGGCCAACGTCAGTGCCATGCCCGCCCACCGCCGCCCGGTGAACACCGTGTTTCAGAGCTACGCCCTGTTTGACCACATGACGGTCAAAGACAACATTGCCTTTGGCCTCAAAATTCGCCATGTGGCAGCGGCTCAGGTGCGCGATCGCGTCGCCGACGCCCTGCGCCTAGTGCGCCTAGAGCCACTTGCCAACCGCTACCCCGCCCAGCTCTCCGGTGGGCAGCAGCAGCGGGTGGCGCTGGCCCGCGCCCTGGTCAATCGTCCGGCGGTCATGCTGCTCGACGAACCCCTCGGTGCCCTCGACCAAAAGCTGCGCAAGCAAATGCAGGTCGAGCTCACCACCCTGCACCGCCAGCTGGGCATCACCTTTATCATGGTCACCCACGATCAAGAAGAAGCCCTATCGCTCTCCGACCGCATCGCCGTCATGAACAACGGTCAAATCGAGCAAATTGGCACCCCCAGCGATATCTATGACCGCCCCAAAACGCCCTTTGTAGCCGATTTTATTGGCGAGACTAATCTGCTGCCAGGCCGCATCGACGAGGCCCACCCGGCCCAGGTGCGGGTCACTACCGAGAGCGGGTTGCGGGTGCTGGCCCGCACTGAGAATATGTATTCAGAAAATATGGACTCCGATCAGGCGGTGGTGGTGAGCGTGCGACCCGAAAAAATTAACCTCAGCCTGGGTCCTACCGGGAGCGGCGGCAACTGCTACCAGGGACAGGTCAGCCACCTGATGTATCTGGGCACCCACCTGCACTGCATTGTGCGCCTCAGCTCGGGAGAGTCTCTAACGGTGCGTCAGCCCAACCGCGCCGACACCCCCATTGCCGTAGATACCCCTGTGTTCGTCCATTGGGCGGCTGACGACTGCCTTGCCCTAGAAGCCGACTGAGTCAGGGTGTTCTAGCCTTGGATCAGCTCGGGATCGGCCTATCAGATCCTTTGCAGTACTCCATCCATAGCTGAAAGCTTGGCTAGTGGTGTAGCGGAGCGCGACCAAAGGAAGCAGTCTACAAAACATATGCTAAAATGTAGACATGCTGAACGTGGCGTGGGAATTTAAGCTAGAGCCAACCTCTGAGCAGGTTTCAGGGATTGAGGATATCCTAGAGATGTGCCGCAATGTCTGGAATTTTGCGCTGCGGGAACGCAAAGACTGGCTCGATTCTCGCAAGTCTCCTATTAACGCCTGCTCAATCCGGCAAGAGTTCATCTTGCCTGCTGATGCACCGTTCCCGAATTACCCCGTTCAAGCAAAGCGGCTGACCGCTGCCAAGGCTACGTTCCCTAGGCTGAAGGCCGTTAACGCCCAGGTACTCCAGCAGGTTCTTAGAAAGCTAGAGATCTCCTGGGAGTCGTGGCGGTTAAAGCGTTCAGGATTTCCCCGGTTCAAAAAGCCTAGGCGAATGCGGTCTTTCGCATTCCCTCAGATGCTCAAGAACTGCGTCACTCCTGAGGGAATCAAGCTGCCTCAACTGGGCTTGGTCAAGGTGCGCTGGTCGCGGGAGATCCCTGATTTATTTCAGGTCAAACAGGCCCGCATTGTTCGCAAGGCGTCAGGCTATTTCGTCATGCTTAGCCTTCAGGCCGATGTTGATGTGCCCGCCGCAGTGCCTCATGGGCACCCGGTAGGGATTGACGTTGGGTTGGAATACTTTCTCTCAACGTCTGACGGAGAACAGGTCAAGCGACCTCGCTTTTTTGATCAGCTGCACCGCAAGCTGAAATTGCTGCAACGCAGACTGAAGACAAAGCAAAAGGGGTCGGTTAATTGGCTGAAGCTTCAGCAGAAAATTGGGAGAGTTCATCAACGGATTGCCGACCATCGTAAAGACTGGCACTTCAAGCTGGCTCATCATCTCTGCAACGGCGCGGGCATGATTTTTGTGGAAGACCTCGACTTCCGCATCATGGCCAAGGGGATGCTGGGCAAGTACACGCTAGACGCTGGGCTGGGTCAATTTACGAACCAGATCCTTCCTTGGGTATGCTTCAAGCGCGATGTGTATTATGGCAAGGTTGATGCACGGGGCACGTCTCAGGAGTGCCCTGATTGCGGGGCAGAGGTACGCAAAGACCTTTCAACCCGAGTTCATCACTGCCACCACTGCGGGTCAATCAAGCCCCGGGATGTGGCGGCTGGACAAGTTATCTGTACCCGTGGGCAACGGGGAATTGAAAATGCCTGTGGAGTCGAGGCGGCGGGGGCTGAGGTAACTCAGTCTAGCTGGCTGGCTTTGAAGCAGGAAATCTTTGGGGCGACCCAGGGAATCACCACCCATATCGCCTAGCGATTGGGTGGTGAGGATGTCAAGCTCCTATACTTTTAGAGATCGATGTCCTAGAATCGCTGCTTTGGTATCTATCTCTAGACCAAAAATCGCCCCATACTAGACACCCTGGGAGACTATCGTGCCTGGAATGCAAAGACTGACCTCCGCCTCCCGCCGTCGCTCAACCTTGGGTCGCTCAACCCTCGGTCGGCGAAGATTTTTGCAGGGGTCGGCGGCGGTGGTGGCGGGGTTGGCCGCCACTAACTGCCGCCAAAATTTGTCTGGGCCCTCGGCTGGGGGCGGCGGCAGCGACGGGGCGCTGCATATCTACACCTGGGCCAACTACACCGATGACGGCCTGGCCGATGCCTTTACCGAGCGCACGGGCATTCCGGTGGTGGTCGATATCTTTGACTCCAACGAGATCATGCTGACCCGCCTGCAGGCCGGGGGCGGCGATGCCTACAGCATTATCTACCCCTCTGACTACATGGTGTCAGAGATGCTGGAGCTAAACTTGCTCACCACGCTAGACCAGAGCCGCATCACCGGGCTAGAAAACCTCAAAGCCCAGTGGGTCAACCCCGCCTACGACCCCAACAATGCCCACAGCGTTCCGTTTTGCTGGGGCACTACGGGCCTGCTCTACAACCGCGATGTCTCCCCCGGCGAACCCGCCGACTGGGACTTTCTCTGGGCAAACCAGGATGTGCTCTCGCGCCGGATTACGATGCTTGACGACATGCGCGAGACCCTGGGGGCTACCCTCAAGTCGCTGGGCTACTCCTATAATTCCAACAACCCAGCCGAAATCGAGGCCGCCTACAACCGTCTGCTGGAGCTACAGCCCCACATTGCCGCCTTTAAGACCACCGGCTTTGAAAACGAGCTGCTGGGCGGCGACCTGAGCGTGTCAATGGCCTACTCCAGCGATGCGATCGCCCTTACCCTCGAAGACGATCGCATGGAGTACATCATTCCCGACAGCGGGGCGTCGCTGTGGACCGATACCCTGGCGATTCCCGTCACTGCCCCCAATGTGGATACCGCCTATCAGTGGATTAACTTTTTGCTTGAGCCGGAGATCGCTAGCGCCGCCGTAGAGCGTCTATATTTTGCCACTGCCAACCAGGCGGCCTTTGAGCGGTTGCCCGCTGACATTCAAAACAACCAAGACCTCTACCCGACCGAAGCAGTGCTGGCTAAGAGCGAGGGCATTGTCGCCGTTGACCCTGACAGTACCGACCTGTTTGACCAGTTTTGGACTGAAGTCACCAGCGCTTAGGGAGTGATGGAGTAGTGGGGTGATGGGGTAAGGGGTAGGGAGTAAGAGTGTTCCATGAAAACAACCATCTATTTACCATGGCTCTCCGCCCTCACCCCTGCCCCTCTCCCAGGGGGAGAGGGGTTCTGATTTGGCTCTCCTTCTCCCAAGGGGAGAAGGGGTTGGGGGATGAGGGCTTAGCTTGGATGCTTAATTAGTTGGCCTACTCTAAGGGCAATTCTCCCAACCCGAGCTGCCCAATCCCTACTCCCCAATCCCCCATTCCCCCATTCCCCCATTCCCCCATTTCTCATGATTCCCCTCACCTCACCTCACCTCTGGGCCGATCGCCTCGCTCCCCGACGCTGGCTGGGGCCGGTGGTGCTGTTGGCCCCAGCTGGGGCCTGGCTGCTGCTATTGCTGGTGCTGCCCACGCTGCTAATTCTTGACATTAGCCTGGTGCCGGGGCTGCGGCTGGGTCAGCCCAGCGGCGGCTACGGCCTGGGCAACTACCTACAAATTTTGCAGCCGGTGTATCTGCGGGTGATTGGGCGATCGCTGGCCTTTGCGGTGGGGGCTACGCTGCTGTGCCTGCTGCTGGGCTTTCCGGTGGCCTACTGGCTGGCGCTGCTGTCGCCCCGGCGGTGGCGCAACCTGCTGCTGGTGGGGTTTATCTTGCCCCTGTGGACCTCGTCGCTGCTGCGGGCCTACGCCTGGACGGCTATTCTACGGCCCAGTGGCGTGCTCAACACCCTGCTCACCACCCTGGGGCTGCCCACCCAAAACTGGCTAAACACCCCCACGGCGGTGTTTATCGGCCTCACCTACAGCTTTTTGCCCTACATGGTGCTGATTCTCTACGCCTCTCTAGAGAAACTCGACACCCGCCTGCTAGAGGCCGCCGCCGACCTCGGGGCCACCCCCCGCCAGAGCTTTTGGAAGATCACCGTGCCCCAAACGCTGCCCGGCATTGCGGCGGCCAGTCTGCTGGTGTTTATCAGCTCCCTGGGCGACTTTGTGGTGCCCACCCTGCTGGGCGGCGCTTCGTCAATGAATATTTCGCGGCTGATCTACAACCAGTTTCTTGGCCCCACCCGCGCCTGGGGTTTTGGCTCAGCCCTGAGCATGGTGCTGATTTTGGCGGTCAGCCTGGCGATCGCCCTACTCCTCCGCTACGGCGACAGAAATACCGTCACCGAAACCTAATCCCCCACCCCTTCACCCCCTCACCCCTAATGCCCCGCCTCTTCACCGCGCTGATGTACGCCTTCATGTACATCCCCATCATCGTTCTGGGGATATACAGCTTTAACGACTCGCGCTACAGCGCCAGCTGGGAGGGGTTTAGCCTGCGCTGGTACCGGGCGCTGTTTAGTGATCGCCGACTGCTCTCGGCCCTGCAAGACAGCCTCACCATTGCGGTGGTTGCGGTGGCGATCGCGGCGGTGCTGGGCACCCTGATGGCCATTGGCCTGGCCCGCCATCGGTTTCGGGGTAAGGCGCTGTATCGGGGGGTGTCGTACTTGCCGCTGATTATGCCTGACATTGCCATTGCGGTGGCCACCCTGGTGTTTTTGGTGTCGATGGCGGTGCCCCTCAGCCTGATAACGATTATTGCCGCCCACATAGTGTTTTGTCTGGCCTACATTGCGGTGGTGGTGTCTAGCCGCCTGCAGCGCCTCGACCCCAACCTCGAAGAAGCGGCCCTCGATCTGGGGGCCACCCCCACCCAGGCGATGATCCAGGTGTTGATTCCGCAGCTGGCACCGGGTATTTTTGCGGGCTGTCTGCTGGCCTTTGTGCTCAGCATGGATGACCTGCTGATCTCTAGCTTTACCGCTGGGGGCGGCGCTAACCCCCTGCCCATCGAAATCTTTAGCCGAGTGCGCACCGGGGTCAAGCCCGATATTAATGCCCTCAGCGTGGTGCTAATTCTCGGCTCAGCCCTGCTGGCTGGCCTGGCTGAGTATGTGCGCTACCGAGGCGATCGCACCCGTCAGTCTATCTAAGGCATCGAGAATCTGCGCTGCCTAAGCCGAGCATGATCTAAATCACAATAATGGACGATAGAGATCACCTTCACCTAAGCCTAGGATCATACCCAGTCAGAGGTGTGGTCACGGTGCGCTGGGGAGACTCGGGCGATAGTAGACATAGCCTCCAATCAGCAGGTCGTCACTATGTCTCAAACCACCAGCCAACCTCTCAAATCCATCGTCGATCAAATCTTTGCCAATCGCCGGATCAGTCGCCAGGTGCAGCGAGAGTTGATGGATATTTTGCTGAGCCAGCCCACTCTCAGCAATCAAGACCACGCCACCGCCCAGCGCGTGTTCGATGCTATTCGCCAGGGGCAGCTGCGGGTGATTGACTAATATAGCGGTGGCCCCTGTGCTCAGTTTTCGGCCTCTGTCTCTGTCACTGCCGAATGATCGCCTAGGGGTTTTGGCGACGGCTATACTGAATTCTGCTGGAGCATGTACGACTTGGGCCTCTACGAAGTCTGACGAGGGTGATTTTAGTTATCCAGGAAAAAGGCCTCAGGAAAATAAATTTCCTAAGGCCTTTGTTGTGTTATTCAAGGCTGTGTTTTTGCACAGTCGTAGGCCTATTAGTTCAAACGCTAAGCGCCCCTAGAAATGTTCAGGCGGTTGACCTGGCTAAGCAAATGGCGTCACCAGACTGGCTATAGCCATAGCGGTTGGGCCAGCTAGCTCTAGCGCTATGACGGACTAGCCTAGTTCTCCTCACTCTCTTCTGGGTCCACGTTCGGCACAAAGTCGGGTCTTTCCTTGTTTTCCCAGCCGGCGGGGCGCTTGGAGTTGTACCAGGCAACAGAGCCAATGGTGACTGCGGCAACAAACCCCACCACATACACCAGCACAAAGGAAGATGAAAAGCCTGCATCAGCGACCGCAAAAAAGAGTGTCATGGTAATTAAATCCTAAAGAATTAGTTGCCAAACATTTTACGATAGCGAGTCTATCTGGCAAACCGACCCCTGGAGATAAATTTACGCGGGTATGCTTCAGCCTTCACCGGGGGTTGGGGGTGGGGCCGTTAGGGGCGGGGGCGGGGCCACAATGGGCGGCGGGACTGGGGCCGGGGCTACCGGAGCCGGGGCTGGGGCCGGGGCTACCGGAGCCGTGACTGGGGCCGGGGCTACCGGAGCGGTATTGGCAGGTCGTGGGGGCGGGGCCTCTGTCGGCGGCTCGCTGGTGATTGTCCGGGCGGCAGGTTTTGAGGGGCCCAGGGAGCCGCTGCTGGAGCCGCCGCCGCTCGAGCTATCTCTGGAGCTGCCGCCGCTGGTTGCTGGAGACGATTGATCGCTGCTCGAACTACTCTCGGGGCGGGCGGTTCGCCGTCTCCCGCCGCCGCTAGGGGCAGAGGTCGATTCTGACGATTGGCTGGGGCCGCTGTCAGCAATCACCCGACCGGGCTTAACCGGGCTGAGGGTAATGCTGCCGGCTCGCCCGCCTAGGCGAGGCAAGGTGGGAAACGGCTCACTGGGAATATCGTCGGTGAGCTTGGCCATAAAGCTGCGCCACACCGAAGCGGCCATGCTGCTTGCCCCTCGGGTAGGGGTGTTGTCGTCGTTGCCCATCCACACCCCGGCGGCCAGTTGGGGAATGTAGCCGACAAACCAGAGATCGCGGTACTCCTCAGAGGTGCCGGTTTTGCCCGCTACCGGACGGCTCAGGTTGGCATTGCCGCCGGTGCCTCCCTCCACGACTCCCCGCAGCATCCAGGTCATGATCGCGGCGCTGTTGGGGTCGATCGCCTGTACTGACTCGTTAGGGCGCTCGTAGATCACCTCACCGTTGGCGTCGAGCACCCGACGAATGCCGTGGGCCGGGCGGTGAACGCCTTTGTTAGCCAGGGTGCCGTAGGCGCTGGTTAGCTCCAGCAGGTTGACCTCAGAGGTGCCCAGGGCCAGGGAGTAGGCGGGTAGCAGGGGCGACTCAATGCCCATGCGCCCGGCCAGCTGCACCACCGGGTCAAAGCCGGTGTCTACCAGCAGTTTTACCGCCACAATATTCACTGAGTTGCGCAGCGCCTGCAGCAGCTCCATACCGCCGCCGTAGCTTTCGCGGTAGTTCTTGGGTTCATAGCCATCGACAACGTAGCGGGCATCCATATAATTTTTATAGGGCGACATGCCGCCGGCGATCGCCGCCGCATAGACAAAGGTTTTAAAGGTCGAACCCGGCTGTCGCTGGGCCTGGGTGACTCGATTAAACTGGTTTTCGCTGGTGAAATCGGTGCCGCCCACCATGGCCTTGATCTCGCCGTTGCGGGGGTCTACAGCTACCAGGGCTATCTGCCCAATCCGCTGCCAGCCGCTGTAGTCGGCGATCGCATCATTCACCGTTTCTTCAGCCCGGCGCTGCCACACCACGTTGAGCGTGGTTTCTACCGTTAGCCCCCCGGCCGCCAGCTGTTCTGGGGTTAGCAGCGTCTCTAGCTGCTTTTGCACATGAAGGGTGAAGTAGGGAAACTCGCTGTAGAGAAACTTGGGCTGGTTTGTCGTGATCGCCACATCGGCGCTGATGGCCTCTTCGGCTTCTAGTCCGGTGATCACATCGGTGGCCAACATGCGACGAATCACCCGGTCGCGCTGGTTGCGAGCTGCCTCAGGGTTGACCGCTGGCGAATACAGGCTGGGGGCAGGGGCCATGCCCGCGATCAGTGCTGACTCGGCGATGGTGAGCTGGTCAATGGTTTTACCAAAGTAAACCCAGGCGGCATCGGCTACGCCGTAGGCCCCTGAGCCCAGGTACACCAGGTTTAGGTAGCGCTCGGCAATTTGCTCCTTAGTCAGGCTTTCTTCCAGCCTAAGCGCCATCATAATCTCTTTAATTTTGCGCTGAAAGCTGCGCTCCTGATCGAGAAAGACGATACGGGCTAGCTGCTGGGTGATGGTGCTGGCCCCTTCGACCACGTCGCGATTGCGCAGGTTGGCCCAGGCCGCGCGGGCAATGCCCCGGTAATCAACGCCGCTGTGCTCGTAGAAGCGCTGGTCTTCGGAGGCTACAAAGGCCTGCACTAGGTGTTCTGGCATCGTGTCGTGGGCGATGGTCTCGCGGGAGGCAGGCCCAAGCTTTTGTAAAATTACGCCATCGGCAGACACCATAGTGGCGGTGCCGCCACGCTGGTAAGTGAGGGCGCTGGCCGAGTCGGCCAGACTTTCATTGGTAGCTTGAACCACCCGATAGGCGCGGGTGCCGCCGCCAGCAATGCCGGCCCCGGCCAGCAGCACCAGCCAAAACAGAGGCCGCCAAAACAGGGGGCGATAGCGGCGCGGCGGCGTCTCCTTAGCCTCTTCGTCGGGCTGGGCTAACCGCTGCGGCGGGGCGGCAGCTTTAGCATAATTGACCGATCTGGCCCTAGATTTGCCCCCAGATTTGCGGCCTGCCGCCGCCCGAGAGGACCTCTCGCCAGGAAACGACAGCCAGGTTAACCAAGATCGAGCCATAGCACCGTTGCCCTTCTCACATGTTGGAACTCACACTCTGTGAACTTTATGGGGTTTAGACCATTTCTTCAAGGGTACAGCCCAGAGAGAGGGTCGTACCAGAGCTACCCTAAAGGGCTGTATGCCCCAGAGCCAGGCCCGTGACCAGCATGCCCAACACTAAAAAAGGCTGGGCGCTGGCCTGGTATTTGACGTCGTTACCCAGAGGGTCGCGCAAGAAGTACATATCTTGAAAGGTAATTTGAGGAATAATCAGCAGCACCAGCAGCACCGCGTAGAGGTTTTGGTGAATGGCCATCAGGTAGGCGGCCACGCCCCCCTGAAAAATATCGATCGCCAGCACGCAGATCCAGGCGGCGGTGGTGACGCCAAACATCACCGGCAGCGATTTGAGGCCCATCTGGCGATCGCCCTCGACGCTCTTAAAGTCGTTGACCACCGCAATACCCAGCCCCGCCAGGCTATAGAACAGGGTGAGCGCCACAATCTTCCAGCTGAGCTCACCAAATAGGGCATGCCCGGCCCACCAGGGCAGCGCAATGTAGCTGGCCCCTAGGGCGTAGTTACCCAGCCAGCCGTTTTTCTTTAGCTTTAGCGGCGGGGCCGAGTAAATGTACGACACAAAAGAGCCGCCCAGGGCTAGGGCCGTAATGATGGGGAAGTCGTGACCTGCCCAGCGGTCAAGGCTGTAGGCCACTGCCAGGCCGCCCACCAACAGCACCAAAATCTGCGTCACCACTTGAGGAATCGAGATTCCCCCCGAGGGGATGGGCCGGTAAGGCTCGTTGATGGCGTCGATCTCGCGATCATAAAAGTCGTTGAGGGTCTGGGTGTAGCCCGTCAGCAGCGGCCCGGCAAACAGCATGCAGGCAGCGGCAATCAGCACGTATTCTAAGTTCCAGCGGTAGTTGCCCGATGAGGCCGCCCCGCACACCACCCCCCAGATCAGAGGAATCCAGGTGATGGGCTTCATCAGCTGAAGGCGAATCTTCCAAATCGAGGTCTCTCCGCTCTTGGCCCCCTTCATGCCCAGCAGCTGCCGGGCCGCGTTGCCTTTGCCTGGGGTTACGGCCTCGGGGGTAGCTGTTGGGATAACCTCCGCTGGGTCTGGAGCGTCGTTGACCGGAGAGGGGGACGGTGATTCAGCCATGGTGGTGGGAAACTGCTACAGGTCGATGAAATATCGGGTCAGCCCAATGCCTCTCCACGGTGCCACTTTTCTGAGCCAGGGGCAAACCTGGGCTGGTGCAGGCCGACTATTCTCGTCAACCCAGGTCATGGAACGGTTAGATAAGAGCGGTCGGCCAGCGGGGGCGATCGCCTCCTAGCTTAGCTAAACGAAATCACTAAATGCTGATCTTGAAACTTAGCCCCGGCCACGGCCTTACCCTGGAGGGCGGCAGGCAGCAGCAAGTTGCGCCTCTGGTCGCCCGCTTCAATGGTGACCTCGGGGCCGTACTGGGTCAGCTTGACCTGGGTCTTGTCAAAACTGGGCAAAAAGAGGCGCACGGTATTTTCCGCTACATCGACGCTGACAGGGCGAGGGGCCGCCGCTGCCCACTGGGCCGGGTCGGGCAACGCCTCGACTGCGGCATCCCAGCCCTGGTCGATAACCGAGGGGAGTGGCACCTGGGGCAGGGGCGTAAAGGTATGAACCTGCTCACTATCAAGGACGCCGTGGTTGACTAAAACACCGCCTACGGTGAGGCCGATCTGCTGGGCACTGCCCCACAAGTAGCGGGCAGTGGCAACAGACCCGGCAGTCGGCGTGGTGACCAAAAAGGCAGCTATTCGGTTAGGGTTCGTCACCGCCTGGCGGCCGTCTTCGAGCTGCGATCGCACCTGACCGCTCGACCGGTCGAGCACATCCCCCGACCAGTCCACCGCCAGCACCGCTGCGGCCATGGGCTGCAAAAAGGGCGACAGCCCCTTGCCCACGTCTGACTGCTGAAACACGCCGCGAAACCGCCGCAGATACCAGTCCAAAATTTCGGGCATGCCCAGCATACGCAGGGTGGCCATGGCATCGCTGCCGTCGTAGATAATCACGTCATAGCGATCGCTGGCGTCCCACTGGCGCAGGGCATTGAGGGCCAGGGCACTGTCCATACCTGGCATCACCCCCAGCTCTTGGCCGTAGACCGCCTTGAGAAACGGAGTGCGCAGGTACTGGGCCTCTAGGGCTTTGACCTCATCCCAGCCCTGCTCTAGCAGCACCGCCGACTGCAACTGCATGGCCCACAAGTTAGGCTCTACCTCGGCTGGCGCGGCTCCGAGAGGCTGGCCCAGCAGCAGCGCCGGGGCCGGGGTTACATCCTGAATGGCCAGCAGCACACGTTGACCGGCTCTAGCCCGCTGCTTAGCGGCGGCAATGGCCACGGTGGTAGTGCCGCTGCCGCCCTTGCCCAAATAGGTGAGAATTAGTGCCATAAATAAAGCTGAGCCTGCGCGTTTTTGAGGTCATAGCGTCTGAGCAGGTCTCTGCTCAGACGTTTATGGGTACGGGTTGAAATCTGTACCCAGTCCGACTCGGGTCTGTAGTCTCCCCCGGACAAAACTCTGTCCTCTGAGACTTGGACAGAATTTATTCGATTTGCCTACAGGCACCCGACTGTTTAAGGAGCCAGCATAAATCATCGCAAAAACCATGGGCCATGAGATCCCTCAAAAGAAAGGATCTTCAACCCCTGTTTCTGCCAAGTTGAGACCTGGAACAGGCTTATTACTGCCGCCGTCTCTTACTGAATCTCAGACAGCTCATCCTCAAAAAACCAGGTAGTGTAGCTATCTTCAAACTCCACCACGACGCCTACGCCGCTGCCGTCTACCATTTTGAACTGGCTGATAATGCCGCGCTTGCCCAAGTAGGCTGCCACATCCTTTGAAACTCGATCCCGTAGCCGAGATACCTTTACCTTTGTGCCAATCTCTAAACCCATGTCTACTGAGGGCTCCAACCGTATATCTAACAATAAAACCAAGACATAGTGTATCAGCGTCTTGGCCTCTGACGATCCGATATTGTGGAGCCTGAGGTGGGTTAATCTGTCGCGGGGGGATATTGGTGGGGGGAGTGGGGGAGTGGATGGGTGGGTGAGTAGGCGGGTGGACGGGTAGATGGGTGGATGGGTGGGTGGGGTTGTATGTTTTAAGAGATTTCTAGGGCAGCTACCAGCTTCAATCCAGCGACTACAGCCGCTGTAGGGTGGGCACTGCCCACCATTTGAGAAACTATTAGGTTGAGAACGGGAAGGAGAACGGCAATGTTGGCAAAACGGATTGTGCCCTGTTTGGATGTCAAAGCGGGGCGGGTGGTGAAAGGGGTTAACTTTGTTGACTTGCGCGACGCCGGCGACCCGGTGGAGCTGGCCCAGGCCTATAACCAGGCGGGGGCCGATGAACTGGTGTTTCTCGACATCACCGCCACCCACGAAGACCGCGACATTATCTACGACGTGGTCTATCGCACCGCCGAGCAGGTGTTTATTCCCCTGACCGTGGGCGGGGGCGTGCAATCCTTAGAAACGATTAAAAAATTGTTACGAGCCGGGGCCGACAAGGTCAGCATCAACTCGGCGGCGGTAAAGCGGCCTGAGTTAATCAGAGAGGCCAGCGATCGCTTTGGGGCGCAGTGCATTGTGGTGGCGATCGACGCTCGCCGCCGCACCGACCCCGCTGACCCCGGCTGGGATGTCTACGTGCGGGGCGGGCGCGAGAACACCGGCCTCGATGCCCTGGCCTGGGCCGAAACGGTGGTTGACCAGGGGGCGGGCGAGCTGCTCATCACCAGCATGGATGCTGACGGCACCCAGGCGGGCTACGACCTCGGCCTCACCCGCGCCATTGCCGATCGCGTGCCAGTACCGGTGATTGCCTCGGGCGGGGCGGGCAACTGCGGCCACATTCACCAGGCGCTGACCGAGGGCAAGGCCGAGGCGGCGCTACTGGCCTCACTACTGCACTACGGGCAGCTGACGGTGCAGCAGGTAAAGGAGCATTTGCGCGATCGCCACGTGCCAGTCCGGCTGGCCTAGGCTAGCCGCGCCGGGCCAAAACCGAAGACTTTCTGTGGAACCCTGCCGGTTTTATGAATGCCTGTTACGATGTGTAACATAAGAACCAGATGCGTTAACACTGGCTGTTCAAACCGTTACTAAAACAGTTTTCCATGCTTCTGCTTATCCTAGTGATTGTGATTGCCCTAGTGGCCTGGGCGCTCCGGCTGATGGAGCAGGCCGTCAAAGGTCAGGAGTTTTCTCTGATGCTGGCGGGTTTTTTGGTGGCATCTTCTGCCGCTGCCCTGATGGGTGTTTACTTTCTGATGGGCAACTACATCGTCTATATGAATCACGCCGCCCAGGAAATGTCTAGGCTGGAAGCGATGGATATTCCCTACACTACCTATGCCAGCGCTGCGGTGCCTGAGTCGTCAAACCTCATGGCCGACTGGCTGACCCAGGTAGATTAAATGTTTGAGAAGCCTTTAACTCAAGGGCTTTGGATTGGGGTCTGTGATTTTTGCCCCGATAGAATTCTGCTTTTGAACTTTAGCAAGATCTGTAGAGGTCGTTGAGAGTGGTTTGATCTCGACGACTTTTTAGTATGAATACTCTCTGGTCAGCTAGCTTGTTGCCCCCAGGGTTGTTGAATTGGGAGCCACGTGCTTTTTATTAAATTTTCCTCAGCCCCAGCTAGCTGCCGTAGGAGGCTTAGTTGAGCACCCGCCAGGTGGCGGGGCCAACGATGCCGTCTACGGTGAGGTCGTTGACAGTTTGGGCTTGGCGCACGGCGGCTTCGGTTTGGCTGCCAAAAAGACCGTCGATCGCACCACTGTAGAACCCCTTAGTGCGCAGCCGCTGCTGGAGCTGGCGCACGGCGTCGCCCTCCATGCCAGGGCGGAGTATTGGCAGAGCAGTGGTGGAGCCCGTGGTAGTGACGGGTGGGGTGGTGCCAGCGGAGGGAGTGCCAGTAGACGGGGTGCCAGTAGACGGGGTGCCAGCGGATGGAGTGTTAGTGGATGGAGTGTTAGTGGAGGGGGTGCCAGTGGATGGAGTGCCAGTGGATGAGGGGGTGCCTCCAGCCGCTGGGGCCGTTGCCGTGGGCGGGTTTGATTCTCCCGGTGGCGTAGGAAACAGACGACTCCAGGTGGCGGGGCCGACAATGCCGTCGGCGATAATGCCAGCGGCGCTCTGAAAACGGCGGGCGGCGGCGGCGGTGTCTTCTGAATAGACTCCGCTGACCGGGCCGGGATAGTAACCCAGCAACATGAGCATTGACTGTAGCTCTCGCACCGATTCACCCTGGATACCGAGCCGAAGGGTAGGCCGCACAATGCGCCCACCCCTGACCGTAGGGGTGGCGTTTGGCCCTGCTGGGGCTTCGGCTTCGGCTTCAGCCTGGGCTAGGGCGGAGGGGGGGCTGGCCAGCATGATCGCCGCAGCGATTCCCCAAACACCGAGGTCGACCCACCTAGGGGCTAGCCGCTTAACGAGTGGGGACACGCAGAACATAGACATTGCTCCAGGCAGAGGGAAGGATTGGCCACAGGGCTTGACAGCAAGCATTATAGGATTGCCGCTCGCAAATGGGCTACTGCGCAATCATATCAATCTCATCCAAGTCCAGAAGTGGAATTCTACCTGCGGGAAAACTCCCGATCCCGATCTGGACTGGGTATGGTTGCACACTTCATAAAAGATAGTGTGACTGACTGACTGATGTAGGACTCTCCCTAGGTGGTGAATCAGGTGACGAAAACTCCGCTGGCCCAGGCTGCTGCTCAATCTGTCTCGCTGGGCGATCGCCTGGGGGCTGCTTTAGAGGCCATTGTGATTGGCGATCGCTGGGCTATCCACCGCCGGGGCGCAGCTGAGCCGACCTGGCAGGGAGGCCTACTGCGGGTCGCCCAGGCCTGCGCCGAGGGAGAGCGGTTACAATCTCAGCTCTGGCAGAGCCACTTTCAAGGGTTGCGCGACCCGGCGGCAGTTCTGATCAACGCTCTGCCCTATTTGTGGATTCATGCCGATGCCCATGGTCACCACCGGGCCGCCATGGGGCGCTGGGTTGCAGATCTCGCCTTCGGAGATGAGGTGGCTCGGGCCTGCGACCAGCTATTTTTGCTGCTGTGTCGAGAGACTGGATTGGTGAGGGTGAAGGCTGCTCATCAGACCTTGCCAACGGGAGCAGCAGCACCCTATTCGGTTGATCTAGGCTCTGTTTTGGGGCGATCGCTGGATCTGGCGACCCAGACCCAGGGGCAGGTGGCGTTGGCTCTATCGCTGGCGCACCAGCGGGGCTGGGCGGCGACGGAGATTGCCCTAGCCGGGGGGCTGTTGGGTCTGACCCAGGGCCGCGCCAGTCTGGGGGCGGGGCTGCGCCAGCGCTGGTTAATTGGGTACTGCGCTCCAGGGCCAGACCCCTGGCTGGGATTAGGAGATATCGCCCTGGGCCAGATTGCCGCTGCTCTCCACCGCCGTTGGGCAGGATTGGGAGTTGCCCCCAGCCTAGACCAGCCCGCCTCTCCTTTGGGTATTAGGGTTTGAGCCTAGGAAAGCCGTTACCCATAGCCGCCGCCTATAATGACCACAGAGTGTTCTGACGGTGGGCTAACGGCCCCGGCGCGATCGCGGGGAATGAGGCGCGGGAAATGTAAGGACGCTCTGTGGTCATCTGTTCTGGAGCCACTTGTCCTGGGGATATCTACTCTGGTTCTACTTTGGGGCCATTCGTTCTGGGGTTCTCCGGTCATTGCCTACGCCCTTTAGCTGTCTTAATTTATGAAGGCAATTCAGGAACTTGTGGCTGCGGTCGAGCGCTGGTGGGTTGTAGACCAACGGGCCACCAAGGCATTTCCCTCTCGGTCTGCCGCCAGCCCGAGGGCGCAGTCTGCCCTAGATTCTGAACCGCTGGGCCAGGGCAGAATTGCCCCTGCCGCCAGTCGCCTGAGCCCGCTGGCGGTGATTCGATCGCTGCCCTGTCGCCCCCTGCGGCGGGGCAAAAACATTCGCCATCCCCGACTGGCCTTCGCCCTCGCTACCCTGGGCCTGACTGCTATTTTGGGCCAGCGCTTCTACAATCAGCCGGGCCTCCAGGTGGGCAGTGTGGCCCCCAGCACCATTTTTGCCCCCGCCGATACTCGGGTAGAAGACCGAGAAACCACCGAAGAGCGCCGCCGCGATGCCCGCAACGGTGCCTTGCGAGTGCTGCGGGTAGACAGCACCACCGACGAAACGGTGCTGCGATCGCTCAACAGTCTCACCGCCCAGGTGGGCGACATTCGCCGCCAGGCCGGGAACGTGCCCTTTGCCCCCACTGGGGTGCTGTCCACCGATGTCCAGATCTACCTGCGCCGCTCCGACGACGCCACCTGGCTAAAGCTGCGCAGCCTGATTGACCCCCTGGCTACCGACAACTCCACCCCAGGAATTCGCGGTGAACGCATTGAGCTAGATGCGCTCGTGCGCAACCAAACCCTCACCCCTGAGCAGCAGACGGCCCTAGGCGAACTGTGGGCCTATGGCCAGCGCACCAGCCGGCAGGAGTTTGCCAAACTGCTGGCCTCGGTAGAAAAAGCCCGCCAGGGCTACCAACAGGCTATGGCCAATTTGACGCTGCTAGCCGCCCAGACCGACGGGGTCTCAGAGGCACCCCAGCTGTTTGAGGTAAGCATCCAAGATTGGGGCAATGCTCAGGTTGAGATCCGCAATGCGGCGGAGCGCATGCTGGCCCAAGGGATTGTCTCTGGGCTGCCCCCAGACCTGCTTGACCGCGCGGCCCATCTACAGCTCAAAGACAATCTCCCCCGCCCCGTTGAGCCTCTGGCACGAGAAATTTTGCTGTCAACCCTTCAGCCCAACCTGGTCGAAGACAGCGATCGCAGCCGCCTCCAGGCCGACATGGCCGCCGAGGCCGTCAAGCCCGTGTACGTAGAAGTGCAGCAGGGCGAGGTGATTGTGGCGGCGGGCGATACCATCAGCCAGGGCAACTTTGTGCTGCTCGACAGCTTTAATCTCAGCCAGCGCCGGTTTAACTACTGGGGGCTGACCATATTTGGGGGGCTGGTGGCCGTAGGTGTGGGGCTGTTTCTGCTGATCGAGCGCTGGGTGCCCCAACGCCTGCGCCAGCAAGATTACCTACTGTTGGCCGCCATGGTGGTCAGCACCGGGATTATGAAAATAGTCGGCATCGCCGCCTACGGGCTGCCCGCTATCGGCCTGCTGGCGGGCAGCTTCTACGGCCCGGTGCTGGGCGGCACCCTGGTGGTGCTGGTGGCCGTGCTGCTGCCAGTGGGGTCAGCGGTGGGCAGCATTTCCTTTGCGGCGGGGGCGGCGGGGGCGTTTGTGTGTAGCCTGCTGGCCAGCCGCATGCGATCGCGCGAAGAACTGGCGATGCTAGGGGGCGGTGTGGGACTCACCCAGGGGGTTGCCTATTTGCTGCTGACGCTGATTTTAAGCCCGGTTTCGCTGATTTCTGCCTGGTCGGGGATCCTGATTGGGGCTGCCCTACAGGGGGGCTACGGCGTGCTCTCTAGCATTGCTGCCTTAGGCCTCAGTCCCTACCTAGAGCACCTGTTTGACCTGGTCACGCCGATTCGACTGGCAGAGCTGTCAAACCCCAACCGATCTATGCTCAAGCGGCTGGCCTCAGAAGCTCCAGGCACCTTTCAGCACACGGTATTTGTGTCGAGCCTGGCCGAAGCCGCCGCCCGTGCCCTGGGCTGCAATGTCGAGCTGGTGCGAGCAGGCACGCTCTACCACGACATCGGCAAAATGCACGACCCCCAGGGTTTCATCGAAAACCAGATGGGTGGCCCCAACAAGCACGATGAACTCAACGACCCCTGGCTCAGCGCCGACATTATCAAAAAGCACGTCACCGAGGGCATTGTCATGGCCCGCAAGTGCCGGCTGCCCAAGGCGGTGCGATCATTTATCCCCGAGCACCAGGGCACCATGCTGATCAGCTTCTTTCACCACCAGGCCCAAGAAAGGGCTAAGGAAGATGCCACCATTACCGTTAAAGAATCTGACTTTCGCTACGATGGCCCCATTCCTCAGTCGCCGGAGACTGGCATTGTCATGCTGGCCGACTCCTGCGAGGCGGCGCTGCGATCGCTCACTGACGCCACCCCCGATGACGCCCTAGCCATGGTCAACCGGATCCTACGTGCCCGCTGGAAAGACAACCAGCTGGTAGAATCTGGCCTCAGCCGCGACCACATGACCCTAATTGCCGAAATCTTTGTGCAGGTGTGGCAGCAGTATAACCACAAGCGCATCGCCTACCCCAAGGCGGCCCTAGCGCCTAAGGCGGGATAGCTTGGATTCGACGAGTCGGTGAGTGGGTGGATAGGCGGTCAGCGGTAGACTGGTTTTATTAGCCAATTCCTATCGGCTCGGCCCGACTGAGCGATTTTCTCCATGGCACCTCCCCATCATCAGCTGCTGACCCAGGTGGCCCGGATGTTTCCGGATGCGTTGTTCTACGCGCCGACGCAGGTGCCCCGGGTGGCGCTTACCATCGACGATGTGCCGACACCGGGAGAGCAAGACGATGCCTCGACTCGGCTGATTCTCAAGGCGCTCGATACCTACAACCGCACCGCCGAGCATCCGGTACGGGCTACTTTTTTTGTGATTACCGACCACCTCAGTCCTGGCAGCACCATTCTGCAAGAAATTCTTGCGGGGGGGCACGAAATTGCTAACCACGGCACCACCGACACCACCCCGGCGATCTTGCAGCCGGCCCAGTTTGCCCGCCACTTTCAAGAGGCCCACGATCGCATCACCGATCTCACCCAACAGCCCATTCGCTGGTATCGACCAGGGCGGGGCCTCTACAACCGGGCCATGGTCGAGCACATTCGCCTCACCCCCGGCTATGAGTCGCTGGTGGCCCTGGCCTCGATGATTCCCTTCGACACCATGAAGCGGCTGAGCACCCCCAACCTCAACACCTGGTATCTGGCGCAGTTTATCTTTCCGGGGGCAATTTTTGTCATGCATGGTGGCTCGATGGCGCGCTGTGTGCAGACGGCCGAGGCGCTGCCCGGCTTGCTCAGGCTGATTGACTACCAGGGCTACGGGGTGGTGACGCTCTCAGAGCTGTACGACAGTCTGGCCCCATCAACGTCTGCCAACAGCCCGCCCACAAGCACTACAGCAGAAACTCCCGCAGCGCCATTGCCACCCCGTCGGCCTCTACCCCCGGAGCCACCCAGTCAGCCCCCTGCTTAACCGGTTCTGGGGCGTCGCCCATGGCCACGCCAATGCCCGCGTAGCGCAGCATCTCCAGGTCGTTGTAGTTGTCGCCGATGGTCATTACCTGGTCGGGCTTGAGGCCCAGCAGGTCTTCGGCCAAAAACCGCACCGCCTCGCCTTTGTTGGCCTTGGGGTGGGTAGCTTCGACAAAATATTCGACCGATCGCGTCAGGTACAGGTCGTCGGTGGGGTAGCGCTGGCCCAGGTCACTGAGAATATCGCTGAGCAGGTCGATGTTGTTGCTGAGGGTCAACAGCTTGGTGGTTTCGATGGCGACATTGCCGTTGAGCAGCGCCGCCAGATCGCCCGCCGCCACGGGGCGAATGCCCGAGCGCTCGGCGTAGGCTTCGGTGTCGCCAATCACCGCCCGCACGTGCAGCTGGTCGTCGATGTAGAGGTGAATCGACAGATCGTTGTTGGCCTCCATTGGGGCCAGATAGGTGAGCAGCTCTAGGGCCATCTGGCGGGGTAGGGGGGTGTGGCGGTGCAGTTTCTGTGTGTTGGGGTCTTTGATGAAGGCCCCCTGGTAGGCCATCAGCGGCAGGGTCGAGCCGACCGCCTGGTAAAACCGTAGGGCCGACTGATACATGCGCCCCGTGGCGATCGCCACGGCAATCCCCCGCTGCTGCACCGCCTGAATCGCCTCCAGCACGGGGTCGTTGATCTGGTTTGACACGCCGGCCAGGGTGCCGTCGATATCGAGCACGAGTAGACGAATGTCGGCAGTCATGGGGTCAGCCTATAAGGGTTTCCGGGTTTATTATCTCTGGCCAAGGGACAAATCAGATTGTCTTATTCAGGCTGGGCTTCGGGAAGAACCATTTAACAACCCTGGGGAGCTTTGGGGCGATCGCACTGCAAAACCCTTCACCCAACCCGCTATCCTAAAGCTATGCCGCCACTCGTTGAGGATTTGATGGATACCAAGGCCTTTAAGCGCTCCCTAAACCACTCCGACAAGTACTTTCGCCAGGGGTTTGGCCACGGCGAAGCGGTGGCCGGGCAAATGCAGACCGAGTACAACAGCGGACTGATTCAAGAAATCCGCGATTCGCGGAGCGATCCCTCCGGGCATCGCAGTTACACCCTCACTCGTGGCAATGTCACCATCAAGCTGGCTCAGTCCTTTGGTTTTTGCTGGGGGGTCGAGCGGGCCGTGGCCATGGCCTACGAAACCCGCCAGCACTTCCCCACCGAGCGCATTTGGATCACCAACGAGATCATCCACAATCCCAGCGTCAACCAGCGCCTCAAAGACATGGCGGTGGAGTTCATTGAAGTGGTAGACGGCGAGAAAGATTTTGCGGTGGTGGGCCAGGGCGACGTGGTGATTCTGCCCGCCTTTGGCGCCAGCGTACAGGAGATGCAGCTGCTCAACGACAAAGGTTGCACCATTGTTGACACCACCTGCCCCTGGGTCTCTAAGGTGTGGAACACCGTGGAGAAGCACAAGAAAAAAGACCACACCTCCATCATCCACGGCAAATACAACCACGAAGAAACCGTGGCCACCAGCTCCTTTGCGGGCAAGTACCTGGTGGTGCTGAATTTAGACCAAGCCCAGTACGTGGCCGACTACATTCTCAACGGCGGTGACCAGGCCGAATTCATGGCCAAATTTGGCAACGCCTGCTCCGTCGGGTTTGACCCCGACACCGATTTAGACTACATCGGCGTCGCCAACCAAACCACCATGCTCAAGGGCGAAACCGAGCAGATCGGCAAGCTCTTTGAGCACACCCTGCTAAAAAAATATGGCCCCCAGGCGCTCAACGACCACTTTCTCAGCTTTAACACCATCTGCGACGCCACCCAAGAGCGCCAAGACGCCATGTTTGAGCTGGTGGATGAAAAGCTCGACCTCATGGTGGTGATCGGCGGCTACAACTCGTCCAACACCACCCACCTGCAAGAGATTGCGATCGAGCGCCAGATTCCCTCGTACCACATCGACAGCGCTAGCCGCATTGGCCCCGGTAACCGCATCGAGCACAAGCTGCTCCACGGCGACATGACCACCACCGAGGGCTGGCTGCCCGATGGCCCGATCACCGTTGGCGTCACCTCCGGCGCGTCGACCCCCGATCGCTCGGTCGAAGACATCATCGAATACATCTTCGCGATTAAAACCGCGATGGTTACGGCCTAAGAGTATTCCATCTAAATAAATGTCCCGGTCGCAGACTCGGCCCGTTGGGCCTGTTGTCGTCAAACTTTGGATAAATATTTAGCTGGAACACTCTAAATTGGGCTCCCTACCCCTGGCTGATTTAGGGGCTGTCAAATTTGGGGATCGATTGACTATTCCCATGACCTTTCAGATCAACCCCTACTCTAGCGTGCTGGCCCTGACGGCAGTGCTTATGGTGCTGGTCGCTAGCGTGGCATGGCAGCGGCGAGGCTCTACCCTAGCGCGCCAGTATTTTTCTTTGATGATGGTGGCGGCCACCTTCTACGCGACCGTGGCCGCTATGGAAGCCGGGTCGGTATCCGTATCCGATAAAATCTTTTGGTCAACGCTGGAATATGCCGGCAGTGGCGGCATATTCGTCTTTTCCCTGCTCTTTGCCGAAGCCTTCACCCACGAGCGATCGCGCTTTAACCCGGCTCAGCTTATCCGCCTGAGCATTTTGCCCATCTTCAATGTCATTTTAGTCGCCACCAACGCCTGGCATCACTGGGTCTGGACTGCGGTAATTCCAGGTTCACCCCCTATGAACATGGCTGTTTATGAGCATGGCCCTGGCTATTTCTGGGTGCTGGTTTGCTCCTACCTATACGGCATTCGCAGCATTCAGTTATTGGGTCGCTCCACCTTCAGCGGCGGGCCCCTGCATCGGCGGCAAGCGCAGTTTCTGCTCCTGGGGTCGTTGTTTCCCTATGTGAGTGGTGCCCTCTATTCCCTGCGCATCACGCCTCCGGGCTTAAACCTGACGCCAATGTCTATGCTCGCCACAGGGCTGTGTTTCTTTTGGGCACTCTTTCGAATGGGTGCTTTTGACACCATTCCCATTGCCCGCGAAATGTTAGTTGAACATCTGCGAGATGGAGTAATCGTCATCGATTTACACCATCGCATTATCGATATCAATCCTCAGGGGCGATCGCTGACCGGCCTAAAAGACGGGTGCATAGGACAATCTCTCCATGCCGCTTTGTCCAATCCAGAAATTCTACAAAATTATACCCAAGGCCTCGAAACACCCTTTGAGCTTTGGCTCAGCACTCAAAAGTCATGCTACGTCACCGCGCAAATTTCGCCCCTGGTAGACTATCAGGGCAGAGTCCACGGGCGACTGCTGATATTGCACGATATTACCAAGCGATATCAATCAGAATTAGAATTGCGTCAGCTCAACGATTGCCTTCAGCACCAGCTTAAGGAGATTGAATTTCTACAGGCTGAGCTCGAAAAACAGGCCAGACAAGATCACTTGACCGGGCTATTTAATCGTCACCATTTGAATGAAACCCTACCTAAGGAACTACAGCAAGCCCGACAATCTAACTCTTCTATCGTGTTCATCATGCTGGATATTGATCACTTTAAACAGATCAACGACACCTTTGGACACCGGGTCGGCGATCTAGTGCTTAAAGCCTTTAGCCAAATTCTTTCCCAGAATATGCGAGTTGGCGATATTCCTTTCCGGCTAGGGGGAGAAGAGTTTTTGTTGGTTTTTCCAGGCATGACCTTGGAGGCAGGTCGTCAACGGGCCGAATGCCTTCTTCAAGCATTTGAAGCCTCGGCAGTGCATTGGGCCGGCACTGAAGTCAAAACCACCGTTTCGGGGGGTATCGCTATTTTTCCCGATCACGGCACCCACGACGACGATTTACTCCACGCGGCCGATCTCGCCTTATACACAGCTAAGAAAACAGGGCGCAATCAAATTGTCTGCTTCAATAACCTGCAACCTCAACAACACTCAGCAATCGGTGAACGCTCTGGAGCAAAACGAATTTAGAGACTGGGTATCTCTAAATTCGCTAACTCACAGCAGCGGTTGCACAATGGTTCTTAATTGCCGGTGCTAAGCCGCTCCACAATCTTGGCTTCTAGGGCAGGATCTTGCTGGGCCTGAGCCAAAATTTGTTCAAACTCATCAATAGACAGATTCTCGGCCTCGATCGCCGCCTGCATTTCTTCACGGGCCTTCTGACGGAGGGTCGCGACCTGCTCAACGGCGGCGGCAAACTGGCTAGCCTGGTCAGGGGTCACCTCGGCGACAGTCTCAGGAGACTGTTGAGCCTCGGCGATCGCATTGTAGTCATCTACCGTTAGCCCCTCGGCCTCAACGGCAGACACCAGTTCGGCCTGCACCGACTGCTGAATGGTTTGAATCGCCTGATAGGCGCTGACAAAGCGGTCGATTTGAGTTTCAGACACCTCTACCGGAGCGGCCTGGGCTGGGGCTGGGGCTGGAGCTTCTTGTTCCTGGGCTACAACGGCGGCAGGGGCACCCAACAGTAGGGTGGCGGCCAGCAGACCTTTGAACAGCGTTGAAGGTTTCATCGCGATAATCCTCGCATATCGTCAGGCGCAACCCCCCTTGCGGAGGCTCACGTCAGGGTGCTGGCTGAGCGATCTCGTTGCCAGTGCCTTGAGTCGACACCTTAAGGGGCAAAGGTGGCTGCGACATGACAATCCTGTGACGATGGTGTTAAGCCCTGCCGCCCCTAGGCTATAAAAAGGGGCCATAAAAAGGGGCCACAAAAAAGGTAGGCATTAAGCCTACCTTTTTTTGAACTTGCTATTTTGCTAGAGCGATGGGAAGCTTTGCTCCTCGCACTAGCGAGACGTCAGCTAGCGCGAAGCTTGGGCTCGGGGGCTACGAGCGCCTACGGCAGAGCCAGCGAGGGCAGCCACTAGCCCCAGCAGCGAACCCAGGGTAAACGACCAGCCCACCTTGGCCGCATTGCCAGCAATGTCTTGGGTTTGCTGAGGGGTCACGTTAGGATTTTGGGTGGCGTTGGGCAGCACATCGGGCGGCACTTGGTTGATCACCGCGTCGGCCCCCTGAGCCACCAGGCCAAAGGCTCCGGTTACGCCGCTAGACAGCAGCCAGGCGCTTACCGCCAGGGTGGTGGCCCACAGTATAGCGCCATTGAGCATGGCGGTATTGCGGTTCATGGGACCGCAGGCACGGGCTGCAATCCAGCTCCCCAAAAATAGTGCAATCAGCAGGCTGATGATGGACCAGATGCCCACAGCGGCACCCACTTCGCCAGCGTTGTTCTGGGGTACGTCCATCGAGGCTAGGCTGCTGAGGCCAATGGCCGCGCCCAGACCCGTGAGCACAAGCTGGGTGGCGATCGCCACCACTAGGCCCGCAAAAATTGGCCCCCAGCGCACTAGGTCGTGGTAGTCAGCTACGGGGACAGTCGTCTCCATAACACGAGCGTTGGGATTGGCGGGGTAGGCAGCAGGATCGTTGCTGTAGGCTCCCGGTTCGTTGGAATAGGACATAAATACTTTTCCTCAATTAATACAGCAGTCAGCTCTCGACTCTACCTTAGGTTTGATTGGGTTATCACCTATCTATCTACAGACGCAAAATAAGGGTATCCATGGGCGCAAAATATAGGGCAAAATGTAAATAAATGTAATTTTAGAACTGTAAGTTTAAGTCTAAAATTAAGTTGAAGAGGTATCAAACGGCACCCAACATTTTATTCACTACGGGATCTGGAGTTTTCCCACCGGCAGAACTCCACTTCTAGGCTTAGAGGGGGGTATGGCATAGCAGGCTATCTGGAGTTGACTAGACCTATGATCGGCACCCAATCTACTGCAAAAACCCTATTCCTCTTGGCCTCCATGGTGGGCTGGCTGATCGTGGGAGCAGCCCTGATGTATCTCTTTCCTGCGATCGCCGATCACTTGGTCGGCAGCGATCTTACCCACCTATGGATGACCAACCTCTCCCGCAGCGGCTACAACGCCACCCTCGGTTGGCTCGGCGGCGGCATCGTTTTGGCCCTAACGGTGGCAGGCAACTGGGTCTGGCACCAGTACTTTGAGGATAAATACTAGACTCAAAGTCGGCCCGTTGAGCCTGTTGCCGTAAAAACCTGGATAAGTATTTAGCCGGAGCATTTTGCGCGCGATAGCCATCGCGATATTTATCGCTGCCCCTTTCACCGATCCTTTAGAAAGGCAGCAGGCTTACCAACGATTGGAGTGGGCCCGAAATAGCAGCCACCGCCGATCGCGTTACCGGCCAGCTATCTACCACCATGCCCGCCGACAGCAACATCATGTAGAGAATCGAGAACTTAAACAGGCTTTTGGCCAGATCGCGATCGCTTGGGGCCTGGAGCAGCGCCCAGGCCCGCTGCATAAACATGCCGCCTAAAACCAGGGCGATCGCTGCATACACTGCCCCCGTCGCCCCCAGGGGGTAGCTCATCATCAGCGTCAGCGGTACCAGCACCAGGGTGTAGTACCAGATTTGCCGGGCCGTAGCCTGATCGCCCACTACCACCGGCATCATCGGCACATTGACCTTGGCGTAGTCATCTTGAATTAGCATCGCCAGACCCCAAAAGTGGGGCGGTGTCCAGATAAACACAATGGCAAAAAACAGCCAGGCCGCCAGGGGCAGGTTGCCCGTCACCGCCGCCCAGCCCACCAGGGGCGGAATCGCCCCCGCCGCGCCGCCAATCACAATATTTTGCGGCGAAGACCGCTTGAGCCAGTAGGTATAGACCCCCACATAGATGGCAATGCCCACCATCGATAGGGTAGCGCTGAGCAGGTTAGCCACCAGCGCTTGCAGACTAAATGACAGCACCGCCAGCACCACCGCAAACACCAGCGCATCGCGCACCTGAATGCGCCCCGACGGCAGCGGGCGGTGGCGGGTGCGCTCCATGTCGTAGTCAATGTCGCGATCGTAGACGCAGTTGATCGTCTGGGCCGAAGCCGCCGCCAGGGTGCCGCTCAACAACGTCACCAGCAGCAGCACCGGGTCAACCCGGCCCTGGCCCGCCACCCACATGGCCGCCGCCGTCTCAATCAGCAGCAGCGGAATGATGCGAGGCTTAGTCAGCTGCACGTAGCTCTGAACCACAGCCTTAAAGGAGTCATGGTGCCGGGTGGGGGCATTCCAGGTGGTGGTCTGATTCATGCAAAAAATCCTAAGGGGGCTAAAAATTAGCAAATATTGGCTGAATATAGCTGAATATATTCAACCGTGACGTTTAAGCACGACATTCAACCGTGACTGACAGACCAAGTTCACCTCGAAATCTGTAGTTTTTCACGGGGAGAGCTTCACGTTTGGACTTGGCACGTCTGGGCTTAGAGAGGGTTCATCCAAGATGGGTTGAGACTGAAGCAGCAGCTGATTCCCTAGGTCTCAGCGATAGGTAGTCTGGGGTCAGCGAGGCCGTCTGCCGCGCCCAGGCGATCGCGCCAAGCCAGCACCGTAAAGCACACCAGAGTGCCTACCAGCGCGGCCCCCAGGGTGTGGTGGGCCACGGTCAGCGGCTCTACTTGAAGCCGTAGCCGATAAGTGGCAATGCCCATCACTAGCTGAAACACCAGCAGCACGCTGGCTAAGCTGCCCAACCGGCGCAGCGGGTAGGTCAGGGCGGGGGTGCGCCACACCGTCCAGGTCAGCACTACCACCGCTGTGGAGGCGGGCACAATACCCAACAGGTGGCTGTTCATCACCTGGCACAGCTCGTTAAGACCGAGGCACTGGTGGGCGGCCCAGCGCGATCCTACCAGACCCCCCAGCAGACACTGGGCGTAAACAATGCCGGCGGCCCACAGCCCCAGCCAGGGCAGTCGCTGCACGGTGCCGGTGCTGCGGTAGGGCAGCAGGCAGCAGGCCAGGGCTAGCATGGCGCTAAAAAACAGCAGCGCCGTCCCCAAGTGGGCCGTCACAATGTCAAAGCGCAGCAGCTGCGTTACCGTTAGCCCCCCGATCGCCCCCTGTAGGCCAATCAGCGCTAGAGCACCCACCGCCGCCCAGGGTAACCAGCCGGGCACCTGGCGGCGATACCAAACACTCAGCCCGACCAGCCACACAGTGCTGAGGCCAATGATGGCGGCATCAAGCCGATGAAACCACTCTAAAAAAACCTGAAAATTCATCTGCTGCTGGGGCACCAGCTGGCCGTAGCACAGGGGCCAGTCGGGGCAGGCGAGGCCAGCATTCATCACCCGAGTGGCGCTGCCCACGGCCATTAGGGCTAGGGTGGCAAAGGCAATTTTCCACACCAGCCGCCGAATGCGGTCAACCGGGGTGGGGGCAGTGGTTGAGGAGGGCCACAGCGGCTCACGTACCGTAGCCTGAGATAAAAGCGAAGGAAAATTTGCGGCCATGCCATTTCCAGTATTGTATCTATAGGCTAAACGGAAATTTTAGCCCCGACAATTTAGATTGCTGTCTCTTACTTTAGGGAGGGCAACCCCTGATTTGGCAAAGCTTTAGGGTTTTCTTTGGTATTGGGTGGCTGTGGCGATCGCTATCTATGCCAAGTCCAGCTCGGAGTCTGGAGTTTCCCCCGGCAAAACTCTACCTCTGGACCTGCCACTTCTGGCCTTGCCACTTCTGAATTTAGAGGGGCTTAGGAAACTCCAGTCTGGGCCTTAGCAAGACACACAACTTAACCTGTCGTCACCGTTGGCAATGATTATTTGCCTTGGGTGCGGGGCAGCTCCAGAGGCTGCGAGCTGACTGCCTGACACATCTTTAGGCGGCCTCCCAGGGTGGTAGTTGGCAGCACAAGGACTGGATCCTAGAGAACCAAATGCGGTCATAATACTGGGCTTCAGCTTTCTTAGAAGCAAAGCAGGGTTCAGGATCAACGG
>JBBSKN010000015.1:0-51128 GCA_038256265.1 Phormidesmidales cyanobacterium
GAAGACCGCGATCGCTGGAAGAATGCGCGGGTCTACCCCAGCCCGATCCTCAACCTGCTGATCATGGGCCAGAACTATCACCTGGTGCACCACCTGTGGCCCTCGGTGCCCTGGTACAAGTATCAGCCCACCTACGAGGTGATGCGTCCCCTGCTTGACGAGAAGGGATCACCCCAATCCCTCGGGCTGTTGAAAATGAAAGACTTCTTCGGCTTCCTCTACGACCTCTTCCTCGGCATTCGCCTGAAGGGGCATTGAGTGATTTGGAAGAATGCAGTTAGTAGAAACACTATCAATGATCTGAATCCTAAGAGTTAGGGAATGAGAACCTTTGGGGAACGCTTGTCTACGTTACTCAGCACTTTAGGTTCAGGAGAAGTCTACAGAACTTCTTCTGAATCCAACTATGCCACCTTGGGCAATCCTCGGTGGATAGAAGAGTAGAGAAAATAATTTTTGTTTGATTACAGGTCTTTCGTAAGGAGTGTAATCAACAATTGGCATCATGTAGTCACAACCAAGTCGGGCCGCAGATGGCGGGCACCCCGCAGATAGATGTGCTGCACCTCGCCGTGGAGCGCGGGCAGCTGCACATGCATCAATATTCGAATGCAGCAGGGCAGACTGCCATCGACATGCATATGCTGGACGTCGAGCAGGGCAACATTGTCCCACTGGGGGCGCTGACGGGCGATCGCTGCTGGGAACACCGCATCCAAGTCACGGGTCACGGAAAAAGTTGCGCTGATAATACAGCTGGGGTCGAGCTGATTGCCTTCCTCTAAGGCATCGATCAGTTCTGTCACCGCCTCACCGATAGCCGCCTCGGTATTCTCTGGTACCGTCACTGCTCCCCGAATTGCCCACATTCGCCAGTCCACGCCACAACCTCCAAACGTTCTAATTTTCTGCTCCCGAAGTGTTGCTGCAAGCAAAATTGCTGTAAGCATAGGGGCAGAGAGTCACCTGCATCTTACAGTTTTAATCCTACCAGGGCAGATCACTACCCTGGTTTTCAGCCGCAGCTGGGCTATCTAGGGGCGGTATAGCCAAAGCGGTACGCCGCTGGTAGCTCGCTCAAACTCTAACCACTCCAGGGTGGCGTTGAGGGCGGGTACAAATAGGCCAGAGTAGGCGAGGGCGCTGGCCTGACTGTTGCCGGGCACCAGCCGTCGCAGCAGGGGTTTCTTTTCTTCAAAGGTGATGCACTCGGTCTTGTCGGGATCGAGACCGACCAGCTCGGCGGCCCAGCGGCGGGCCTCATCTTCGCTGCCCAGGCGGTCTACCACGCCCAGCCCCACGGCCTGTTCGCCGGTAAAAATGCGGCCATCGGCAAAGCTGCGCACGGTTTCTTCACTGAGGTTGCGGGCCTCGGCCACGGTTTTGACAAACTGGCCGTAGCTAACGTCAATCAACTCTTGCAAAATGCCTTTCTCAGGGTCGGTCAGCTCCCGATCAAAGGCGAGAATATCTTTGTAGGGGCCAGATTTAATCACCTTGAACGAGACCCCCACCCGGTCGAGCAGCCGCTCTAGGTTGTTGCCCCGTAAAATCACACCAATGCTGCCGGTGATGGTGCCGGGGTTGGCCATGATGTGGTTGGCCCCCATGCCGATGTAAACCCCGCCCGAAGCCGAAATATTGCCAAAGCTGGCGACAATTTTGATCTTGTCCTTAAGCCGCTTCAGCGCCGTGTAAATTTCTTGGGAGTCGCCGACGGTGCCGCCGGGGCTGTCGATGCGCAGCAGCAGCGCCGGAAAGCGCTTTTCCTCGATTTCTTTAAGGGCTTCGAGCATGCGCTTGCGGGTGGCGGCAGCAATTACGCCGGTGACTTCGATGCGGGCAATAGACTTACGAGAGCGGGGAGAAAACGGCCAGACCATAAGGTGCAAACATTCATGAATAGTAGATAGCCAGGGCACCGCCGAGGCTGCGCTTAATTGTAGCCAATCTAACCCCGCGCCGGGGCTGGGGGCGTTAGGCCCGTGGGCATTGGAGTCGGGGCCGCTGAGGGATGGCGGCGGGCACAGCATCCGATCCTGAACTGCGTTAACATTCCTTAAAGAAATTCTGCGCTAACAGCCGCTGCGATCGCCCCCCTAGGCAAGCATTTAACACATCGTCCCCTTCCCCCACTCTATGGATTCTCCCACCGCTCCCCAAGCCGCCACTCGCAACCCGCTGGTGCTGATCGCCCCCTTCTTTTTATGGGGCACCGCCATGGTGGCCATGAAGGGAGCCATGCCCCACACCGGGCCGTTTTTTATGGCGGGTCTGCGTCTGGTGCCCGCCGGGGTCGTGGTGCTGCTGGCGACCCTGCTGTTGGGGCGGCCCCAGGCCATCAGTCGCCGGGGCTGGCTCTGGGTAGCGCTGTTTGCCCTGGTAGATGGCACTCTGTTTCAGGGCTTTTTGGCGGCGGGCTTGCAGCGCACCGGGGCAGGCCTAGGCTCTGTGATGATCGACTCTCAGCCCCTGGCGGTGGCGGTGATGGCACGGGGCCTGTTTGGCGAACACATCGGTGCCCTGGGCTGGATTGGTCTGCTGTGGGGGATTGCGGGCATTGGTCTCCTGGGCCTGCCCGATGAGTGGATTGTGTCGCTGCTCCACGGCGACATCGCCTGGCTCACCGGCGGCACCGCCCTCAATACCCTGCTCCAGGGGGGCGAGTGGCTGATGCTGCTGGCGGCTCTATCGATGGCCACGGGCACTATTTTGATTCGCTATGTGTGCCGCCACGCTGACCCAGTAGTGGCCACGGGCTGGCACATGGTGTTGGGGGGCATGCCCCTGTTTGTGCTGTCGACCCTGGGGGAAGTGCAGCCCTGGCAGGGATTGACGGGGCTAGACTGGGGGGCGATCGCCTATTCGACCCTGTTCGGCAGCGCCCTGGCCTACGGTATTTTCTTTTTTCTAGCGGCCCAGGGCAACCTCACCAGCCTCAGCGCCCTGACCTTCTTGACCCCGGTGTTTGCCCTGCTGTTTGGTAATCTGTTTTTGGGGGAAACCCTCAGCTCGCTCCAGTGGGTGGGGGTGAGCTTTACCCTAGTGAGCATTTACCTGATCAACCAGCGCGACGCCCTTACCCAAAAGCTGCACCAGTGGACGGTGTCCATGGGATCTGCGACATCTCCGGCAGAGTCAGATTAGTACAGCCTGGCATTAATCGGTCAACCATTCCTGACACCTGAAACTAACACCTAAAACCCACAGCACGCTCTGGAGATATTCTGGACTCTCTAGTCATCGACTTCCCCCAGTTAGCGTTAATCAATCCCTATGCCCTCCCCCCTCCGCCTGCTCTTTGTCTCAACCCCTGTGGGGCCATTGGGGTCTGGCCTCGGCGGCGGCGTCGAGCTAACCCTGATCAACCTCTGTCAGGGGCTAAGGGCGCGGGGGCACCACGTCACGGTGCTGGCTCCCAAGGGGTCTAAGCTGGGGAATATTCCTATTGTGGAAATCGGCGGGCAGCTTCAGCCCACGGCCCACACCCAGGGGCGCAGCACGCCAGTGATGATCCCCGGCGACAGCGTGCTGGGCGGCGTGTGGCGCTACGCCCAGCAGCACCAAGACCAGTTTGACCTGATCGTCAACCTGGCCTATGATTGGCTGCCCTTTTACCTGACCGAGTTTTTTAGCACACCCGTAGCCCACTTTGTCACCATGGGTTCCCTCAGCGAGGCCATGGATCAGGTGATTCAGCAGGTAGCCCAACAGTTTCCTCACCGATTGGGAGCCTACACTCGCACTCAGGCTGAGACCTTTGGGACCGAGACCTTTAGGGCAGCCGATGCCTTTGCCATTCTCAGCAGCGCCATTGACCTAGATCTATACGAATTTTGCCCTACCCCTGGCCATGCTCTGGCCTGGCTAGGCCGCATTTCCCCTGAAAAGGGCTTGGAGGATGCCCTGGAGGCTGCCGTGATCGCCCAGGCTCCGCTCAAAATTCTCGGCAAGCTGGAGGACGAGGAATACTGGCGCAGGATTTGCGATCGCTTTCCCCACGCCACCGACTGCTACCTAGGCTTTTTGCCCACCCACGAGCTACAGCAGGGGCTGCGCCAGTGCCGCGCCCTATTGATGACGCCGCGCTGGGTCGAAGCCTTTGGCAATGTGGCGATCGAGGCTCTGGCCTGCGGCGTGCCGGTGATTGCCTACGCTCGGGGTGGCCCCGCTGAAATTGTGCGCCATGGCACCACCGGTTGGCTGGTGCCGCCGGACGATGTGCAGGGGTTGGTGGGGGCGATCGCATCTATCGACCAGCTCGACCGCCACGCCTGCCGCCACCAGGCCGAAACCGAGTATTCCCTCGATTCCCTAGCGCTGCGATTTGAGCAATGGTTTGAAGCAATCATCCAAACCGCGTAAATTAGGCAACCCTGCTTATACTTTGTCCCTGGATGATGCCTAGAAAACGGCAATCCAAAATCGCCTCACTGCGCCTGGGGCATGGGAGCCTGGCGCAGATACTCAAGCCGCTGAAAATCTTGCTGCAACGCCTGGCGCAGAGATTTATTTTGAGGATCAACCCGGTGGGCCTTTTTTAAGCAGACCTCGGCTTTTGGCAGGTTGCCATTGTTCAGCAGCTCGTGGCCCCACCGGTAGTAGGTGATGGCATGCCACTGGCGAATCTCAGGGTCTTCAGGGAAGCGTTGCACCAGCCCCTCCACTAGGGCCACCGCGCGGGGAAAGCGCTGTCCACCAAAGAACTCTCGCAGTTGCTTATAGCCATCGATTTTGAGCTTCTGATCGGTCTCAGATCCGCCTGGAGTAGGGCTAATGGTGAACTCGACCGCGGCAGCCGGAGCTGGCTCAGATTGAGCTACGGGTTGCGACGCGGGTTTTGCGGGTGGGGCCGCTTTGACGGAGCGATTGGCATCAACAGGCTTGACCTGGGCCGCTCGACGGGTGGCCGCCACAGATGCAGCGGGTAGGGCATCCACCAAAGACTGGTAGGCCTGGGTGACCTGAATAAATTTTTCCTTCGCCAGCTGATCGCCGGGGTTCACGTCGGGATGGTACAGCCTGGCCAAATTACGATAAGCCAGCTTGACATCGTCAAAGCCGGCCCCAGTTCTTAGCCCCAGTATGCGGTAGTGATGCGCCAGCGCCATTTTTGCCAACTTTAAAGCGAAGGGTAGGTGTGCTGTCCCTATTCTGCCAATAGTTAGTAAAAATGACGCGTCTAAACCAAGCCCAGTTAGAGATCTAGCGTTTTTCTAGACATGCCTCCATCTCTGGACTTGATTCAGCTGGCTTAGATGGCAGCCGATGCGGGGGTCACCAACTCTTGGGTGCGTTCTTCAATCACCCGGTCGATTAGACCGTAGGCAACTGCTTCTTCGGCAGACATAAAGTAGTCGCGGTCGGTGTCTTTTTGAATTTGCTCAATGGGGCGACCGGTGTGGCGAGCCATCATTTCGTTGAGCTCTTGGCGCACCCGCAGAATTTCCTTCGCCTCAATGGCGATGTCGCTGGCCTGGAGGCGCTGCCGCCCGGTACCGCCCATAGGCTGGTGAATCATGATCCGCGAGTGGGGCAACGCCACCCGCTTGCCGTGGCTGCCCGCCGCCAGCAAAAATGCCCCCATGGAGGCCGCCAGACCGAGACAAATGGTGACCACATCAGACTTGATGTACTGCATGGTGTCGTAGATCGCCATGCCTGCCGTCACCGACCCACCGGGGGAGTTGATGTACAGGTAGATAGGCTTGCTGTTGTCGTCAGAGTCGAGGTACAGCAGGGCCGCCACGATGGAGTTGGCCAGGGTATCGGTGACCTCTTGGCCCAAAAAGATAATTCGCTCCTGGTTTAGGCGGGTGTAGATGTCAACCCACTGGGAGTACTGGCTACCGGGCAAACGATAGGGAACCTTGGGAGTGCCGATGGGCATAGTGCTCTTTCAACCTAAAAACAAAACAACGGACGCGGAAGGGTTCACAGACGGCTTTGGAGGCGATCGCCCCTAAAGCTGAAACTACTTTGGTCTAAACCCCTATCGGTGCGGGTACGGGCAGCTCCTTACGGCTGGTCAATACCCGGTCAATGAGGCCATATGCCTTAGCCTCTTCAGGCTTCATGTAGAACATGCGGTCAGAATCGCGCATCAGCTGCTCAGCAGTTTTGCCGGTGCTCTTAGCCAGAATATCCATCATCGAGCGCTTGTTGTCGAGCACTTCTTTAGCCCGAATCTCGATGTCGGTGGCTTGGCCCTGGGCACCGCTGCGGGGCTGGTTGAGCACAATGCGGGCGTGGGGCAAACTAGCCCGAAAGCCCTTGGTACCCGCCGCCAAAATCACGGCAGCCGATCCCATCGCCTGGCCCAGGCAAATAGTGTGTACCGGCGGCTTGATGTAGTTCATGGTGTCGCAGATGGCAAAGGCTTCGGTGTCGTAGCCGATCATGTTGCCGTCGTACCAGGAGGTGCCGGTGGAATTGATATAGAAGAAAATAGGCTTATCGGGGTCGTCGAACTGCAAGAAGAGTAGCTGAGCAATAATCAGCTCGGTGACATCAATGCCCACCTGCTGCTTGACGTCATCCCCCGAGAACAGGGGTAGGCCCAGATACACAATCCGCTCTTTGAGCAGCAAAGAGGGCAGATCTGGGGGCGGCGTGCGGTACATCGCGTCGCCATAGGGTGCCTGCACGGCTTTAATCTCTAAACTCATAGACCGAAGACGCCCAAATACGGGTTTTCAACAGTGTAACGCGGGATAGAGCTGGGTTCTACGCCGCCCTCAAGACGGATATCCCCACCTGAATTACCCACGGTTGAGATCGCGTCAATGACGCTCTCACCGACTTGCTCACCCCGGCGCAGTCTAGAGGGCAACCGGGTGTAGAGCAGGGTCTAGCCCATAGTAGCCCTGCCCTTAGGATTTGTTTACACTCTAGATCGGTTTACACGTTAGAAAAATTTCTTTTCTGCACCCTATGCTGCTTCAGCCCGATCAACGCACCAAGCTAGACAATTCTAGCGACACCTCTTTCTACGACGCGCCTCGCTTTGTCACCCACGTCGATGACAGCTTCATTCGACAGCTGACGGATCTCTACAAAGAGCGCCTTAGCCCCAACAGCCGCATCTTTGACCTGATGAGCAGCTGGGTGTCGCACCTGCCAGAAGATTTGGCTTTCGAGCATGTGGAAGGCCACGGCATGAACGCCGAAGAGCTGGCCAAAAACCGCCGCCTCAATCACTATTTTGTGCAAAATCTGAATGAAAACCCCCAGCTGCCCTTGGCAGATCAATCCTTCGATGCCGTGCTGAACACGGTGTCGGTGCAGTATCTGCAGCAGCCTGAGGTGGTGTTTGGCGAGATCTACCGCGTTCTCAAGCCCGGCGGCATCGCCATTGTCAGCTTTTCAAACCGGATGTTTTACCAAAAGGCGATCGCCGCCTGGCGCGACGGCAGCGAAACCCGCCGGGTCAACCTGGTCAAAAGCTATTTTGGCTCGGTACCGGGCTTTAGTAGTCCCGAGGTGATCACCCACACGCCCAGCGTCCCCGCCATTCTGCAAATGCTGGGCATGCCCGGCGGAGACCCCTTCTACGCTGTGGTCGCCGAGCGGCTAGAGCCCTTAGTAAAACCATGACCGTGTTTTATCAACACTGGCCTGTCCGCTGCTGCCCCGGTATCAGTCACGCGTTAAACAGGAGGGCAGTACGATCGCTGATTGCCCTCAGGTTGCGGCTTAAGTCATTGCAAATATGTCGCTCAATCAGGGCCACGGGCATGGCTCGTGGCGGACGAATCATCAAGTCATAGCCCAAACGCACTCTGTTGTCCTGGGCTTCAGCCACTGGCTCCAGCGTCCACTTGCCCTCAAACTGGCGAAAGTCACCTTCTACCATCGAGAAGCGCAGTTCCCGAGGGAAGGCTTCGACCATATCGAGCACCACTCGGGCGCAGAATTTAATATTGAGAAAGCACTGAGAACCCATCTGCTCTAGGCGAATGCCCCCCTCAGGATGGCGGAGCCGCTTGCTGCAGGAAAGGTTGGGGATAAAGCTGGCCAAGTTGTCGTAGTCGGTGAGCACCTGCCAAACCTGGTCGGCGGTGGCGGGAATATCGGTAAAGGCCAAAATACGCCGCTGCTGCCCCTCTAGCTTTTCGGTGTGGACAGTCACATCGACAGCTTTAGAGACTCGATTCTCGGCCCTAGCTCCGGCAAAAGTCTCAGCGGCGAAGGACGCTGTCTTGAGGTTGGTGGTGTCGGGGATGTTTGCAGTCATGGGTTAAAACCAGCTGTTAGCGGTGCAGTTTAGCCAGGCTGCCATGCCTGTGCTCAGGATACCAGCAAATTTTGACGGCAGGGTGTTGCCCCGATGAATTCTGGCTCTAGGAATCTTGCCCCGATGAACTATGGCCCTAAGAACCATGGCCCTAGGAAACATGGATAGAGGGGTCATGGCGCTCAAACTGTAGGGTGAAGCAAGTTTGCCAGAGCTGGCCGTCGCTGGGCTGGCTCGATACCTTAATGGTGCCCCCCAGGCGCTCCATTAGCCCACGCACCAGGGCCAGCCCGGTGCCCGTACCGGCAATAGCTGCCTTGGTGGCCTTCGAGCCCCGCCGAAACTGGTCAAAAACGTGGGGCAAGTCGTCGGCCTCAATGGCCATGCCCAGGTTGCTAATCTGTAGGGTCACTCGCCCGTGTGGGGCCTGACTATCGGCCAAGGCCAGGGTGATCACCGTCTCGGGAGCCGAATATTTGCGGGCATTTTCCAACAGCTCTTGTAGCACCTTAGTCAGGCTCTCTAGGTCGGTAGCCAAGACCACTGGAGCCGCAGGCAGTTGGCAGTCGAGGGTGAGTCGCGCCTGCTGCCAGGTTACCTTTGACTGCCCAGCTAGGTCGGTGAGCAACTGCCCCAGGTTCGTAGGCTGGTGGGCAAAATCCTGGGGGTCAAGGGCAGCAGGCTTAGTCCCCAGGGTTTGCAGCATTAACAGGTCGTTAACCAGGCCAATTTCGCGGCTGCACTGCTGCTCCAAGATATCGAGATACATGGCTGAGCGCTCTGGGGTGAGGTCAGGGCGGCGCAGCATGCGAATGGCCAGCATCATGCTGGTGAGGGGAGTGCGCAACTCGTGGTTGAGGGTGCTGAGAAAGTCTTCTTTGAGGTGTTGCAGGTAGCGCAGCTGCTCGGTGTGGCGCTGGGCCTGCCCCTGTAGGTAGTGCTGGTGAAAGGCGATCGCCCCCAGGCTGGCCAGGTTAGCCCGCACGGTTGGCTCTAGCCCTAGGCCAGTGGCACCCAGCAGCAGCATAGATCCCTGCAAGCCCGACCCATCTACGGCGATCGCTGTAGCGGCAGAGATTGATCGCAGCCAGCTCGGCGGGCAGTTATCGGCTTGCAGCAGCTCCGCTAGGCCCTTGCGCCAGTGGCGCAAGCCCTGACCCGACGACTGGTCAAGGGTCTGCCGAATTAAGCCCAGGGCCACCCGCCGCTGCCCATCTAGCCGAGAGTCGGCCTCTGTCGCCCCCAGCCGGTGGCTGGTGGGAGGAGAGTCCCGGTGCCAGCAGATATAGATGAGGTCGTCGGTAGCGGGGTAGTGGCACAGCAGTAAGCAAGCTCTGGCCCCAAAATGTGTGCCCAGTACCTCGGCTAAGTCGGGCAGGGGGCTAGGGCCATTGAGGGTGGTGGCCAGAGCGTGAACCAGCGGCCAAGTTTCTCGATGCTCGGCACCCTTGCGGCCTTCGGCTAGGGGGGTGGGCCGCGAGGCGCCAGCAGATAGCATCCCCTCTAGCGGGCGGGCTTGGAACAAAACCGGCGAGTTTTCAGATGCCATGGGCAGCCATCGAGCGACATGTTCCTAATTTCCTCGGCCGAGGGCAAGCTGTCAGCATGGCTGGTCTTGCCCTCGACCTCCTTTAGCCTATCGACTCGACACCGGGGCAGTATCCGTGAATCCGCCAATCTTTACTACGGCCCTGCCGGCGAGAAATCCGCTATCTCCGTGCGATCGCCGCCGCTGGTTTACAGTCTCTTTACCGCTGCCCAATATTGCCCCTACCCTAATTTTCAGCAGGACATTAGTATTAATGAAGCCTGGGCCAAGCGCGCGCGGCCCTGGGAGGCGAACAGCGGTTTTTTAGCGGGGTTTCTATGGCACGGTCATCAAAGCCTTCGGTTTCGCCGGTCATCGGCACCGTCAAGGGGCCAGGGGAAGACGGTAACCAGTACTTGTTCATTACCGCCGACAACCGCCAGGTCAAAATTGGCGAGTTTGTCTACTATTCGGTCGATCTAACCGATACGCCGGACGCTCAAATCTTGGGCAAAATTTCTGACCGCTGCCTGATCGACCATCTGCCCGATCGCCTCTTTGCCGACCCCGAGATTGACCCCGAGGCGATCGCCGCCCTAGTTGGCTTTGCCCACCCCAACCCTGAGATCTACGAAGTTACCGTCGATGTGGTGGGCCACTTTCACCCCGCGCTGGGGTTTATGAACCCCCGCATTGCCCCAGACCCCGGCGCTAAGGTGCGCCTGGCCGACGACGAGAGCCTGCGCCAGATTATCAACAAAAAGCAGCGGCAAGAAATCGGCTCGGCCCACATCGGCTCCCTGCTGCTGCGCCCCGGCGGGCGGGTGCCCGTGACCCTGGATGTGAAGGAGCTGGTCAGCACCCACATGGCGATCTTGGCGGGCACCGGCTCCGGCAAGTCTTACACCGCCGGGGTGCTGATTGAAGAATTGCTCAGCCCCTACAACCGCGCCGCCGTGCTGATCTTTGACCCCCACGGCGAGTACGGCACCCTGGCCGACATGCGCGGCCACCCCAGCTTTGCCAGCGACGACGGCTATAGCCCCGAGGTCAAGCTGCTCACCCCCGACGACATCCGCATTCGCATGTCGTCCCTCGACTACTACGACATTTTGACGCTCTTGCCGGATATGAGCGATCGCCAGCAGGCCATTCTCAACAAGGCCTTTAGCCTGCTGGGCAAGCACAAGTTTGGCGAGCACCGCTGGGATGTGCAGGATTTAATCTCCGCCTGCTACGAGTCAGACCGCAGCACCGACGACGAAGGCAACGAGAAGACCGGCTCCTCGGCTCCGGCCCTGGAGTGGAAGCTGGGCAAACTGGAGCGATCAGACTACTTCCACCGCGTGGAACACCTGGCCCCGAAAGACCTCTTTGCCCCCGGTCAGGTCACCGTGCTGCAAATGAACGAGATCAGCCAGGAAGAGCAGCAGGTGATCTGCGCCGCCGTGCTGCGCCAGAGCTACCAGGCCCGCATCAACACCGCCAAGGACAAGATCTCTGCCGACGACGAAAACTACCTGCCCTACCCGGTGTTTATTTTGATCGAGGAGGCCCACCGCTTTGCCCCCGCCAACGAACCGGCCCGCTGCAAGCAGGTGCTGCGCACCATTCTCAGCGAAGGCCGTAAGTTTGGCATGGGCGTAGGGCTGATCACCCAACGCCCTGGTAAGCTCGACTCCGACGTGCTGAGCCAGTGCATGAGCCAGTTTCTCATGCGCATCGTCAACCCGGTAGACCAAGACAGTTTGAAATACGGTGTGGAGGCAGCAGGGCGCGATCTGTTGAAAGAACTGCCCTCGCTAACCAAGGGCCAGGTGATTGTCTCTGGGGCCTGCGTCAACACCCCGGTGCTCTGCCAGGTGCGCCAGCGCCTCACCAAGCACGGCGGCGAAACTATGAATGCTCCCGAAGCCTGGATGAGCCATTTTCAGAGCCACCGCCAGCAGGCCCGCCAGCTCGAAAAAGCCGCCCCAGCCAGCCCCGGCAAAAAAGCCGAAACCTTCGGCGGTGTGAGTATTGAGTAAAGTTAATCTCGCCCCTAATCTCTTCCGCTGAGGGCGCGGGCGGTTTCGCGACCTTCTTGCTTGCGCTTGAGGCTTTCGCGCTTGTCGTGGAGCTTTTTGCCCTTGCCTAGGGCGATGGTGGCCTTAACCCAGCCCCGCTGGAGATAGAGTTTTAGCGGTATCAGGGTCAGCCCCTTTTGCTCAACCTTGCCGATCAGCTTGCGAATTTCGTCACGGTGCAGCAGCAGCTTGCGGGCGCGCTTGGCCTCGTGGTTGTAGGCCTTGTTGGTCATGGTGTAGGGAGAGATGTGCACGTTGTGCAGCCACAGCTCGCCGTCTTTGATCAGGGCGTAGCCGTCGCGCAGGTTAACCCGGCCCTGGCGAATGGACTTGACCTCTGACCCCATCAGCTCTAGCCCGGCTTCGTAGGTCTCTAAAATTTCGTACTCGTGGCGGGCCTGGCGGTTGTCGCTGACAATCTTGTACCCATCACTGGAATCGGCCACGGCGCATTCTCCTATTCGACCACCACTCGCCATTCGTGCAGCTCGTACTCGACGCAGTGGTTTTGAACCAGTGGGTCGGCGGCGACAATGGCGCGGGCTGCTTCAATAGAATCAGCCTTAAATAACAGCATACCACCCCCATATTCGGCCCAGTAACCGGTCTTGGCAGCATGGCCCTTGGCGATCAGGCCTTTGACGTAGGTCACGTGGTCGGGCACAAACTGGTCAAAGATGGCCTTGTTGACAATGCCTCTTTCGAGCTTAACGAACCAGGGCATGGGAATGCGATCGCAGAAAAATTATTCAAACACGAGTAAAACAGAAGTCAAACATGGGCCTAAGGCACATCGGCCCGCATGTCTTCTTCGCTGCCCAGGTGATTGGTCTTCACCCAGCGCAGCCGCTTGGGCCGCACGGCCAGGCGCATCGCCATGGTAGCAATCACTAGCAGCCAGTGCACCATGTACACATTGCCCCACAGGGTTTGTAGTCCGCAAACCCACACCGACTGCTGCCGAGTGCGCCGCAGCCCGCAAAACATGCCCACCATAGAGAGCGTCAACACCAGGCTCGACACCGGCAAAAACAGCGGCAGTCGGTGGCGCAGCACCGCCATCACAAAATCTGGCAGCGCCACCGTAGGCAAGCCGTACTGAATCAGCCAAAACGCCGCCATATCGAACGTCTTAGCCGGAACCATGCGGTTTTGGGCAATCAGCCGCCAGTAGTCGAGGTAGCGCTGATAGCCTCCCTCCGCCCAACGGTTGCGCTGATGCCACAGAGCTAGGGGCTGCTCAACGCCCTCTTCGCCCACGGCGGGGTGCAGCAAAAAGTGAATCTCCCAGCCGCTAAAGTGCAGGCGCAGGGTCAGATCTAGGTCGTCGGTAATAGTTTCTTCATTCCAGCCGCCGCAGTGGGCCAGGGCGGTGCGGCGCACAAATTGGCCATTGCCCCGCAGTTCGCCAATGCCGCCCACGCTAATGCGCTGCTGCTGAAAATAACTGTCGAGGGCCATTTCGGCCTGCTGCCCGCGAGTCCAGAGGTTTTTGGCTCGGTTGACGATGGCTTTTTGCATCTGCACCGCCCCTACGTCTTTCTGGTCAAACAGGGGCACAATGTGGCGCAGCGCATCTCTAGAGACTCGGGCATCGGCATCAAAGACTCCGATAATATCGCCCTGGGTATCGGGCCACACCTGGTTGAGCGCCCCTGACTTGCCGCCGCTGGCCCCGGCAGGGCGGGGCAACACCCGCAGCTGTGGATAGCGGGCCGCTAAATTTTGCAGGCGCTGGGCCGTGCCGTCGGTGCTGTTATCGTCGATAATCCAAACATCGTAGCGGCTGGCGGGGTAGTCGAGCTGGCACAGAGCCGCCACCAGGGGTTCAATCACCGTCTCTTCGTTTTTGGCGGCCACCAGCAGCGATACGTAGGGCCAGGCCAGAGCCTCTTGAGCGACTGCTTGAGCGCCTTTTTTTGCTGCTTCATTGAGCGCATCTGCTGGGTTGGCGGTGGAGGGCAGAGGCGCCATGGCCGCCAGCGGCTTCGCCAGCAGAATTCTCAGACCGTGGGTCGTGAGCATAGCCGTCAGCCCCAACACCACCCAGCTACCCCAGGACAACAGGTGTAGCACAACCGTCGCGCCCCACAGCAGGCTTAGGGTCAGGGCCGCCTTAGAGCGACGACCGGTGTAGCCGGGAAAATCTTCGATCTCTAGCTCCTCCAGCGGATTAGAAAAGCGCTTGGCAGAGAAGCGTTGGGGAAAATCAGACATGAACTCAGGTAGGGAGCACAACAAACAGAAGCAGCGGCCAGACTGTCATCATCGGAGAAAATACACCTTACCCCAAGCGTGCCTCGGCCTAGGTCTATCATCCTTGATTTTGCGGGAAATATTTTAGTGATACCCCCACCCCTATCCTGGGGAATGATAGCTGTGTGTAATGCATCATCGGCCAATCTGGCAGGATAAGGATCTAGTATCCTAGGCAGCTATATCCGATGACCGCCGGAATAATCGTTTGTTGGAACTCGACCTAAGGCCAGACCCATGAGTTTGACGTTTGAGGCAATTCAGCCAGCAGCCAAGCAAGACATCAGCGTCTACATGCCCTACTACCAGGGTAATAAGCGCAACGCGCTGCCCTACGCCATTTCTCTCTACAAGCAGGGCAACTTAGAGGGTGAGCGAGAAATTGAGGGGGGCGAGAGCATTGCCTTTATCGCTACCTGGAACGTGTCAGTGCTGCCCGCTGACCTCACCCGCTGCCGCATGCAGTTTGATGCCGACAACGATCTCAGCTACGAGATCACCATGGCAACCTTTGAGTTTGTTGATTTTTTATTTGATGTGATTGTAGCCCTGCGGCAAAAGCGCCCCGCCGACTTTTCCCAAGGCTTTTACCGCAAGCTGCTGCGCCTAGACGATTAGGGCCTAGATAACTGGAGCTAAACTGAGCCGGGGTTTAGTTCTGCTGACGCCGCCAGGCTCTGCGGTGGCAGAATGGTTGTGGTAATGTGCCTACTGATGTAATCCAGCACTGGTTTGTGTTGCAGACCCAGCGTTGGGCATTAGAGATCAGTGCGTTAGCCCACGACGGAGGACTTGCAGCGTGCCCAGTTCAGCGAAACGTTTGGTGATTGGTTCGACCGAGTCGTACAGCGGTAAATCGGCGGTGTTACTGGGCATTGGGCTCCAGCTTCAGGGCCTGGGCATGGATCTTGGGTTTGGCAAGCCCATCGGCAACTCGATCAATGGTGAGGGTAAAGACCCGGATCTAGACTTTATTTTCGAGACTCTGCAGCTGCCAGCGTCACGGTACTATGCCCCTTCTATTTCGCTGACTGAGGCCACGGTGGCCGACCACCTCACCCTCAGCGGTGGGGCACCCAACCGTTACAGCTTGCAGCGGTATACCGAGCACCAAGGCGAGGCGCTGGTGCTGCTCGAAGGCCCTGGGAATTTGACCGAAGGTACGTTGCTCAACCTCTCGGTGGCCCACATTGCCGCTGAGATCGATGGGTTGGTGCTGCTGGTAACCCGCTACGACTCTGTGCTGCTGGTGGATCGGCTGCTGGCGGCCAAGGCGCAGCTGGGCTCGCGCCTGATCGGGGTAATTATCAATGATGTGCCGGCCGAAGCTATGGAGACTTGCGCCGAGCTAGTTCGGCCTTTTTTAGAGCATCACGGCATTCCGGTGCTGGCGCTGCTGCCGCGATCGCCGATTATGCGCAGCATTACCGTGCGCGAAATTGTGGCGCGGCTCAACGCTGAGGTGCTGTGCTGCGAGAACCGACTGGATTTGATGGTCGAAACCCTGACCATTGGGGCCATGAATGTGAACTCGGCGCTGCGATATTTTCGCAAGGCGACCAACATGGCGGTGGTGACGGGGGGCGATCGCACTGACATCCAGTTTGCAGCCCTTGAGACTTCTACCCAATGTCTGATTCTCACTGGCCAAATTCCCCCTTCTCCCGAAATTTTAGAGCGGGCCTCAGATATGGAGGTACCCATTGTCTCAGTCGACTCTGACACCCTGTCTACCGTCGAGCGCATTGATGAACTGTTTGGCCAAGTGCGTGTCCATGAGCCGATAAAAGTGCAGTGCATTCAAGAATTAATCGCTGCCCACTTCGATATGGATCGGCTCATGCAGCTGCTCGATCTGGGATTACCTGTGTCGGCTAGCTAAAGAATCAGCCTGTGGCCTTAGCCTCGGCTTCTGATACAATGAAGCGCGTTATTCTCGCATTCGGTGCAGCCTTTGAGTCAGTCCATGGAAGCGTCGCTCGAATCCGCTAAAGTCGACACGTTTTTGCAGGAACTCGCGGCTATTCAACAGTCGGGTTCTAAGCGGGTAGCTATTTTGGGGTCGCGCCATGTGCCCATTACCCATCAACAACTTATTGAGTTGATGACCTATGCCCTGGCCCTAGGGGGCAATCGCATCATTACCTCGGGGGCGACGGGCACCAACTTTGCCGCCATTAAGGGGGCAATGAAGGCCGATGCAAATCTGCTCACCGTGATTTTGCCCCAGAGCCTGGCTCGGCAGCCTCAGGAGTCGCGCGATCAGCTAGAGCAGGTGATGCACTTGGTCGAAAACCCCGACAACGACACCCTGTCGCTGGCAGAGGCTAGCTCGGTGTGCAACCAAGAGATTATTTCTCGCTGCCAGCAGCTGATCTGTTTTGCCTTCCACGACAGCACTACCCTGCTAAAGACCTGCCAGGATGCGGAGGATCAGCGCAAGATTGTGACGCTGTTTTATTTTGACTAGAGATTGAATTGAATGTTCTGCGGGACGACCAATCCACCTTTGCCCTAGGGCAGAAATCTCTCACAATAGAAGGGTTGCTTAAGGACTGCTATGGCCTCTGTGATCACCATGCCGGGGTTTTTGCTGGTCAGCATCGGGCTAGCGGCGCTGCTGGTCTATCTGCCGTTTTTTGCCGTGGGCTATGGCCGCTTTACGGTGGGCTACGACCAGGCCGCCCCTCGGGCGATGCTGTCTAAGCTGCCGCCCTACGCCCAGCGGGCCACCTGGGCTCACGAAAATGCCTTTGAGTCAATCGTTTTGTACGCCCCGGCGGCATTAATGGCCTACGTGACGCAGCAAGACTCGGGGCTGGCGCTGGGGGCGGCGATCGCCTACCTAATCGCCCGCACGCTGTATCCGGTGGCCTACATCTTGAACCTGCCGATTGGGCGATCGCTGATGTTTGCCGTCGCCAACCTGAGCACCTTTACCCTCTATTTCTTGAGCTGTCGGGCAGCCTTGATGTAGTCTGTTGGTGCATAAGTTCATTGCGTTCAAGTCCGGAAGAGTCGCTTTATCTGTGGCGAAACGACTGCTCCCGAACTGCAATTGGTATATAAAACGGTACCCATGGCTTCTAGTTTTTCCTTTGACATCGTCAGCGATTTTGACCGCCAAGAACTGGTCAACGCCCTCGACCAGACTCGGCGCGATGTGATCGGCCGCTACGACCTCAAGGACACCAAAACCGCTATCGACCTGGCCGACAGCACCATCACCATCGAGACCGCCAGCGACATGACCCTGGACGCGGTGAAGGATTTGCTGCACCAAAAAGCCGCCAAGCGCAACCTTTCCTTGAAGATCTTTGAGTACGGCGATGTGGAAGCTGCCGCCGGCACCCGCGTGCGCCAGGTGGTGACGCTTAAAAAGGGCATCGAACAAGAGATGGGCAAGCAGATCACCAAGCTGATTCGCGACAACCTGAAGAAAGTCACCGCCGCCATTCAGGGCGATGCGGTGCGGGTGTCGGCCAAGTCTAAGGATGATTTGCAGCAGGCCATGCAGCTGGTCAAGCAAGAAGACTGGCCGGTGGCGGTGCAGTTTACAAATTACCGGTAGGTTTTGGGCAAGCTGATGGGAGCATCATCCCGGAGCATCTGCCCATGACCGCTGAACTGAGCAAAACTGAGCTAGGCACCCTGGGGGAAACCCTGGTGTCTAATTGGCTGGTGGCCCAGGGCTGGCGACTATGCGATCACCAGTGGCACTGCCGCTGGGGCGAGTTAGACCTGGTGATGGCTAAAGGCCCCGCCGACCGCCGAGGGCAGCTCGCCTTTGTGGAGGTCAAAACCCGCAGCCAGGGCAACTGGGACGCCTACGGTCTGATGGCCATTACCCGCAGCAAGCAGACAAAGCTGTGGAAAGCCGCCCAGCTTTACCTGCTGAAGCAGCCCCAGTGGGCCGAGGCCGCCTGCCGGTTTGATGTGGCCCTGGTGGCCTGCCGTGGCGATCACCCACCAGCCGCCAACCCAGCCCAGCGCCTGTCTTTAGAAGGTGGCCGTTATCTGGTGCTACAAGACTATATCGAGCACGCCTTTGACGCGACCCGACGCTAGGGAAATCACCCTAAGCGCCCCCTTGCAGTGCCCCCGTGACGTAACGCCCTAAAGTAACCTGGGGCGCGAATTCTTAAGTAAATAATAACGCCCCATTAACGGCAATTGGCTGTTAATGGCCTAAGCTGCTATGTAGAGGTATAGTCGTTGTCCTGCCTTTATCCCTAGCGTCTGCATCGAGCCGGTGGGCGAGAGCAGGCTCCCTACCGTACTTCCCAGCCCGTTGTTTCTCTGGGAATGTTATATGACAAAATTTGCTATTTATGTTTGCCCCACCGGGAGCTTAGCTGAGCAGATTCAGCGGTTTTTAGCCGAGCACCGTGAAACAGCAGCCCCCATTGAGCAAGGCCCCGACGCCTGCTGCCTACTGATCGAAGGCTTTGAGGAGCAGTCTGGCGCCGCCCCGGTGTACACCCGCAGCCTAGATCGCGCCTATAACCGAGGTCTCAAGGCACGCCCCTCTCCCGCACTCACCCTTGAGGGTCTAGTCACTAAGCCCGACTGGAGCGGACTGGCGATCAGCTCTCCCTGGCTAAAGCAGGTGATGGTGAATTTTGCCTGTACCGTCAAGTCACCCACCCGCAAAATGCCCCTGCGCATTCAAGATGAGCTGGGTTTGCCCCTGGTCTACGGCTCTAACCGCAAGCAGGCCAAGGCCGTGGTCGCCGAAGCCAAAGCGGCCATTGACTGGGAAACCCCCACCCAGTGGGAACTACGGTTTTACCAACAGCTCACTAACCAAAGCTGGAAATGCCACAGCAGCTGGGAATTGGGCGAAGGCCAGCCCTCGCTAGTGCAGGCGGCGGTAAACTAGGTCTACTTTCTTAACGCTGACCGTTGGCGATCGTCCCTGACCCACCGATTCCCCACGTCACCCTGGTGCTGGCCATGAGCCTGGACGGCAAGATTGCCGATGTCCAGCATGGAGCCGCTCGGTTTTCTTCTACGGCAGACATGGCCCATCTGGAGGCCCAGGTGGCGGCGGCAGACGGGGTGCTGTTTGGCGGCGGCACCTTGCGGGCCTACGGCACCACCCTGAGTGTGCGCGACCCCGACCTGCGGGCCCAGCGGCGGCAGCGACAGCAGCCAGAGCAGCCGATCCAGATTGTCTGGTCGCCCTCTGGGAATTTAGACCCTGATTTTCGCTACTTTCAGCAGCCGGTGCCCAGGGGGTTTGTGACCACGCAGGCCAATGCCCCCAGGTGGGTACAGTCGGGCCTGTTTGATACCATTTGGCCTGTTCCTGAGGCCAAAACCCAGCCCTGGGACTGGCCCTGGATTTTGGCTCAGTTTAAGTTGGTAGGAATAGATACCTTGGCGCTGCTGGGCGGTGGCGGGCTGGTGGCGGAGCTACTGCGCTGCGGCTGCATCCATGAAATCTTTATCACGGTGTGCCCGCTGATCTTGGGCGGGGCAACGGCTCCAACCCCAGTGGCGGGCGAGGGCTTTTTAGCGGCAGCCGCCCCGCGCCTACAGTTGTTATCCCACCGGGCGGTAGAGGGCGAAGTGTTCTTGCATTACCGGGTGTGCCCCACCGGTGCTCAGGCCACCTCTGCACCGGGCGATAATTTCCTTTACCCTGGGGAATAACTGTCTCCTACTGGCTAATCACCCATGGGCTACCCCGCTGCGCCAACCCTGACCGCCACCTGGATTCGCCACATTGAGGAAGTGGCAGAGGCGGTGTGGGATGAAATGGCCCAGCCCCTTGCTACCCCATTCTTAGAGTGGAGCTGGCTGCACAATATGGAGCGCTCGGGCAGCGTGGGAGCCAATACCGGCTGGCTGCCCTGCCACCTGACGGTCCATCGCGGCAAAACCCTGGTAGGGGCCGCGCCAATGTATCTCAAGGGCCACAGCTACGGCGAGTTTGTATTTGACCACCAGTGGGCAGATTTAGCCGAGCGCCTAGGGGTGCAGTACTACCCCAAACTGCTGGGCATGGCCCCCTTTACCCCGGCGGAGGGCTACCAGTTTTTGATTGCCCCCGGTGAAGATGAGCGGGCGGTGACCCTGGCGATGGTGGAGGCGATTGATACCTTCTGCGATCGCAACTCGATCTCTGGCTGCCACTTTCTCTATGTCGATCCCCAGTGGCGGGCCACCATGGTTGAGCTGGGGTTTGCTGAGTGGCTGCACCACGGCTACGTGTGGCAAAACCACAATTTTCAAAGCTTTGACGACTATCTGGGCATGTTTAACGCCAACCAGCGGCGCAACATCAAGCGCGAGCGCAAGTCGATGGAGACGGCGGGCCTGCGGCTAGAGGCGGTGACCGGCGATGCAATTAGCAAGGCGCTGTACAGCCAAATGTACGACTTCTACGCCGACACCTGCGACAAGTTTGGCTGGTGGGGCAGCAAGTACCTGACCCGCAAATTCTTTCAGCTGCTGCACCACGACTATCGCCACCGCACGGTGTTTTTTGCCGCCTACGGCGAAGACGACGACAACCCAGTAGGCATGTCGTTTTGTCTGACCAAGGGCGATCGCCTCTACGGCCGCTACTGGGGCTCGACCATAGACATGAACAACCTGCACTTTAATGCCTGCTACTACGCGCCGATTGATTGGGCGATCGCCAACAACATCACCCTGTTTGACCCCGGCGCGGGCGGTCGCCACAAAAAGCGGCGGGGCTTTCCGGCCTTAGGTAACTACAGCCTGCACCGGTTCTACGAGCCGAGGCTGCAAACCCTGCTAACCCGGTACATCAGGGAAGTCAACGAGCTAGAGCAAACAGAAATCGACGCCATTAACGCCGATTTACCCCTCAAGCTGCCCTAGGACGGTGGGGGTATCGCCTGGATCATCCTGACTTCCACAATGCTACAGTTCATAAACCCTCAGCTCATTGCCCTGGCCAGCGCCATGACCAGCCCCCTACTGTTTGACAGCGTTTCAGATTTTTCTGAAGGGGTGGCCCTGGTGCGGCTGAAGTCGCAGCTGGCCTATATTGACCGCGACGGCAAGCTCAGCATTCGGGTGGCTGATCAGAATGTGACTGTTGCCGCTGACTACGTCGAAGGGCTGGCGGTGGCCCAGGCGGGTGATTTCTTTGGCTACCTTGATCGCAGCGGCGACTGGGCCATACCCGTGCAGTTTCGCAGGGCTAAATCCTTCTCGGAGGGGCTGGCGGCAGTGCAGGGGGGCACTAAATACGGCTATGTCAACCCCCAGGGAGAATGGGTGATTGAGCCGCAGTTTGACCTGGCCGAGCGGTTTGTCAACGGCCGCGCCCTGGTCAAGCTGGAGGATGCCTACGGCTATGTGGACACCAGGGGTCGCCGGGTGGTGCCCCTAGCGTTAAAAGACGCCTGGAGCTTTGCCGAATCGCTGGCGGTGGCGCGGGTCGATCAGCTCTACGGCTACATCAACTCCGATGGAGTAATGGTGATTGATCCCAGCTACGACGGGGCCTTTAGCTTTTCGGAGGGGCTGGCGCGGGTGCGTCAGGGGCGCACCTTTGGCTTTATCAACGCCGAGGGCAAGATGGTGGTAGAGCCAACGCTTGCCTTTGCCTCAGACTTCTCGGAGGGGCTAGCTGCCGCGCTGATGGAAGGCAAGTGGGGCTATATTGACCCGACGGGCGATGTGGCCATTGCTCCACAGTTTGACTACGCCGCCGATTTTTCTGAGGGGCTGGCGGTGGTGCAAAAAGACGGACGCTACGGTTACGTTAACCCCCAGGGCGAATGGGCGATCGCCCCCCAGTACGCCAACGCCGGCAAGTTTTCAGAGGGCCGAGGCCGGGTGCAGATCGACACCCGCTGGGGATTTATCGACGCCGCCGGCAACCTGCTCAGCGGGGTCGGGTTCAAAGATCTGGAGTAATTGCAGCTTGAGAGATCGCGCTACCGCCCATGTTTGTCGATGTTTATAGAGCAATACTTACAGAGCCATTTCAGATAGCCACTGCTGAATCAGCCCGATGGTGACGCCGGGCACCTCTAGCTGGGGAGTCAGCCCTACCCCCGGCAGAGCCTCAAAGCGGCCAATGGCGTCGGGGTTGAGGGCGGCGAGGCGACGGCCTGTGTCGATATCGGTGAGTTGGGCGGCCTCGCCCCAGAGCATGGTCGTCGGGGTAGTGAGCTGGGGCAGATCAATGGCCAGGTCAAAGCTTAGGTCGCCGCGCACAAAGGCCAGGGCGGCCACGTCGGCGTTAGGCTGCTGGGCCGAGGCCAGGTAGGCGGCGACCATTTCGTCAGAAATCTTGCTGGGGTCGGCAAACTGGCGCTGGGCCAAAAACAGCTTGATGCCCTCAGCGGTGGCGATCGCCCCCCGGTACAGCATCTGGTCTACCAGCGGTAGTTTCACCACCTGGTTGATGAAAGAACTGCCGGGGTCTCGGCCAAAGTCGGCCAGCCCGGCGGGGGTAACGAGAAACAAGCCCCGGATCAGATCAGGGTGCGCGATCGCCACCCGCACTAGCATGGCGGCACTGAGAGAAGACGCCACCACCATCGGCGGCTCGGGGCAGAGCGTTTGCAGAATTTCGACCAGCAGCGCCTCGTAGTCGGCGGTGGTCAGGGGGCGAGCCGGGTGGTCAGACTGGCCCCAGCCAATTAGATCGGGAGCCAGCACTGGGTGATCTGCCGCAAAGGCCGGGTAGACCTTAGACCACTCGTAACTCGACGACCCACCCCCAAACCCGTGGATAAACACCAGTGGCCGAGAAGATATCGGGGGCGCAGGCCAAAAGTCTGGATCGGCCACGACGTAGGCCACGGTGTAGGCCACGGGGCCCTGGCTGAGCACGAGCGATCGCTGAACAAAACCGGGGGGAATAAACATAGGGCCACGCCGTTACTGCCTTCTGAATTACCACGAAACGCTACTCTATGCCCACCAGCGCTCGGCATAGAAACCTAAGCGGCACCTAAAAGCAAAGCTGGCTCAGTTGTCTGAGCCAGCCAGTCCGAGGCAATATCGGATAATTTCGCTGTTTTTAGTGGGCGGCTCTAACGAAAGACAGGCCTACCGAAAAGCATCGGGGTTGAGGGGTCGCCCGGCGGGACCGCCGCCGCCGAGACGAGCGCCAGTACCGCCATCGGTGGAGTCGAGAAAGGGCTTGAGGTTGATGCCCTGGCTGCGGCTGGGCAGGTTACCCCCAGCGGCGCTGGGCAGGCCTAGAATATTACCGATTTGTCCCAGCACGTCACTGTTGCCGCCCGTGAAGGTGGTCACCCCCTGGGTCTGGTCGCCCCGGTCGGCCACAGCCAGATTGTCAAACACGCGATCACGCGTCAGTATGGCGTCTTGGCCGGGAGGAACGGTAAACACAATGCGGCAGCCGGGGGTGGCTTCAGTGGTCACACAGACGATGTTGTAGCCGTTTTCTACAGAGGTTTCTAAAGCCAAGAGACCGTCGGGGCGATAGCGTTCTAGGCGGGCGCTAATCTCGGTGCAGCGGCGCTCGGCGGGCCAGGCGCTACCTAAATCCTGGGGCACAGCCCAGGGGTAAACCTGACCCGGCTGGCTGGTAGGGGCATACATCACGGTGTAGTGACCGTCTTGTACCTGGCAGGTAAAGTGGGGGGCGGTATCAGCCTCCGCCGGGATATTTTCGGGCGTGCCCTCTGGGGTTGAAGATTCTGGAGTTTGGGCTAAGGCCGTTGGCCCCGCTAGGGGCGCAATTAAGAGAGCGGTAGCTAAGCCGCCCATGAGCAATGTGGCGCGGTTAGTGATCGTAGAACGGCCCATGGTGTGTTATCTCCAAAGTCGAGTTGTGTGAGTGCGTGCTTGCCCAGGGTGCCCCATCGGTGTTTGTTTAGACCATGGTGCAGGGCTGCCTAACCCAAAACGGCTTAACCCCAAACGGGCGCTGGTGCTGGTCTACGCGACGCGATCGCCACCCCCGTTGTTCCCTTCCCACCCACCCATTAACCCACTTCCTAACTCCCCAACTCCCCCTTGCAATTCTAAGAAATGTGCGTATCCTTAGTTATGCTCCAGGCTCACGCTGTATTTAGGCTGGCTTGACCAGGTTCTAACGCTGCATCTAGCGCTTGCTGACAAAAAGCTAGCCCTGTCAAGCACCGCTACTCACACCGTACCAGAGGGAAACACACCCATGGCAGACCCTACCCAAGCTTTTTCGTCGAGTCGCACCTCTAGCCGCACTTCTGAGAGCCATCGTCTAGGGGGCTGGGCGGGCGCTGGGCTAATGGCATCGACGCTGCTAATTATTTGCCCCACTGCCCAGGCCGGCATCCTAGACGCCTGGCAGTTTGACCCCGCCAGTCAGCAGCTGACCCTGACCCTGCCCAGCGGCGTCACCCCGCAATACTCTATAGAGCGCGACCCGGCCCGCCTTGTGCTCACCATTCCCCAGACCCAGGTGGGGTCGGTGGCCACCCAGCAGGTCTACAGCGGCGCTGTCAGCCAGGTGAGCCTCAGCCAGGTCAACGCCGACACTGTTGTGGTGCTAGAGCTGGCCCCCAATACCGTACTCGCCGCCGAGGGGGCCAGTCTGGTAGCCATCGCGGCGGCTGACCAAACCCGCTGGGTGTTGACCGCCCTAGCAACCAACCTAGCTGTGCCCTCACTAGCTGCCCCCAGCAGTTCTCAAATGATTGTGGAGCTGCCGATGATACCCGGCAATGACCCGAGGCTGGGCTTTCCAGACGCTGGCACCGGACGACTGAGCAATTCGGCGGCAAACCTGATGCTGCCCAGCGATGTCAATAATCTGACCAACCTGCCCGAAACCCTGCCCGTAGACCCTTTTAACCTGGGGCAGCCAGGGGAGCAGGTGTCGGTGCCCAGCCTGGCCGAGCTAGACGCGGCGGTCGGCCCCGTGGTGATCGCGCCCCAGCAAGCGGCTCCATCCCCAGAGCCACCTACTACGGCGACCCAGCCAGCAGAGGTGGAGACTTTGCCCCCGGCAGCGCCCCCCGCTGGTACAGCATCTGTGTTAACCCTGGAGCCGCCGCCGCTAGCAGCGGGCGCTACCCCTGCTGCGCCAGCAGCGCCTGTGGCTACAGCGCCTGAGGTGGCGGCCCTTGAGCCAGAGGCTGTAGCCACCATCGACTCTGAAACTAGCGGCATCCCCATTGCAGTCACGCCCCCTGAGCTGCCAGCGGCAGAAGTGCCCGCTACCCCACCCCAAGGACAGGTTCCTGAGGCGATCGCCGCTGACCCGATTCCTGAGGCGATCGCCACCGACCCGCCCGCTGCTCCAGCCCCAGCCAGTGGCAGTGAAATCGCAAGTGTGATCGCCGCTGAACCGCCCCCGATTACTGCACCTGAGGCTAGCGAGTCGGCAGTAGTGATTGCGACCGACCCACCAGCGCTGCCCCAGCCAGAAGTTCTCCCCCCTGGACAACCCGGCATTCCTAACAACATCGGCCCCAACGTCATTGGCCAAGAACCGCCGCCGGTAGCTGCGCTGCCCGTGGAGCTAAACGACCCCAACCTGCTAGCGGTGCCCACCGCCCCCAACACCACCACCCAGGGCACGGTGTTACCCCCTGATCACACCGTGGAGGTGGCGGCAGCGGGCCAGACGATTCTCTTTGGCACCCCTCTGCCCAACGACGGTCAGACCACCTACCCCGATGCCATCAACCCAGCCCCGGCAGAGCGGTTCTACTCTCCCGACACGCTAATAGCGGCGGGTACGGTCTTAGAACTGCGCTACGTGGGCAACGAGGCCCTCAATTTAGACACCAACTCTAGCCAAAACCAAGTGCTGCTACTGGCCCAAGACATTCGCGACCCCATCACCAACGGCGTTGTGGCCCCAGCGGGCAGTCAGCTAATCGGCCAGTTTGAGGCAACTCCCCACGGCCAGCAGTGGGTGAGCAAAATGCTGATTGCCCCCGCTGGTCAGCAGGTCACTTTCTCGACGACCTCTGACTATATTATCGGTGCTCCCGAGGTCAGCGCCCCTCGCGTGGCCGCCGGGGCCGGGCTAGGGGCGCTGGCACTGCTGCTGGCCACGGGCCTGAGTGGCATTGGTCTGATCGGCGGTGCCGTCGTCGGGGCAACCACAATGTTAGGCACCTCGCCTCAGCACATTGTGATTGAGCCTAACCAGGTGATTCAGGTGCAGGTCATGCAGGATATCCCGCGCGCGATTCCCATTGCTTCAGCCCCGGAGAATAGCCGTGAGTGGGGGGCTGGGGGCTGGTAGGGAGAGGGGATGGATGAGTAGGTGAGTGGGTGGGTGGGTGCTGTACCAGCGGCACTTATACCAAGTCCGAGGCCCAAAACCCCGGCTCAAAACAGGTATCCCGTAGGAGCAAACGGTTGTTTGCCCTCAACCAGTCAGGGGTAGGCAATCAGGATCTAATATCAGTCCTTCAGCTGGTGATCCTTTGGCTGGGGCATCACTGATTAAAGGTCGGCGAACAGATCGAAGGGGAATGGCCCGTAGGTGCCCGACAGCTCGGTTAGCTCGGGTTCTGAGGTGTGAAAGGTAATCAGCACGCCCCGCGACATGCCGCTGTAGTCATCTAAGTACCAGGCCCCCTTGAGGGTGTTGAATTTGAGGTATATGGCCCCCTCGCGGGGGGGTAAATCAAGGCTGACAGACACCCCGAGGGCGGCTAAAAATGACTCAAGGGATAGTTGACCCTCGCCCAGGGTGTCGGCGCAGATGCCTAGGGTTTGGTAGTCAGACCACTGATTAAAGCTGCGAATATCGTCGCGCACCTGGGCGGCCTCGGCGGCGCTGAGGCGGGGCGGAGTGGTGAGGCGGCTAAACTGGCCGAGTCGCTGGCGGGTGGCGACAATGTCAGCGGCGGTCGGGGTCGGCGGTGTCATGGGTGGGCGCTTGTCACGTGGGTGGTTTTTTCGGGGAAATCTTTGGGCTTACTAGCAATAGGCCTCTGGCCTAGTTGTCAGAGGTGCCAGTATGACCTATCACGTCCGCATGTTGGACATGCCGTCGGGCGATCGCCCGCGAGAACGGCTGCTATCCTACGGGGCGAAGAGCCTGTCTACAGCAGAATTACTCGCCATTCTGCTGGGCACGGGCCAGGGGCCGGGCAAGCTGTCGGCGGTGGGCCTGGGCCAGCTAATTTTGCAGGAGATGGGGCAAAACCAGCGAGACCCGCTGACCTATCTGCGCGACGTGTCTGCCAACGACCTAGAGCAAATCTCTGGCATTGGCCCGGCCAAAGCCACCACTATATTAGCCGCCATCGAGCTAGGAAAGCGGGTGCTTCAGGCCGTTCCCCCAGAAAAAACTTTGGTGGATGACCCGGCGATCGCCGCCGCCGCCCTCAGCCATGAGCTCATGTGGCAGGCCCAGGAGCGCTTTGCTGTGGTGCTGCTAGATGTGCGCCACCGGCTGATAGGCACCAAGGTGATCACCATTGGCACCGCCACCGAAACCCTGGCCCACCCGCGAGAAATTTTCAAGACCGTGATTCGCCACGGGGCGGTGCGCTGCATTGTCGCCCACAACCATCCTTCCGGAAATCTGGAACCCAGCCCCGACGATCTTTCCCTCACCCGGCAGCTGTTGCAGGGGGCGCAGATTTTGGCGGTGCCGGTGCTCGACCATCTGATCATCGGCAACGGCGACTTCCGCAGCCTGCGCCAGACTACCCAGCTCTGGCAAGAAACCCCCCAAGGGGCCTGACGGCAAAGAAAGAGGGAGGGCGCAACGGCGATCGCCCTCCCCCATCGTCATCTCAGGCGTCTAGATCAGCTCAGCTACCGGGGCTTCTAGCAGCTCCGCCGGGGCCGTAAGGGCAAAGCTGTCGTTGATGCCACCCAGGGGCTTGGTCAGCGCTGCGGTAGCAAGGCCCTCGCCGAGGGTGATCACACCATCGACCCCAGCAAAGAAATCGGCCCCCTGGTTGGTGAAGGCCACCAGGTCAAAGGTGGTGCCAAATATTCCGAGGGGGCTGTCGAGGGTGGCATCAAAAACACCTTCGATCAGAGTGCCAACACCGTTGAGATCTTGCACCAACCCGGCCACATATTCACTGGCCAAGGGGCCAATCGCCAGGTCAGTAGCTACAGGCAGGCTCAGTCCCGAGCCCAGGGGTAGGGTGGCATCGAGGCTGGCTAGCCCGTCACGCAAGGTCAGCGACCCACTGAGGGCATCGATGGGCACAGCTAGATCGCCCAAAATACCCAGCGGGGCGACAATGTTGCCGCGGCTAAAGTCAACCACCCCGTCAAGAGACCCCAGCAACGGCACCGGAGCTGAGAAGGGAACTATCGCATCGGCCCCAAAGGCAACGTCGGCCACCAGTTGGCCGAAGGGGGTCGCTAGATCGAGGTTGAGGTCGCCCCCGGCGATGTCAATGGTGCCGCTAATGGGGCCAAGGGCTGTCGCCAGGTCGAGGGCAAAGGCTCCATTGACGAAGGGCACGGTGGCGTCGATGGCATTGATTGCATCGAGCACCAGGGTGCTGGCGATCGCAGAGAGGTCAAAACTCTGCCCGATCAATGGCTGATCATCCAGGGCGATCGCCGCCTCTAAAATTCCCCCGGTCAGGGTGGCGCTGCCTGTAGACACCGCCGCTAGGTCGGCAAAGCCGCGCAGGGTGGTAGGCGCATCAAAGATGCCGACTAGGGTGCTGCCATCGCTCAACAACACATTGGCATCAAACCGACCACCAGTCACCGCGATCTGCCCGCTGCCACTGGGCAGATCGCCCGCAAAATCAGCCACCAGGTCAGCGAGGGTGGGGTCAAAGGACTCCAGCAGCGTCAGCAAACTATTGCTGTTAAGAAAAGCCTGGTCGGGAATCAGCTCGACAGTAGCCTCCTCCTCAAGGAAAAAATCTTGGTCAGCTAAAAGCGTAGACAATTCGGTAGAAGACATAGGGAACACCCCTGCTTTCCTTAGATAAACATCAGCGATAGGCTACCTATCGCGGGCAACGCTGGGTTACCCACCGGTCTGCAATGCTCCGCTGGGTATTGTGCCACAGGAATTTTGGAGTGCCCAGGAAAGTTTTGGCCACTGGCTCACTGGCCTCGCCCGCCGCCCGCGTTAGCCTGGGTCTACCGAGACCAACCTGGAAACTCAGCGGAATCATCATCGACGGTAGAGCTGATCACGTAGCGATCGCGCCCCTGGGCCTTGGCCTCGTAGAGCGCCAGGTCAGCCCGGTGCACCAGTTCTCTCGGCGAGTGCTCTTTGATCGACGGGCAGTGGCACACCAGGCCAAAACTCAGGGTTAAGACCGCACTAACCTCAGAGTAGGCGTGGGGCAGACTGCGATCGGCCAGGGTGGTTTGAATGTACTCGATCACCTGGAGAGCACCCTCTAGGCCAGTGTCGGGCAGCAGCAGCACAAATTCTTCACCCCCGTAGCGGGCCGCTAGGTCTGCCGAACGGCGCACGGCGGTGCTGAGCACCTGGGCCACGTGGCGGAGGCAGTCGTCACCCGCCAGGTGGCCGTAGTTGTCGTTGTAGGGCTTGAAGTAGTCGATGTCGCAGAGAATCAGCGAGAGCAGTTTTTGCTGGCGGCGGGCTCGCTGCCACTCTAGGTCGAGGGCCTGGTCAAAACTGCGGCGGTTGGCGATTTGGGTGAGGCCGTCTACGGTGGCCAGCCGGTTGAGCTCGGCATTGACCAGCTGAAGCTTTCGGTTTAGCTCGGCCTGGGTAACCTCGGCCTGCTTGCGCTCGGTAATATCGCGCACCATGATCAGCACCTCGGTGTCGTTGAGGGGCACCACCCGCGACTCTTCGTAGCACAGCTTGCCATTTAGCTCGATGGCGTGCTCGTAGCGCTGGCGGGTGCCGGTCTGGAGCGCCTTCTGAATATATTGCATGCGCTGGTCGGCCAACGGCTTGGGAAAACCCGCATAGATTGACTGGCGAAGGTCGGTGGCGATGTGGCCATAGAGGGTGATTTCACCCCCAGAGATGAGGTTGAGAATGTACCCATGGCCGTTGACTCGCATTAACAGGTCGGGAATGGCTTCTAAAATAGCCTGCTGGGTAGCCTGATTCTCTTGGAGCGCGAATTCGGCCTGTTTTTGATCGCTGATATCTAGGGTGGTGCCATCAATCCGCAGGGGCTGACCCGCCTCGTCGCGCACCAGGCGAGCCTGCCCCCTCACCCAGCGCATTTCCCCATCGGCCCGAAAGATGCGGTACTCCCGATCCGTTTTGCCCACTTCGGATAGAGCTTGGGCATCGCCCATCAAGAGCGGCAGATCGTCAGGATGCACACAGCTAAACCACAGGCTAGCATCGGCTACAAAGGCCTCAGGCGATAAGCCGTAGAGCTTCTGGGCGGCGGCATTGACGTAAATGGTGGCCAGGGTTTCGGGATGTACCGACCACACGACGCACTCTAGGGAGTTGAGAATGCTCTCTGTGCGCTGCTGCTGCGATCGCAGCTCAGCCTCGGTGATCTCCAATTTTTCAGAGCTGCTGATCACCCACTGCTCAAGCTGTCGCGACAGGACATCGCGCTCGGCCTCAGCCCGCTTGCGAGCCGTAATATCGCGCAAAATCGACAGGTGGTGGTTAGGGAAAACACGAGCCGTGGCCGAAAACTCTACAGTTTTAAGCGCCCCGCTGTCGAGCCGGAGCTGCTGCTCACCGCGCCCCTGCCCCGCCGCCAAAAACCCCTGCCACAGGGTTTCAAAATCCGTGCCAGGGGGCAAAAAATCGGCTACTCGTCGCCCCACTAGCGCCTGCCGGGGCAGCTCTAACAGCTCGCAAGCCGCAGGGTTAGCTTCAACATAATAGCCCTCGTCATTGGCAATCAGCATAGCGTCAAGGGCCGCTTCAAACAGCGTTTTCCAGGGCCGCTGGGAAGCGATAGAGGCAGCTGTAGAATCGGGGCCAACAGTGGCTTGACGCAAAGATGCCACCGTGGGCAGATTGACCCCAGTAGACTTCCGCTCAGGCAAAGGCTCTGATTCGTCAGCAGAATGCATCACAATCGTCAGGGCTGACCTGCGTGAAGGATCTGGAGCAACCAGAGTGAGTAGACATAGTTTATCGGCGTGCCCAGCACAAAGAGTTTTCTATGTGGAGTTAGCATGCCCGTTTCGGCCCAATCGCCACTAACTGGGTACCGCTGTTGGTATGCTTCATGGCGGCTACGCTGTAGGCAATCTGTTTAGTATAGAAAAGCAGGGGAGAATGTGGGAAAGGTGAAATCGGCAAAAACCTTGCTGTTATACCTAGCCCAGCTCGGAAACTGTGGTTTTCCCATAACCCAAACTGGGGTGCCTAGTAACCCCCAAGCTACCTGCCCGTCCAGAAGGCTGGGGCAAAGATATTTTCCGGTTGCTGCTACGGCGTTGAGCTTTGCAATACCTTCGCCTTCGGGCCTACATCACCCTCAGGCTGACTCTGCATCGGTTGCAGCAGGCGGTCACCACCAGACCCCAGGCCCAAGACTGGCTGCTGGCCGCGGGGCTGGCGGTGGGCTTTGGGCTGGTGATGGTGCCCGTGGGGTTGCTGAGTAATTTTCTGACCCCAACCCTGGCCGAGGTCACCTGGGCCGGTGGGCTGCGGCTGGCGGGGCGGGTGCTGCTGATCCCCGCTCTAGTTGAAGAGGGCTTTTGGCGGGTGCTAGTGCTACCCCACCCGACGGAAATTATGAGCGATCGCAAGCGCTGGCGGCTGGGCCTGCCCATGCTGGGTCTGTTTGTGGTGATGCACCCGCTCAACGCCATGACCCTCTACCCAAAAGCCTTTGTCATCTTTACCAACCCGGTATTTTTGCTGTCGGCAACTCTGCTGGGGCTGATCTGCACCACCGCCTACTGGAAGTCAGGATCGCTATGGGTGGTAACGGCCATGCACTGGCTGGTAGTGACGGTTTGGCTGTTGTTTCTCGGCGGCTACAGCGCCCTAGGACTTTAGAGCCTAACGGTTTGCTCTGGGGCTTGGGGCTCAGCGCTATTTCTCAATTGTTATAACGGCTGAGGAATTCCTCCGTCGTTTTGTCGGTCGATAGTGAACCCTGAAACCGGGGCACCCTTGAAAGCGCCCCTGCCGTTTGCCCAAAATCTGCCATGAATGACTTCTTTAAAGGCTTTGAGCAACTGCTCGAACTGGCCAAAACCCTCGAAGAAAAGGCCGAAAGCGGCGAGCTAAAAACCAACGTGCAGATCAACGCTCGCGGCCTCAACAGCATTCCCCGCCAGGGCAACATTCCCGACATCGGCGTCAGCCGCACGAACCGCAACCCCCCTGACATCGAGAATGATCCCGCCGTCGAAGAAGTCATCATCACCCCACCCCCCACGAGTGACGGCTCCCCCCCCTCTTCTCCATCCCCCTCTTTCTCCTCACCTTCTCCATCATCCCCACCCCCCTCATCTCCCCCTCACCATCCCACCATGCAGGATGTCGGCGGCCTCTCCACCACCCTCCAAGAGCTGCGCGAGCTGGTCGAAATTCCCCTCAAGCGGCCCGACGTGCTGGCCAAGCTGGGTCTAGAACCCACTCGCGGCGTGCTGCTAGTCGGCCCCCCCGGCACCGGCAAAACCCTCACCGCCCGCTCCCTGGCCGAAGACCTGGGCGTCAACTACATTGCGATTGTCGGCCCCGAGGTGATGGGCAAATACTACGGCGAGGCCGAGCAGCGGCTGCGGGCGATCTTTGAGAAGGCCAAAAAAGCCGCCCCCTGCCTGGTGTTTATCGACGAGATCGACAGCCTCGCCCCCGATCGCAGCAAAGTTGAGGGGGAAGTCGAAAAGCGCCTGGTGGCCACCCTGCTGGGCCTGATGGATGGCTTTGCCCAGACCAAGGGCGTGATTGTGCTGGCCGCCACCAACCGCCCCGACCACATTGACCCCGCCCTGCGCCGCCCCGGTCGCTTTGACCGCGAGGTGCAGTTCCGCGTGCCCGATCGCGCTGGACGGCTGGAAATCCTCCAGATCCAAACCCGCGAGATGCCGCTGGATGGGGTGGAGCTGGCGGTGATCGCCGATCTATCCGTCGGTATGGTAGGGGCCGACCTCAAGGCCCTGTGCCAAAAAGCCGCCTACTTTGCCCTGCGCCGCCAGGTGCCTGACCTAGCTGGCCCCGTGCCCGACACCATGACCCTGGTGCAGGACGACTTTTTGCAAGCAATTAAAGAGATCAAGCCCTCGGTGCTGCGTTCTGTAGAGGTGGAGTCGCCAGCGATCGCATGGGAGGACATCGGCGGTCTAGAGAGCGTCAAACAAATCCTGCAAGAGTCGGTGGAGGGGGCACTGCTCTACCCAGAACTCTACGCCCAAACCGGTGCCACAGCCCCGCGAGGGCTGCTGCTGTGGGGGCCTCCGGGCACCGGCAAAACCCTGCTGGCCAAGGCCGTCGCCGCCCAGGCCCGCGCCAACTTCATCGCCGTCAACGGCCCTGAACTGCTGAGCCGCTGGGTGGGGGCCGCCGAACAGGCGGTGCGCGAACTGTTTGCCAAGGCCCGCCAGGCTGCCCCCTGCGTGGTCTTCATCGACGAGATCGACACCCTGGTGCCCGCGCGGGGTCAGTACCAGGGCGATTCTGGCGTGAGCGATCGCGTCGTCGGCCAGCTCTTAACCGAACTCGACGGCCTTCAGAGCTGCACCAACGTGCTGCTGATTGGCGCGACCAACCGCCCCAGCGCCCTCGACCCCGCCATTCTGCGGGCGGGCCGGATTGACCTACAGCTGGAGATCGGCCTGCCCGATACGGCAGGGCGGCTGGCGATTTTGCAGGTTCATAATAGCGATCGCCCCCTAGAGGCCGTAGACCTCAACCACTGGGCCAGCCTCACCGACGGCTGGAACGGAGCCGACCTGGCCCTACTCAGCAACCAGGCCGCCCTAGAGGCCGTGCGCGAATACCGCGCCCAGGGTATGACCGACCCTAGCCAGCTCCGCATTGCCACCCACCACTGGCAGCAGGCCCACCAGGCCATTCTCAGCCAGCGCACTTCGGTGGCCAACCGGGGCTAGTGGTCTATCAAGCCTCAATGCTGTAGGCAAGTGATAGGAAGGCGGTGGTCAGACCAAGGACTTTGGCACCGCCCAGAGGAGGGTGAGGGCACGGGCCGCCATCAACCCCACCAGGGCCAGCCACAGCAGATGGGCGCTGCCCAACGGCTGGGCCACCAAGGCTAGGGGCAAGAACCCCACCCCCGCCGCCAGCACCGTGGCGTTGCGCAACACCCGCCCAGCGGTGAGGCCGAGAAAGTAGCCGTCGAGCATGTAGGCGATCGCCCCCAACCCCAGCACCGGCAACAGCCACAGCACATAGGTCTGCACCACAGCAATCACCCCCTGGTGAATGGTCAGCAGACCAAACAGTGGCGCGGGGAACAGGACAAAGGCCAGGGCAAAGGTCAAAGCCAAGGCAATGCTGGTGAAGCCGCCCAGGGTTAATAGACGGCGCAGATGGGTTTTGTCGCCGCTGCCGTAATACCGCCCCGCAAAGCTCTCGGTGGCAAAGGCAATACCGTCAATAAAATAGGCCGACAGCGTCACCACTTGCAGCAGCAGGGTATTGGCAGCCAGGATTTCGGTGCCCAGGGCGGCGCTGAAGTTGGTAAACAGGGCAAAGCTCAGCACCAGGGCAAAGGTACGCACCAGAATATCGCGGTTCAGCAAAAACAACCCCTTGATCGCCTGGGAGTTCCAGCCCTGGGGCAGCACCGCCCGGAGATTTTGCCAACCGCCTTCTCGGATCAATAATCCCAACCCAGCAATCAGCGTCAGGTACTGGCTCAGGGCCGTGCCCCACCCGGCCCCGGCGCTGGCCCACCCCATCTGGTTGATGAAAATGTAGTTGAACACCACATTGCTACCGTTGCCCACCATCGACAGGGCAATCACCCGCCGCCCCTGCTCGCGGCCCAGAAACCAGCCCATCAACACCAGGTTCAGCAGCACCGCCGGGGCATCCCAAATGCGGGCGTTGTAAAACTCGATGCCCGCCGCACGCACCGCCGGCTCGCCACTGAGCAGCCCAAAGCCGATTTCGCGAATGGGGACTTGCAGCAGCAGAATGAGTAGGCCAAAGGTGAGGGCGATCGCCCCATTGCGCAGCAAAATCAGCCATAGACCGTCTACATCGCCACGCCCCCGCGCCTGGGCGGTGGTGCCGGTGGTGCCCATGCGCAAAAAGCCAAAGCTCCAGTAGGCGACGTTAAAAATCACCGTCGCCAGGGCCACCCCGCCCAAGTGGCGAATGTCATCCAGATGGCCGAGAAAAGCGGTATCGACCAGCGCTGCCAGCGGCACCATCAGATTTGAGATAATATTGGCCGCCGCCAGCTTAAGAAAGCTGGGCAGAAAGGCGGGCGATCGCGCCGTGTCAAGGGCGCTCGGGTCGCCTGGAACGTTTTTGGCCATGGATAAGCCGTGATTTCTTGCCTACGCTACAGGTCAACCCTGACATATCAGGCCCTGATAAAAGTTTAGGAAATTAATTGTAAGCAGGGAGTTGGGGGGCTGGGGTTTACGGTTAACGGTTTGCGGTTTACCCCTTGTACCGTACACCTTGCACCGTCCCCCTAATTGATCCCACCTACCTATCATTAACCCACCAACCCCTTAGCTGCGGTTAAAGAATTCCACCTGGGGCAGGCGGGCATCATTCACCATCCCCAGGCCCTGGAACCCCCAGCGGCTGATCAGCGGCTTGAGATTGGAGGCGGTGACGGTTTCTACCGCAAACTTGTCGCTGAGGTCGGGGGCATGGGCGTTGAGGTAGCTGAGGGCGTCGTAGTCGGCGGTAAAGACCAGCAGAAACCCCGTGGGGGCGGGCTTGTCGGGGTCACCCTGGCCGTGGGGGCGGGCGACCAGGTAGCTGCCGTCGGCGCGCGATCGCAGTAGGTAGTAGAGCTGAGATATCATGCGTCTAATTCATATCTGACAGGCGAATGCGGGGGTCGACAAAGCTGAGGGCCAGGTCGGCCAGCAGGTTGCCGATGATCAACATCACCGCTCCCATCATCAGGCTGGCCATCACCAGGTAGAGGTCTTGGGCCTGCACCGCTTCGAGAATCAGCTTGCCCAGGCCGGGCCAGTTGAAGTAGGTTTCAGTGATGAAGGCACCCCCCAGCAGGCTGGCAAACTCAAAACCCAGCAGGGTAATCAGCGGGTTCACCGCATTGCGCAGGGCGTGGACGTAGATCACCCGATTTTCTGACAGCCCTTTGGCCCGCGCCGTTTGAACGTAATTTTGCCGCAGCACGTCGAGCAACTGACCTCGGGTAATGCGCTGCAATCCGGCGAAACTGGTAATGCTCAGCGCCAGGGTCGGCAAGATCAGGTGCCAGCCCACATCGAGCATGCGGCCAAACCAGTTGAGGTCGTCGTGAATGATGCTGGTGCGCCCGCCGATGGGGAATAGCGGGGCCACGCTCTGGGCAAAAAACAGCAGCAGCAGACCCGTGACAATGGTGGGCATGCCCTGGCCCATGTAGCTTAGCACCCGTAGAAACTTATCCAGAAATCGGTTTTGGTGGACGGCCCCCATCACGCCTAGGGGTATAGCAATTAACCAAGTGACCACAATAGCGGCGAAGGAGAGCAGCAGCGTATTGGGTACCCGTTCCCAGAGCAGCTCACCCACCGGGCGCTGGTAGGCAAAGCTGAGGCCAAAGTTGCCGCGAAAGATCGCCTGATAGAGCCAGTTGAGATATTGCCGCCAGATCGGCTGGTCGAGGCCAAACTGGGCCTCAAGCTGGGCCAGGGTCTCAGGCGAAAACTGCGGGCTTTGGCGATACTGGTCGAGAAAGTTGCCCGGCGCCAGCTGAATCACAAAAAAGCTCAGGGCCGAAGCCAGTAGCAGCGTCAGGGCGGCCTGCAAAATACGCTTCACGACGTAGAGCACAGTTTCGCTGGTGGCAAAGGCTATCAGGCGATCCCAAGGCCTGGCTTGCATGCGGCGGGAAGTGGAAGACTGAGCCATCCCAAATGACAAGGTAAAGGGTTATCTGTGGTGATTCTAAACCAATCGCGCCTGGCTCTTAGGGTTGTTTGTCTGCCGAAACGCTGCGATCAGTTAACGCCAGCTGTAATTATCGCCGTGATCTCCCGTCCAAATCGGGATCTGTTGTTTCTCTACAAGCAGAAGCCCCCACCGCGCGAATCGCCGAGACCGGTTCTCCGGTCTCGGTGGGTTGTCACGGCCAGAGGGCTGTGGCACCTGCGGGCGATCGCAGCCCTAGACCAGCCCACAAAAAACCCCAGCCGTCAAAAGCTGGGGCTAGTCAGTAAATGGCTGATTCAACGATTTGATTTAAGGTTTTGATTTAAAGGTTGGATCTATGGAAATGAAAATAGTGAAAACTCTGCCTAGAAACTGATTTTGCCCGAGGGCATAGCCCCCAGAACTTCGTCAGTAATGCCTGGACATAATTACCACTACTCAAAGACTATGTTAGCTCACTTGCCACTGCCGTTACACAGACTACGGTTGAGTAAATCTACTGAAGTTGCACAGCTTACCTACGCCAACTTCAGCTCAAGATCACAAATTTTCCCACAGACAAAAATCTACTTTTGGACTCGGCTGAGATTTAGGGCGACTTCTAAAAAATAGTTTCCCCTATGGTGAGCAGTGCCCACTCTACAGCGTCTATAGTCGGTGAATCAACGCTGATATAGCTATAGCCACTCAGGTTAGGACAGAGCCGTCATTCCCGCTTAGGCGGGAATCCACTAGCCCGTAACTGCTCTCGAATGGATTCCCGTTTCCACGGGAATGACAGGCAGGGATCGTTGCGAGCAAAACGTCCTAATGATGTCGGCTATGGCTATATCTTCTTTCGTAAACAGCTTATGGATTGTCAAAAACATAGCTCTGGTCTCCCTACTCTGGGCCTGCTGGCCACAAGCTGCCTGGCAATCGGCTGAGCTACAGCAGCGCAATTTTCCTAGCGGATGTCTCGGGCGGCATTGTATGTCTTCTCGTTGGCGGCCACCGACTTGTGCAGATCGACCACCGGGCGCGGGTAATCAACCCCAAGGGTGACCCCAAACCGCTTTTGCTCCACCGGCTGAAGCTGCCAGGGGGCATGCACTTTGGCGGCGGGCACATCGTTTAGCTCCGGCAGCCAGTGCTTCACGTAGCGACCATCGGGGTCGTAATCTTTTGACTGCTTGGGAATGTTGAAGTAGCGAAAGCCCCGCGCGTCGTTGCCCACCCCGGCGGTGTAGTTCCAGTTGCCGTAGTTGCTGCAGGGGTCGTAGTCGACCAGCAGCGACTCAAACCACTCGGCTCCCATGCACCAGTCGATGCCTAGGTTTTTGGTCAAAAAGCTGGCCACATTCTGCCGCCCCCGGTTTGACATAAACCCAGAGCAGGCCAGCTCCCGCATATTCGCATCCACCAGCGGAAAGCCCGTCCGCCCTTCACGCCAGGCGTCGAAGCGCGCCCAGTCTTGCTGCCAGTCGATCAGCAGCCCTCGCAGCCCAGAGGGATAGAACACTTTGTCACCGTGCTTGGCGCAGATCAAGCGAAAGTAGTCGCGCCACAGCAGCTCAAAGATCAGCCAGTAGGTCGAGTCATTGCGAATGCGCTCGACCTCGTAGGCTTGCACGGTCTCGTACACCCGCCGGGGCGAGAGGCAGCCTAGCGCCAGCCAGGCCGACAGTTTAGATGAATAGTCGGCCCCCAGCATACCGTTGCGGGTTTGCTTATAGGTTTTGAGGCAGTCGGTTTCCCAGACGTAGTGGTTAAGCCGGGCCATGCCAGCGGTCTCGCCCCCCTCAAAGGCGAGCATTGCCCGGCTATCTCTAGCCGGGGCCTCCAGGCCAAAGTCCGCCAGATTGGGCAGGGGACCTGGTGCCGCCTCGCACAGAGGCGGCATCTTTGTCGGCCTAGGCAGGGCCACATCTACGGTGCTGTGCTGCTCGACCTGTTTGCGAAACTGGGTAAACACCTCCGGCAGGCGGTTGAGGCCAAAGGGCAGGTTGTCAGGATGGTAGAGGGTAGCCCCCCAGTAGACTGCGGGGGCACAGCCCAGAGCGCCAAGTCTCGCTTCTACGGCTTGCTCCACCCGCAATTCTTCGGCGGTAACTTCTTCATGCCAGTAGACGGTTTTGATCTGGTGAGCCTTGACCAGCTCGGGAATGATGGCTTCTGGCTGGCCCACGCGCACCACTAGGTCACTGCCCAGGGCACGCAGCGACTGGCGCAGATCAGCCACGCTCTCTAGTAAAAACTGTGCCCGGTAGGCTCCGGTTTTGGCAAAGCCAAAGGATGTCTGACCAAACTGGCGCGGGTCAAAGCAGTAGAGCGGCAGAATGAGCTGCCCGGCTCTTAACGCCTCATCGAGGGGCTGGTGGTCGTGGAGGCGGAGGTCATTGCGAAACCAGACGAGGGTGGACATGAGGGGTGGATGGGTGATTAGAAGTGTGCGGGGATGGGGGGATGGGGAGGTAGGGGCAGACCTATGTGTCTGCCCCTGGGTTCATGCGGGGGAACTGTCGGCAGCGGCAAGGGTTAGTTCCGCCAAGGCACCATCCGACGGTTATCCGCTGACCAGAGGATTTATTTATTAAGTATTCTAAAGAACTATCTATCCCCGCGCAGGAGAAACCATTGATGGCGATTAAGGTAGGCGATGCCGCTCCCGATTTTACGCTGCCTAACCAGGTGGGTGAGTCGGTTAGCCTGAGCAGCTTTCAGGGCCAGAAGACCGTGGTGCTATATTTCTACCCCAAGGATGACACCCCCGGCTGCACGGTGGAGTCGTGCTCTTTTCGCGATCGCTACGAAGACTTTGTGGCGGCGGGGGCTGAGGTGATCGGCATTAGCAGCGACCCGCCTGACTCGCACCGGGCCTTTACCAGTAAGCACAACCTGCCCTTTACCCTGGTTAGCGATATGGGGTCGGTGGTGCGTAAGGCCTACGGCGTGCCTGCTACCCTAGGGCTGCTGCCGGGCCGAGTCACCTACGTGATCGACAAAGCGGGCACTGTGCGGCATATTTTTAATTCTCAGTTCAACCCCAAGGGCCATGTAGCCGAGGCCCTTGGCATGCTCAAAGATTTACAAGCTGCCTGAGGTAGAAGAGCTGTAGACACCGTCTGATACGGATTCTGATTATAGATATGGAAATTAAGCCCGAACACTACGAGTTGACGATCGCCCTGTCGGCCCTAGAGGGAGCACTGGGGGGGCTGTGGTACCCCAGCGAATCTGACGCGCTGGTATCGCTGGTGATCTACGCCGACCCCCTACCCAATACCGAAGCCCTGGCCCAAAAGCTGGGGGCAGGGGAGGATAGTCTGCAAATTCAGCCCGCCGAGGACTTTTTTCGGCCTGTGCTCAACAACCCCTACTGGGCCAGCGAACAGGGGGGGCACCTGGCCCAAAAATATGCCAACCTGCGCGACGTGCTAGAAACCCACCTCGAAGACCTCCACAGCATTCGGGTGGGGAGAGTAAACGTAACTCTGTATTTGCTGGGGCGGCATTCTAGCGGCTGCTATTTGGGGGTTTGTACCCATGTGGTAGAGACCTAGGGCCTAGGGATGCCTAGGTCGGATGAGGTGAGCAGGCAGAATCTAAACGCCAAAATCTAAAATGTTTTTCCATGGTCAGCTCGCCCAGATGACGGTAGCCTATCGATAGCAACCGAGGCACAAAAATCCATGGCTTTTCAAACCCCGGACTGGGTGAAGCATGCGGTCTTCTACCAGATCTTTCCCGACCGGTTTGCCCGCACCCAGCGGCACCTAGATAGCCCGGCCATGGCCGTGACGTTAGAGCCCTGGGAGACGCCGCCCACTCCCTTTGGCTACAAGGGCGGTGACCTGTGGGGAATAGCTGAAAAGCTCGACTACTTAGTCGATTTAGGTGTTACGGCAATCTACATGACGCCGATTTTTCAGGCCGCCTGCAACCATCGCTACCATACCCACGACTACTACCAGGTCGATCCACTGTTGGGGGGGAATCAAGCTTTTGTCGACCTGCTGGAGGCGGCCCACGCCAAGGATGTGAAAGTAGTGTTAGATGGGGTCTTTAACCACTGCGGCCGGGGCTTCTTCTTCTTTAACGACATTCTTGAAAACGGCCCCAACTCTCCCTGGCTAGATTGGTTTGAGGTGGAGGGGTGGCCGCTGTCGGCCTACGACGGGGCGCTGCCGGCCAACTACCGCAGCTGGGTGGACAACCGCGCCCTACCGGCCTTTAAGCACGACCATCCGGCGGTGCGCGAGTACCTGATGCGGGTGGGCGAGTACTGGGTGCGCCAGGGCATCGATGGTTGGCGGCTCGATGTGCCCTACGAAGTCAAAACCGAGGGCTTTTGGCAGGAGTTTCGCGATCGCATCAAAGCCATTAACCCCGAGGCCTACATCGTTGGCGAAGTGTGGACCGACGCCACCCAGTGGCTCGACGGCACTCAGTTTGACGGGGTGATGAACTACCTGTTTACCGCCCCCACCATTGCCTTTGCAGGGGGCGATCGCGTCCGGATGGAGCAAGTCGAAATTCCGCACTACTACCCCTACCCGGCCCTAGATGCGGCGGGATACGCCGATAAAATTCAGCACCTGCTAAGCCTCTACTCCTGGGAAATTGCGCTCACCCAGCTCAATCTGCTCTCTAGTCACGATGTCGCCCGCCTCTACTCGGTAGTGGGTGAAGACGAGGCCACTATAGTGCTAGCCACCCTGCTGCTGTTTACCTTTCCTGGGGCACCCAGCATCTACTATGGCGACGAGGTGGGTCTGCCGGGCGAGCTAGACCCCGACTGCCGCCGCACCTTCCCGCCGGAGGCCGAGTGGCACCAAGATTTGCTTAAAATTCACCGCGATCTGATTGCCCTGCGCCACCGCTATCCAGCCCTGCGCACCGGCACCTACGAGGTGCTGCACGCCGAGGGCGATGTCTATATATTTAGCAGAACCCTCAGGGAAGCCCCGGTGGTGGTGGCCCTCAATGCCGGCATGGAACCCGTCGCCGTGGGGGCCGAGGTTCTAGGGGTCGAGGGGAGTTCGGCGGAGACCGCCCCTAGTTCAGTGTTTACCTACCAGGGGGCCACCTGGGATGGCGAGAAGCTGCATTTGCCCAGCCGGGCTGCGATCGCCTTGGCGGCGTAAACCTTCGGGGCAGCGACTGATACTGCTCGGGTGGCCACCCCTGGATTAGTCTCGGCCCAGGGGTGAATGGTTGTGTGCCTATTGTTACCGTTGATGACAAGGCCCAAATCCCTTACGAACTCTTCCCATTGCTTCTCAGTTGCTTGTGCTAGATTGAGCGTAATTTGCTGCTAGAACCAACATCACATGACATTTGCAAAGCGCGGACTGATTCTCGGTGCAACCGCCCTGGCCGTGGCTGCGGTTACCGTAACCGGTGCCGGGATTCACCTGTCCCAGAGTAAAGCCTTCTTTCAAGAGAGCCCAAAAGAGCTAATTGATCAGGTTTGGCAGCTCATTAACCGAAACTTTGTTGATGCCACCTTTAACCAAACCGATTGGGAAGCGGTGCGCACCGAATACCTAGGCCGCGACTACAGCAGTCAGGAGGACGCCTACGGAGCTGTCCGCGAAATGCTGGAAACCCTAGAGGATCCCTACACCCGCTTCATGGATCCGGAAGAGTTTCGTAGCATGCAGATTGACACCTCTGGCGAGCTAACCGGAGTGGGCATTCAAATTTCCCAAGATGAAGAAACCAAAGAAATTGTGGTGGTGGCCCCCATCGAAGACACCCCCGCCTTTGACGCCGGCATTCGCCCCCAAGACGTGATCTTGGCCATCGATGGCGAATCGACCGCCGAGATGGATCTCAACGATGCGGTAAGCAAAATTCGCGGCGTTGAGGGGTCTGAAGTGACCCTCACCCTGCGTCGGGGTGAGGAAGAACTAGAGGTGCCCTTGGTACGCGCCCGCATTGAGATTCACCCGGTGCGCTACAACGTTCAGGCGGGGCCTGAAGGGCAGGTCGGCTACATTCGCCTCAACCAATTCAGCGCCAACGCCGCCCAAGAAATGGGCGACGCCATTAAAGACCTAGAGGGACAGGGGGTAACTGGCTACATTCTTGACCTGCGCTCTAACCCCGGCGGGCTGCTGTATTCCAGCATTGACATTGCCCGCATGTGGCTTGACAGCGGCGTAATTGTGTCGACGGTCAACCGCCAGGGAGTAGTTGACGAAGAGGCCGCCAACAGCCGCGCCCTCACCGACAAGCCCCTAGTGGTGCTAGTCGATGGCGGGTCAGCCAGCGCCAGCGAAATTCTGTCGGGAGCGCTAAAGGACAACGAACGGGCGGTGCTGGTGGGGACCCGCACCTTCGGCAAGGGGCTGGTGCAGTCGGTGCGCAGCCTGGGCGATGGCTCTGGGGTGGCGATTACCGTGGCCAAGTATTTGACCCCCAACGGCACCGATATCAATAAGACCGGCATTGATCCCGACATTCCGGTGGAGCTGACCGATGAGCAGCGCGAGGAGCTATCTACCCAGCGCGATGCCATTGGCACCGATGCCGATCCTCAGTTTGCCGAAGCTCTGCGGGTACTAAATGTAGAAATTCAAGAGGCGCGGGGCGGCAACAGCGTGACCGCAGCTCCGAGTAACTAGTACCCCAGGGCAGAGGGATGAAGGCAGTTCTAGGGTGGGCAGTGCCCACCATTTGGAAAACTATTTTCCAGAAGTCGCTTGACCTACCCAAAGCAAAACCTTTAGAGGCTCGGGCTACGGCTCGGGCCTTTGCTGTTTGCGGCGGCGTGACTGTAGCGGATTGCCGCCCAAGACCAGCAGCAATAGAGCCATCGCCACCATGCCCGCCGCTGCGCAAAAGGCCAGCAGCACCCCAAAGGGAATCTCTATGGATTGCAGGTTGAGCAGTCGAAAAGAGACGGGGGTGGCGTTTTGTACGGCGATCACGGCGATCGCGATCACCCAAACGGCGGGCACCAGTGCCAGAACAAGTCTAATCATAGGTCAAGCGCCAAGATCGATAGGGGTGGCAGGGGTTGCCAAGAGACAATTCCTTTAGGTAGTATAGTCAACTGGGCTATACGAGAAAAATCATGGCAAAACGGGTACAGATAGTTCTTACGGAAGACATTCGCAAGCTGGGCTACAACGGCGACCTAGTAGAGGTGGCCCCTGGCTACGCACGTAATTATCTTATCCCCAACGGGAAGGCGGTGCGCACCACCCCCGGCGTACTGAAGCAGGTAGAGCGTCGGCGCGAGGCGCAAAAGCAGCGGCTGCTAGAGATCAAGCAGGAGGCCGAGGCCACCAAGACGGCCCTGGCCACCATCGGCATGTTCACCATCCAGAAGCCCGTCGGCGAAAATGAGGCGATCTTTGGTACCGTCACCGCCGCCGATGTGGCTGATGTGATCAAGTCTCTAGCTGGCAAAGAAGTTGACCGCCGCGATATTTCGGTGCCCGATATCAACAAGCTGGGCGAGTACCAGGCTGAGCTGAAGCTGCACCCCGAGGTGACGGCTCTCGTCAACCTGCGAGTGACTGCCGAATAAATGAGGTGTACGGTGTACGGCCCGCCTTGAACCGTATGCCGTGAACCGTACACCCCAGACCACTAACCCCCGTCACGACCAGCTTGGTCACTGATTAGTCAACATTTGGTTATAGCGTTGATCAACCTGTCTTTGCGATCCCTCACCGGGATTTCTAAGGCAGGTTGTTTGTTTGGGCATTTTACTGAGCTATTTTATTGGGGCCGACGTTCTAGGACGTCGTGGATATATAGCTCCTGCACCAAGATCATAATTACCAGGGCTAGGGGGGTGGCGACTAGCACCCCCAGTGGGCCAAACAGCAGCCCCATGGCCACTACGGCGGTCAGCGTCAGTACCGGCGGCAAGTCGGCGGTCTTCATCTGCACGATTGGGGTGAGCACATTGCCCTCTACCTGCTGCACAATCAGGTAAAACACCGCCACATAGAGGGCCACCATCGGCCCCACTGTGAACCCCATGAGAATAGCGGGCACCGCCGACAGCAACGCTCCCACCACCGGAATAAACTCAAACAACCCGGTCAGCACCCCCAGGGCCAGGGCCAGGGGCACCCCCATTAGGTGCAGGCCAATGCCGATGACCAGAGCGATCAACACCATTGACACCACCCGCCCTAGCAACCACATCTTGAGACCGTCGATCACCTGGTCGATCACTTGGCGGGCGCGGGGCCGGCCCTGGAGCGGGACTAGCTGCACCAGGCTAGAGCGGTAGCGCTGGGCATCAACGGCCAAAAACAGGGCGGTGAAAAGAATAAAAAACAGGTTAGCCAAGATGCCAAAGCCTCTGCCGAAGGCCCCGGTCAGTCTATTTAAGGTGTTTTGTATGCCGGGCAGGTTGCTGGTGCTGTTGAGGTCGTCGATCACGTCGGGAGGCAGGTGATCGCTCCAAGGCCCGGAGGTGAGAAAGTCTTGCAGCAAAACGATGGCGATTTGAACCTGCTCGACTAGATCGCCAAACTGTCCGATCACCGACGGTACTAGCAGCACCAGGCTCAGCACTACCACCCCCAGCCCGATCACCAGCACCACCCCCAGCGACCAGGGGTGGGGAATGGGAGTAAAGCGCTGCACTTGGCCTGCCGCAAACCGCAGGGTGATCGCCAGCAGCACCCCTAAAAACAGCATGAACAACACGTCGATTAAGGCCCACACCAACAGTCCTAGGACACCCAGTAGGGCCAGGGCTATGGTGACTAGCACTATTCGTTGCAGATCGGCACCGCTGTTTTTGGCCATAGCGCTTCGGAAATTGCCCCTAAGATTGGTCGTCGGTGGTTCTGATACGCAGCTGGTTGCCGCTTACTTATAGAAAACTGTTGCGATCACCCTGCCAACCCCCCCCGGAGAGAGGTAATCGGGTGAACGCCTTCAGAGACCGTTGCTGGCTAATGAAAAACTCCTCTACAATCAAGCCAATCCCCCATATCTGGTGGTTTGGGTTTTAACTACCCCCTAGCTCCGCCCTATGGATACGCCCCGACTCCACCCCGACACCATTGAAGCGGTGCGCGATCGCGCCGATATTGTCGATGTGGTCTCCCAGCATGTGGTGCTAAAAAAACAGGGCAAAGATTTTGTCGGCCTCTGCCCCTTCCACGAAGACAAGTCGCCCAGCTTTAGCGTTAGCCCCGGCAAGCAGTTTTACTACTGCTTTTCCTGCGGGGCGGGGGGCAACGCCTTTAAGTTTTTGATGGAGCTGAACCAGCGCTCGTTCGCTGACGTGGTGCTAGATTTGGCACAGCGCTACCAGGTGCCGGTCACCACTCTAGAACCCGCCAAGCGTCAAGAACTTCAGCGGCAGCTCACCCTGCGGGAGCAGCTCTACGAGATTTTGGCAGTCACCGCTCGGTTCTACGAGCACGCGTTGCAGCAGATCGACGGGGCCGCCGCCCTGGCCTACCTCTACGAGCGCGGCCTCCAGGACGTCACCATTCAGCAGTTTCAGCTGGGCTACGCGCCGGGGGGCTGGCAGACCCTCTACGGCTACCTGGTCGAGCAAAAGCACTACCCGGTGACCCTGGTGGAGCAGGCTGGGCTGATTGTGCCACGGCAGAAGGGCGATGGGTTTTATGATCGGTTTCGCGATCGCCTGATGATCCCGATCCGCGATAGCCAGAGTCGGGTGATCGGCTTTGGCGGTCGCGCCCTGGGCGACGAAAAGCCCAAGTACCTCAACTCGCCGGATACCGAGCTATTTGACAAGGGCAAGACCCTCTACGGCCTAGATCTGGCGCGGGCGGCGATCGCCAAGGATGACCGGGCGATCGTGGTCGAGGGCTACTTCGACGTGATCGCCCTCAACGCGGCTGGGCTAGAAAACTCGGTTGCGGCCCTGGGCACGGCCCTCAACGCGGCCCAGGTGCGCCAGCTGCTGCGCTACACCGAATCCAAACAAATCTTACTCAACTTCGACGCCGATGCTGCCGGAGTCAAGGCGGCCCAGCGGGCGATCGGCGAAGTCGAAGAAATGGCCTACCGGGGCGATGTGCAGCTGCGAGTGCTGAATATTCCCGACGGCAAAGACCCCGACGATTTTTTGCGGCAGCACAGCGCCGCCGACTACCGCGAGCTAATTGACGCCGCCCCCCTCTGGATCGACTGGCAAATCCACAATTTAATTAGCGGCAAAGACCTGCGCCAGGCCGACCAGTTTCAGCAGACCAGCCAGGCGGTGGTGAAGCTGCTCAGCGACATCGCCAATGCCGACACCCGCACCCACTACGTGCGCTACTGCGCTGAGATCTTCAGCAATGGCGACAGCCGCCTGGTGCCCTTACTAGCTGAAAACCTGGTCACCCAGGTACGTCGCCAGCGCCGCAGCACCTCCTCCGAGGCGCCGCAAAAATCGGCCCCCACCCCGACCCCCAGCGCCAGCTCCCTAGAGCAGGCCGAGGCCGCCCTGCTGCGGATTTTTCTCCACGCCGCTGGCCACCGCGACGAGATTCGCCAGGTGCTCGAAGACCGCGACTTGCAGTTTAGCTACTCCCACCACCGCGCCCTGTGGCGGCAGATGCAGCGCCTGCTGAGCGACGCCACCGACCCCAGGGCCGACCTGGTGGGCCTGCTGCGCAACCAGCTGGCCGACACTGGCCTAGCCACCACGCCTCTGCAAACCCTCATGCACCTGAGCGAAAAGACCAAGCGCGACGTGCTCCGCGCCCCGCTGGTGATTCGCGCCGCCGCCGCCTGTATGGAAAAGAACCTCTGCGAAAAGCGCTACCGCCACTTTCTCGCCCTGTGGGAAAAGACCGACTGCACCACCGACCCGGCACAATTTACCGAATATCAGCGCCAGATCTATGCCGAGAAACGCCGCATTGAGGTGCTTGAGAAAGACCGCCAGGTGAGCTTTGAAGACCTGGCCGCGATGCCCTGGGTGGGTGAGCAATACGATTCGCTTGATCGGTAGTCTATGTCTAATGGTGGGCAGTGCCCACCCTACGCTTGCTACGTTTTTATTATTGGTTCAACTCGGCGGCAGAAAAAACTATCGTCTCTACAGATTCAGTAGTCAGGTTACCTCCCTCTGAACTGTTTAGACGCTGAATAGTGACATTGACTTCTGGTGACTCTTGCAGCTGATCAACCAGTAGATCTGAGTAATATGTCAGAATTGCGTCTTTAGCCTCTTTCTGCTTTTTCCAAACTTGGGCATCCTTCAAATTACTGACGATGCCGATAAAGCGTCCAGGTTCTCCGCGAAAATCAAGGGAAAACTTGCCTGCATAGGCATGGAATTTCGGCATTAAGTTTAGGACATACCCAAGCTGCCGGTCTGGTTTAATGCCAAATCCTTTAGCCATGGTGATTTTTTTTGAACGCTCTTTTACTACATAATCTGATATTAAACCATGGCTAAAGTCGTCATTGTCGGCGCTGGCCCCACGGGGGCCAGTCTGGCCCTACTGCTGGCGCGGTGCGGCATTCCTGTGACCTTAGTAGAAGCGGCCCGCGACTTTCAGCGGCAGTTTCGCGGTGAAGGGTTAATGCCCAGCGGCCTCGACGCCCTCAGCCAGATGGGCCTAGACTCACTGCTCAAAACCATTCCCCACCGCCCCCTCAGCGCCTGGGAATTTTGGCTCAATGATCGCCGCTTGTTTCGCGCCGCCGAGCCGATGGGCGCGGCTCGCCCCTGCACCTTAGTTTCCCAGCCGCCCCTGCTGGCGGCCCTGGTGCAGCTGGCCCAGGCCAAACCCGGCTTTGACTGGATCGCGGGAACGGCGGTGAAGGATCTGCTGTGGCAGAATAACTGCGTCGTCGGAATTCATCTTGCCGACGATCGCACCCTAGAGGCCGACCTGGTGATCGGGGCCGATGGTCGCGCCTCTACGATGCGCCAGCGGGCCAATCTGACGCTAGATACCCAGCCAAAAAGCATCGACGTGCTGTGGTTTAAGCTGCCCGCCCCGGCAGGCTACGAGACCGACAATCGCTTCTGCACGGTGGTGAAACGGGGGCGCGTGTTCAGCCTGTTCCATGGAGCAGAGGCGGGCAAACTGCACCTGGCCTGGGCCATTTCGCCCGATGAACCCACCGAGCAGAAAGACTGGGCGGCCACCTTTGCAGCGCTGGTACCGCCAGAGTTTGTGAAGCACTTCCGGTCGACGACAGACAGCATCTCGCCCCCCAGGCGGCTTTCGGTGGTGGTGGGCCGCTGTCCCCACTGGCACTGCCCCGGCCTGCTGCTACTGGGGGATGCCGCCCACCCCATGTCGCCGGTGCGCGCCCAGGGCATTAACCTGGCGCTGCGGGATGCGATTGTCGCCGCCAATTACCTGGTGCCAGTGCTGCAGCCGTATGAGGATCCCTCCCCCTCTGCGATTGATCGCGTCCTGGCTCGCATCCAGGCCGAGCGGGAACCCGAGATTATTCAGGCCCAAAAATTGCAGGCCCACGAAGCCAGTCGGGGAGAATTGCTGCGCCGGTTTGGGGTTTTGCGCCAGGGGCTCAGCCAGTTTTCGCCTCTGGCTGGCCCATTAGTAAAGCGGGTATGGAGCCAGCAACAGCGGCCTCTGCGCGAGGGTATTACCCCAGTGCAGCTAGAGGTTTAGTAGAAAAAGGCCCGTCTTAGACACAGCCGCTGCCACCCGTGCCCACAGCGGAGCGTAACGGATCAGCGCTGGTTTGTTGGCACTGCTTTGGTCAGGAGATCGCAACGGTTAAGAACCACTCATGTTGCACGTTGATCTTGGGGAACCAATGCCAGGGCAAAGAAAATGCGATGGTCTTAGACTGACTGCCAGTCAAAAACCATCGCATTTTGCTCGAGTGCTATGGACTGATATTAGTCTCCGGGAATAGCCGAGGGATAAACACCCGTTGCCACCAGAACCGGCCGATTGCTATATTCGGCCTCTAGCTTTTCTTGCAATTGTAGATCCCAGTCTAGGTCGTAGTCGCGCTCAAACTCGGCGAACACAAAGGCACGCAGTACGCCGGTAACCGCAACTTCATCGCCGTCAGTGATCGCAGGCAACTGGGCCGAAGGCTGAGGCTGTTGGACTCCATCCCTGGGCGAGGCGTAGACAACCAGCAAATCTTCTGAACCCAGTAGTCGGTCTTCATCTAGCGTGAAGGCAGAGCCACTCTGAATATCTTCTACTTCGCCAGTTACGGCTAACGTTTCGCCATAATATTGCTCAGGATTGCTGGTGATTTCGCCCGGTTCAGGGGCCAGCGCAATGGATTGAGCAATAATAGCAGGTTGATTTTCATACTCCACATAAAGGGTGGGGTCTAGGGCTAGATCAAACTCTCGATCAACGTCTGCAAGCACAAAGTTACGCACCTCCCCAGTCACCTGCACCTCAACACCGTCTTCAGGTAAGACTAAGAGCTCGCCGGAAGCGTTGATGACCAGAATGGGTTCGGTACCAAAGAACTGTTCATCGCTGACGGTGAAGGAGCTATTGCCCACTACATCCTGAGGTTCGCTCCTGATAGTGACGATTTGACCGATGTAATCTTCAGTGTTGTCAGCAACATCTTCAGTTTGCACGTTGGTCGCACCAGAAGGAGTCTGAGTGACGGACGTATCTTCAGCACAAGCGCCCATCAAACCAGCAATCAAGCCAATCGCGAGCGTACTCTGAAAAAGTCTTTTTCTTTTAGAATTACTCTTAGGTGCCTGCTGCTCGTCACCAAAACCGACTTTTTCGCTAATTAGCTTGACCATGATTGTCTCCTTCAAATTTAAACCCGACTATCGCTGAAAGTTGCCTTGTAAATGCCTTGTTGGCGCTCCTAAGGGCAGAGTTTTTAGCGCGTTAACTGTTTCATCGATAGTCGGTATTTCATTACTGCTATCGCTAGCCACTCTTGCGTTCAACATTGCTATGGTAGTTGTCTGGGGAGGGGGTGCCATCTGCCGGAAGTTAGTAACGATGTCTACCTTTTGACATAAATAAAAAGAGTAGCTAGCTGGCCTGCTGGAGTGTGACTTTCTATGTTTATTTGAGGCTTAAGTAACGCGATGTGCAACTAATCTAGCAGGGAGATCACTGAGTAATAATACTGCTGAACTGTAGCCAAGGCCGGCCCTGCTGGTGGTTCAACCAGATCATGACGGTATGGGCGAGGATTTTACGGGCTAAGCGACTTGTCAGA
>JBBSKN010000016.1:0-48729 GCA_038256265.1 Phormidesmidales cyanobacterium
GCTGCCCTTTCCTCTGCTGAGCTACGGAGGTAGCTCAATGGTGGCGAGTTTAGCTACGGCGGCTCTGCTGGTGCGAGCTGCCAGAGAAATCAATTTGGATACACCGGTGCTCCTACGGCGACGACGGTCAAAGGGTGGCTCTCCAGAATCACCGGCCCTGAGGGTTTTAGACGGCGGCAGTGCCTTTTCTTAGCCTAGAAATCTGAGGACAGAAATCTGAGGACAGGTTGCAGGATTGTTACAATGGTGGTTGCCTCTGCACCTCACCGTTCTAGCTATGCTCCAGAGCCTTCAGCTGTATCTGTATGAAATCTCCCAGTGGGCTAACCAGTTGGTAAATAGTCAGCTTACCCAGGTCACCTGGGTGAGTCTATCGGTGGTGGGGCTGGCGGGGTTGCTCACCAGTCTGTCGCCCTGTCTGCTGTCGATGCTGCCAATTATGGTGGGCTACATGGGCGGCTATGAAGCAGAGAGTCGCGGCAGGGCGATCGCGCGATCGCTCTCCTTTGCCCTTGGTCTGGCCACCACCCTAGCGCTGCTGGGCCTGATCGCCGGGCTCTTTGGCCTGGTCTATGGCCAGGTTGCCTGGGGATTGCCCATCGTGGTGAGCCTGGTGGCGATCGCTATGGGGCTAAACCTGCTGGGCGTGATGCCCCTGGCGCTGCCCGCTGGGGCTGGCCCCACCTTTGAAAATTGGAACCTGCCCCCCTGGCTGCGGGCCTACGCCCTGGGCCTCACCTTTGGCATTGTGGCCTCGCCCTGCAGCACCCCGGTGCTGGCCACTCTGCTGGCGTGGATTTCGGCGACGAAAGATCCGGTGTTGGGCAGCGCTCTGCTGTTGGCTTACGCTGTGGGCTATGTGACTCCCCTGGTGCTGGCGGGCACCTTCACTGCCAGTCTCAAGCGGCTGCTCGATCTGCGCCAGTGGTCGAGCTGGGTGACTCCGGCCAGCGGCGCGCTGCTGCTGGGGTTTGGGGTGTTTTCGCTGCTGTCACGGCTGCTACCCGCCACCTTGGTCTAGGCTGAGCGGGTTACTGTGTCTATTTTTTATTTGAAGGTTGCTATGGCTCCGTCTGAAGCTCCCCGCTCGGGCCCCTGGGACGGGGTGCGCGACTATTTTCGCCAAGACCTGCTGCCGCTGCTGGCGGATCTGCGGCTGGCAATTGTGCTGCTGCTGGCGATCGCCGCTTTTAGCATCACCGGCACCGTGATTGAGCAGGGCCAAACCTTAGAGTTTTACCAGACCAACTATCCCGCCGATCCGGCGCTGTTTGGCTTTCTCAGCTGGAAGGTAATTCTGATTGTCGGGCTAGACCATGTGTATCGCACCTGGTGGTTTTTGGCCCTGCTGATGGTGTTTGGGGCCAGCCTGACGGCCTGCACCTTTACCCGCCAGTTCCCCGCCCTAGGGGCGGCGCAAAAGTGGAAATACTATACCCAGCCGCGCCAGTTTCAAAAGCTGGCCCTGAGCGCTGAGCTATCCGAGACCGATCTCGCCACGCTGGCGACTGGGCTGACCCAAAAGCGCTATCTGGTCTTTCAAGACGGTGCTCAACTCTATGGGCGCAAGGGCATTGTGGGCCGCATCGGCCCGATTGTGGTACATGCCAGCATGCTGCTGATTTTGCTGGGGGCGATTTTGGGGGCGATGACGGGCTTTTTTGCCCAAGAGATTGTGCCCAGCGGCGAGACCTTTCAGATTCGCAATATTTTTGACGCTGGCCCCTGGGCCGAGGCGCAGATTCCTAAGGACTGGTCGGTGCGGGTCAACCGATTTTGGATTGACTATACCCCCGAGGGCAACATCGACCAGTTTTACTCTGACCTGTCGGTGCTAGACCTGGCGGGGGATGAAGTTGATCGCAAGACTATCTATGTAAATGAACCGCTACGCCACAAGGGGGTAACCCTGTACCAGGCCGACTGGGGTATTGCGGCGGTGCAGGTGAAGCTGAATAATAGCCCGGTGCTGCAATTGCCGATGCAGCAGCTAGAAAACGATGGCCCCCGGTTTTGGGGCACCTGGTTGCCAACCAAGCCCGACATGAGCGAGGGGGTGACCTTGCTGGCCAGCGACCTACAGGGGTCGGTGCTGATCTACGACAACGCGGGGCATCTGGTGTCGACGGTGCGCCGGGGCATGGCGACGGAGGTGAATGGCGTGATGCTGTCGCTGGTGGATGTGGTGGGCAGCACCGGGCTTCAGATCAAGGCTGACCCAGGAATTCCGCTAGTGTACGGAGGCTTTGGGCTGCTGATGCTGGGGGTGATCATGAGCTATGTGTCGCACTCCCAGGTGTGGGCGCTAGAGCAGGGGGGCCGGGTGTATGTAGGGGGCCGTACCAACCGCGCCCAGGTGGCCTTTGAGCGCGAGCTGCTGGCGCTGCTGGAGGGGGTGGCAGCGCGATCACAGCAAAAGGCACTGGTCTCTTAACCCTGGTCTCTCAAGAAGTGTCTCTTATACTAAATCTTGAATGAATACCCCCGATTTGTAGTAGGGGCGTAGCATGCTACGCCCCTACGGGGTTCCTGATTGTGAACCAGGGTTTACCAAATCGGATTTGGTATTAAACGGTGATGGAGCCCTAGTTCAGCAATGGTGAACTGGGTTGAACTGGGCCGCCATCTACCTCCCGAGGCCGAGGTTAGATTTAAGGCCCACAGCCAATGCTGGTAGAGTTGATTTGTTTTACCCTTCGCCTGTCTATGACTTCTATTGGGCTTGCAGTTTACATCCTAGGCAAACCGCTGGCCCTGCCGCTGGGTCAGCTTTTCCAAGAACCGATCACCGATCCGGTGGCCATTTTTCTCACCATTTTGGCTATCATGCTGGTCGCCCCTCTGCTGGTGGAGCGGCTGCGGCTGCCGGGCATCATCGGCCTGATTTTGGCGGGGGTGGTGGTTGGCCCCCACGGCCTCGGCATTTTAGATCGCGACCCCACCATCGTGCTGTTAGGCACCGTGGGGCTGCTGTTTCTAATGTTTCTGGGCGGGCTTGAAACCAGCCTCGACGACCTCAAGAAAGACGCCGACAAACCAATTATCTTTGGTCTGGCGACCTTTGTGGTGCCCATGGCGCTTGGCACTGGGGTGATGCTGGCGCTGGGCTATAGCCTGTTGGCCTCGGTGCTGGTGGCCTCTTGTTTTGCCTCCCACACGCTGGTGGCGCTGCCGGTGCTCAACAAGCTGGGCATCATGCGGCACTCGGCCTCGATCGCAACCCTGGGCGGCACGCTGATCACTAACGTACTGGCGCTGCTGGTGCTGGCCGTTGTGGTCAAGGCCGATCAGGGCGATCTCACCCTCAGTTTCTGGCTGTTTTTGATTCCAGCCCTGGCAATTTACACTTTTGCTGTGCTGTGGGGGGTGCCCAAGCTGGGGCGCTGGTTCTTTAAGAAATTTGGCCACGACGAAGGGGCCGAGTTTACCTTTGTGCTGGCGGCGCTGTTTGTGGCGTCTTACCTAGCCAGCCTGATCGAAATTGAGCCGATTGTGGGGGCGTTTCTAGCCGGGGTGGCGATTACCCAGATCATTCCCCGCCTCAGCCCGCTGATGAACCGGGTGCAGTTTATTGGCAACACCCTGTTTGTGCCGATTTTCTTGATTTCGGTGGGCATGCTGGTCGATCCGCTGATTCTTTTTCGCGAGCCGCAGTCGCTATTTTTGGTGGCCGTCATTGTGCTGGCAGAGCTGGCCAGCAAGTTTATTGCCGCCTGGGGAGCGGGCCGCTGGTTTAAGTGGCAGTTTCCCAGTGCCATGGTGATGTTTGGCCTGTCGATGGCCCAGGCGGCCTCGACCCTGGCGGCGATTACCATTGCCTTTGACATTGGCCTAGTGGATGAGGTGGTGGTCAACGCCATCATTTTGATGATTTTGGTGAGCTGTGTGCTGTCGCCCTGGGTGGTGGCTCGCTGGGGTGCCCAGATGCAGAACCAGCCGGTAGAGTCGAGCCAAGCCCCACCATCAGGAGAAGATCCCGCAGCACCCACTCCTACCCTAGGGCAGCGGGTGCTGGTGCCGGTGGCTAACCCTAGCACCGAAGACAACCTGCTTCAGTTGGCAATCATTCTGACCAAGCGGGTGGGGGGCACGCTGCTGCCGCTGCACGTGCTGCCTGATCGCAACCAGCCCATTGCCGAGGCCGAGCGTCTGCGCCAAAACCGCTTGCTCGACACCGCCGAAACCATTGCCCACGCCGCCGCCATTCCGGTGGAGCCGATTGGCCGCATTGATGACTCGATCGCCTGGGGTATTTTGCGCACCCTACAAGAGCGCCATGCCGACCTGCTGGTCTGCGGCTGGAAGGGGTTTTCGACCTACCGAGAAAATTTCTTCGGCAGCGTGATTGACACCGTCGTGCGAGCGGCCACCATTCCGGTGTTGATTAGCCGCTTTCCGCAGCCCATTGAGAACACCGAGCGGATTGTGCTGGCGATTACCGGTCGCCAGGCCAATTTAGGACAGGTAGTTAACTCGTTGGCCATTGCCCAATGCCTGGCGGAGGAACTAAAATCCCCCCTGCATGTGGTGCAGATGACGATTGGCTCGGCGCGCGATCGCAAGCTCACCGCCCTGCTGCAAGAAAAAGAAATCTCGGTAGAACCCACTCAAGGCAACACCGTTAAGCGCGTGTCAGCGGCCATTCAGCCCAATACCCTGCTGATTTTGATCGCTGGCAACCATACCGTGGGCCAGCCCGCCGTGGGCCGCGAGCCTGAGGCCATTACCCGCGCCAACTGGGACACCAACATCATCATCGTCAATTTTCCGACAGCACCCGTCAAGCGAGGCTAGGATTTTCTAGGGTCGCCCGCTCAGATAGTTGAGAATGCCCTGGGCGATCGCCTGGCCCATCTGGGCCTGCCAGCGGGGGTCGCGCAGCTTGGGAGCGTCAGTAACCCCGGTAACAAAGCCAATCTCAATCAGCGCGGCGGGCATGGCGGTGCGGCGCAGCACCAAAAATCGGGCCTGACGCACGCCGCGATCATTCATCGCCATAGTGCTGAGCACCTGGTTTTGCAGGGCGGTGGCCAGCACCTGCCCCGTCTCTGAGTAGTAGTAGGTCTCTAGACCGTTGACCTCGGGGCGCTGCATATTCACCGCGTTGGCGTGAATGCTGACAAACACCGTCGCCCCCGTCGCTGTGGCCATATCGGCGCGGGGCTGCAAATCGACCGTTTGGTCGCTCTGGCGGGTCATCTGCACCGCGATGCCCTGGGCCTGCAGGGCCGCCGCCACATGGTACGACACCGCCAGCACCACCCCTTTTTCTTGCAGACCGCCAATGCCCACGGCCCCAGGGTCAACGCCGCCGTGGCCGGGGTCGAGCATCACTAGGATCTGCTCGCGGCGGGGCGGCTGGGCTACGGCGGGCGCAGGTGAAACTGACGGCGCTACGGGGCGAGCCATGGGCGGCGGCGCTGAGTTGACCACCGGCAGCACTACCGTCGTGGGCGGAGCGACAATCTGGCTGGGGGCCACCCCCATGGGAATCACCCAAATGCCGCCGTTGGCCAGGGGGGTAATCTGCCAGTCGGGGCTATGGCGATCAAGGGTGAGGGTGATGCGAATGGCGGGCGGCGCGGTGGCAAACTGGGTCAGACTCCAACGCTGGATGCCGTAGCGGCCCTGGGGCAGCATCGCGGCGGTGAGGCCGGGGGCAATCGCCGCATTGAGCAGGTCAATCACCAGTTGCCGCGATTGATTGCCATCGCGGGTGCGGTACACCTGCACTTGGGGCGCAGCTCCAACGGTAGGGATGAAAAACCCTTCAGCCGCGACCTGCACGCCTCGCAGCACGGTGGCGGTGGCCTGCACCGCTGCCGGAGTCACCTGATTGCGCCCGATCTGGTTGTGCCCGATCGGGTTGCGATTGATGGGAGGAGGGATAGGATTACCGCTAGCGATCGCCAGGGGGCGGGCGATCGCCTTCGAGAAATTTGGGATCTGCAAGCCGTCAGCGGCGATCGCCGGGGTATCACCGGGCAGCTGCACCACCCACTGTTGGCTGGTCAGACCCCACACCTTCACCTGCTTGGGGTCAAGGTCGTAGTCGGGGCTGAGCTCCAGCACCATGCGAGTGGCATCGGCACTGGCCTGGATGACCCGTACCGCCGTCACCGCGCCGCCGATAAAGCGATCGCCCAGCGATTTTTCTGACAAAATGCCGGGTAGATCGATCACCAGCCGTCGGGGATTGGTCAGCAGGCTAACCTGGGGCTGCACCTCACTCTCGGTGGTAAACAAAAGCCGATTTTGCCCGGTGTCAAACTCCCAGGTTTGCAGGCGCGCGGTAGCCTTGGCCGGCAGGCTGCCAAATAGACACACCCCAGCCAGCCCCACTACCCCAGTTACCAGCTGCTTTAGCCGCAATCGAGCGGATCTCCCCACGCACCACAGGATTCAACCAGGTCGTCTGATCGACAGCTACGCTAGGACTGCACGCCCCAGCTACCGTCCCTGACTCCGGTATTTCAATCACCGCCTAAACGGCTCAAAGGGCTGAATCGGCTTAGATATTAGCTCACTTTCGCCAAAGCAAAGCCTCATACCCTGTTTGTGTGTCAAATAGCGCTCGTCCATGCTGCCTAGATCGATAGGGCGAGGGCACTAAAAAACCGGGTTTCTAGTCAGATTGCTAAATGACTTAGCGACCCAGAAAAGAAACCCGGTTTTTAAGCTAATTAAGCCCGATTAGAAGAGACATCCTAGAAAAACGAGGGCTGGTGGCGAATCAGACTGAGAAACTCCTCTCGGGTCTTAGAGTCGTCTTGGAAAGCCCCCAGCATGGCGCTGGTCACCGTCCAGGAACCAGGCTTTTGCACCCCACGCATGACCATGCACATGTGGCTAGCTTCCACCACCACAGCCACCCCCTTGGGGTCAAGAATTTCCTGCACTGCTTCGGCAATCTGGCGGTTGAGGCGCTCTTGCACCTGCAGACGGCGAGAATACATTTCTACAATGCGGGCCAGCTTGCTCAGCCCCACGACTCGCTGGTTGGGAATGTAGGCCACGTGGGCGCGGCCCATGAAGGGCAGCATGTGGTGCTCGCACAGACTAAACAGGTTGATGTCGCGCACCAGCACCATTTCGTTATGGCCTTCGTTGAAGATGGCCCCGTTGACCAGCTCCTCTAGGGACTGTTGGTAGCCGCTGGTGAGAAACCGCATGGCCTCGGCGACGCGCTTGGGGGTTTTGAGCAGCCCCTCCCGCTCAGGATCTTCGCCCACCGACAGCAGCATGGTGCGCACGGCGTCACTCATGTCTTCAAAGCTGGTTTCAGGGATGGGGTACTGGTCGGCCTCTTCCCGGTAGCTGTGGGTGCGATCGGGCCGAATTTCAGGGGCCTTGCCCTTGGCACCAGCGCCATTAGCGCTAGCGCCATTGGTGGTTTTGTCATTGAGGCTGTTTGAGGATGCGATAGTCATAGGGTTTCTAAACACTCTAGAGGTTCAACAAAAGGGTCAACGAGGGGTTCAACAAAGGTGGGACCACTCACTGAGTTAGCCAGGTCGCCACAGGGTTAAAAATTAACTACAGGGCACCGCCCGAGGGCATTAGCGTGAGGTCTTCGATCACCGCCTGGGGGGGCATGAGAATAGCGTGCAGCACGGTCTGCGCCACGATCTCTGGGGTGAGCATAGACGAGCGCTCAAAGTCAGCCTGCACCGTATCGGTATCCCAAAGGGGGGTGTTAACAGCACCAGGCGACACCGTCACTACCCGAATACCGTGGGGCCGTTCTTCCACCGCCAGCACCCGCGAAAGCGCCACTAGTGCGGCTTTACTCACGGTGTAAGCCCCCCAGTCGGGGAAGGCAGACTTGGCTGCAACGGAGGCAATGTTGACAATGGTGCCGCCGCCATTGGCCCGCAGGGCAGGCAGCACTGCCTGAAGACACTGGAACACACTGGTAACATTCAAATCCATTACCCGCTGCCAGTCGGCCAGAGGCATGGTGTCTAGCGCCCCGGTATAGCCCATGCCGGCGTTGTTGACCACCACGCTGAGAGGGCCAAAGTCGTCTAGCACTGCCGCTAGGCGATCGCGCAATCCCTCCATCTCGGCCAGATCTACGGGGTAGGCTTTGGCCACTACGCCGTAGTCAGCCAGGGATTCCTGCACTGGCCTGAGGGTGTCTAGGGAACGGCTGACCAGGGCCACATCGTAACCAGCCTGGGCCAAGGCATGGGCGATCGCCCTGCCAATGCCACGGCTAGCACCTGTTACCAGAGCGCGGCGCGGTAGATCAGAAGGGGTAGGATTCTGCAATGGTGAGTACCAATCAACAATGGGAGTGAAGCAGCGGCGCTCAAGAAAGCCGAGGCTGAGGGTCGCAATTCCGACAGCTGGCCCAACAGATGACCTAGAAAGGCCCAGCGCCTTATCTATGTTAACAAATGTAAACAGCTTCTTAACAAAGTCGTTGCTGGCAAACGCAGAGTCTGTCAATACCCTAGCGCTGGCCCCAGTCAGGCAAATTAATTGAGAATTAATTTTCTCGGTGTAAGGATGGCCTAGGGCCAGGGGCGGCCACCCTAGGCCGCCTCGGTAAAGACTCCAATTTTGCGGTACTTCTGATAGCGCAGCTGCTGTCGAGCCGTCGGGGTCAGCTGCGACAGGTCGGCCAGGTTCTGCACCAGCGCCTGTTTGAGCATCTCCGCCGCCTGGATGGGGTTAGCGTGGGCACCCCCCACCGGCTCGGGCAGCAGTTCATCTAAGATGCCCAGTTGTTTGAGATCCCAAGAGGTAATTTTCAGCGCCTCAGCGGCTTCCCCGGCGCGGGCGGCGTCTTTCCACAAGATGGCGGCGCAGGCTTCGGGGCTGGCCACGGTGTAAACCGAGTGCTCAAACATCATTAGCCGATCACCCACACCAATGCCCAATGCCCCGCCGGAGCCACCCTCACCAATGATGGTGCAGATGATCGGCACCGTCAGGCCAAACATTTCCCGTAGGTTGTAGGCGATCGCCTCCCCCTGGCCCATCTCTTCGGCCTCATAACCGGGATAGGCCCCAGGGGTATCGATAAAGGTGATGATCGGCATGGAGAAGTGATCGGCGTGGCGCATCAGCCGCATGGCTTTGCGGTAGCCCCCCGGCGAGGCCATGCCAAAGTTGCGGGCCACGTTGTCTTTGGTGTCGCGACCCTTCTGGTGGCCCAAGATCACCACGGGCTGACCGTCAAGGCGGGCAACCCCGCCCACCAGCGCGGGGTCGTCTTTGCCCGAGCTGCGATCGCCGTGCAGCTCAAGCCACTCGTCGGTGATGGCCTGAATGTAGTCGAGGGTGCTGGGGCGGCGGGGGTGGCGCGCCACCTGCAGCCGCTGGGCCGGGGTCAGGTTAGAAAAAATCTCCTGGCGCAGGTGGGTGGCGCGGGCCTCTAGCTGCCGCAGTTGAGTCGACACATCCACATCATTCTCTTCGGCCAAGTCTCGAATCTGGGCAATGCGGGCCTCTAGCTCAACTAGGGGCTTTTCAAAGGAAAGTAAAATTGACTTGCGCTCAGGTGGGGCCATAGCCAAAAAAGAAACAAATTAGATCAAACTCAAGTCCAGAAACGAGGTTTGGCCCGGAGGAAAACTACAGTGTCGGGCTAGACCTGGCGTAAACAGACACAGCAGGCCAAGAATGCTCCAGTTGCCTAGGAAATCTTTGCCCATCTGCAATCTAGGATACCAAGTCGGCGTCCCTCTGCTTACGGTTAAAATCCTAACCCCAACCCAACCTCACCTAGGCAAATCTCCCCACAGAAATTCTCCTTTAGGAAGACTTCGCCACCAGGGGCGCAGCGTTGAGGTCAAGCAGTGGGCGAAACCCGTGCCGCCGCGACGACTGACCAATCATGTCCATTTTTTCAAGGGTGATCTGGTTACGCCCCCACGAAAAATTGGTGTACCACTTCTCAAATTCCAGCAGCATGGCCTCGGCAAAGCAGGCAAACAGCTGGCGACCCGGCACGTCCATACTCACAATCTGCATGATTCGCCAGTCAATGTCGAGAGAATGCTCAACAATGCCGCCCTTGAGCACGTGCACGCCCTCGTAGTTAAAGCGCTGGTCGAGGTTCTTAGGATAGCCGCCATCGACCATCAGGCAGGGGCGTTTCAGGCTCTTGGGGTCAACCTCTACCCCCTTGGCCATGCTGGCCACCCACACCACAATATCGGCCTTAGGCAGGGCCTCTTCTAGGGCCATCGCTACACCACAGCCCAATTCTTCTTTGAGGATCGCAATGCGCTCCTGGTTGCGAGCAATCAGCAGCAGCTCTTTGATGTCAGTGCGAGCGGTGAGCCAGCGGCAGACGGCGCTGCCGATATCGCCTGTGGCACCGCAAACCGCCACGGTGGCATCGGATAGGTTAATGCCTAGCTGCCCCGCCGCCGCCACCACCTGCTGGCAAATAATGTAGGCAGTGTGGGTATTGCCCGTGGTAAATCGCTCAAACTCCAGGGTGACGTTGCGCACCTGCTGAATCTGGTTGAGGTTGAAATTCTCAAAAATAATCGACGAAAACCCGCCCAGAGCGGTAATGTCAATGCCGTGCTTTTGGGCGTGGGCCATGGCGTTGATGATCTTGCGCGTAGCCGCTTTGATCCGCTTAGCGGCCAGCATCTCGGGCAAGAAGCACGATTCTACGTAGCGACCTTCAATCTGTTGACCAGTGGCGCTGGTGACTTTGATGGTGTCAACAATCTGAGGCGGGGCGCTGCACCAAAAGTCTAGCCCCTGGTCGGCATATTCGGGGAAACCCAAGTCACGGGCTACAAGCTGGGCATGGTCAAGGCTGGTCAAATGTCCAATTAGGCCAAACATCGCGGATCTAGGTACGGGGGATAGTGCGCCAGGGAAATTGGTGCAGGTTGACAATTTATACCAAGTTCAGCTCGGGATCTGTAGCTTTCCCACAGGCAAAATTCCTACTGCTGGACTTGGATTATGTTTACTTACGATAAACGGCCCAGTGCTGGATTGAATAGAGCACCGGGCAGCGGAGGAGGTTGAAAGGTGGCTGTCGTTCCAGGGCAGCACCCGTTAGCGGCCACAAAACCCTAGGCAAATCGCGGTGCAGGCCGCTAGCAAACTGCACCGCCAGCGCTTAGACAGCCGCTAACCCCTGAGCAGAGAGCCGCATCACATCGCGACTAGAAAAGCCAATATTGGCCAACGCTTCACCGTAGGTGATCATAAAGTCTTCTACTAGCGCATCTTTTTCCATGCCAAGTACACGGGCATCGTCGGCCACCTGGTTGAGCATGGCCCAGATAATGGGCAGGTTTTGGCGATTGGCTTCCTCTAGCTCAGCTTTAGCCGACTCAAAGCTGGCCTTGAGCCACTCTTCGCCAAAGTTGAGGTGGCTGTATTCGTCTTTTACTACGCCCTCGGTAATTTTGCGAGCAAAATCGTCGGCCACCGGGATATAGATGTTGTAGGCCGAGATCGCAAAGGTTTCAATAATCAAGGACTGAATCAGCAGACAGGTGACAATTTTGCCCTCGGCCCAGGCCTGCTGGAAGTTTTCGTGTAGCTGAGAGAAAAACTTGGCTGCAAAGGCCATGTCGGGGGTAACAGACAGGTTTTTGCCGCAGGCCTGGAAACCTTTCATGTGGCGGCTTTCCATTTTTGCTAGGCGCAGCAGGTCATCCTTGGCGTCGGGCAGTGACTCTGCCAGCTTGCGGTAATTGTCGTAGGCCTCCTGCTCGCCCTCAATCACAATGGCGTTGATGCGGCTGTAGGCATCTTTGTAGTGCTCTGACTGGTAGTCAAAGGTCGAAGTCGTCTCAAGCTGTTGCATAGCCATGGGTTCCTGCTGGGTAGCGGATGAATTTATAGTGTTAATCGCAATAATACTATGCCAAAGTGGGAGGGCCGTAGGGTCACCTAGTGGACGGAAATCAGCCTGGATTGATCTACAACCTAGGCTGGTCTACTGCTAAACGGCAAGCCGTATATAAAGAATCGGAGTGCTGCCAATTGGCTCATAAGCATTTCTAATGAATAAAGTAGAGCGTTAGAGCCAGAAAATCAGGCGATAACGACCGCTCAGCGCAGGGTTCACTGGCTTTCGACTTCTATCTTTTGGCTTTGCCGCCAGTCCATTGCGGCTAGCAATCGTAATCAGGGGTAAATAGATATAGTTGATAGCCCAGAATTTGAATAGCTCTCGACCTCTCTCTTGGTCTCTGAGTTTGTTTTTAAATTGCGCCCTTCGAGATTGAATTTGGCAAGGTGGAAAACTGAGGGCTGTCTAGCGCACTATCTCTGGCGCACTATCTTTGGGCTTGGCCCCCAGTACAGCGTGGCATTAATCCACTCACCATTTCCGCCACCCGACACCCCTCAACCAAGTCACGTTATTTGTGCTGTCAATTATTAGTCCATGAGCCTAGAAAAAACTTGGGTAGGTTGGGGAGCTAAGGCTGAAAAGGTGGAACCAGCCCTGGGGCTGCGTTGATAGCGGGGCGGGCACCATATCGCCGCGAAAGTCGAGCAGCTGCACGAGCACCAGGTAGCCAACGGCGAGCAACAGCGAAATTGCGCCGGCAATAACAGCAACAAGTTTAGAGCGATCCATACCAGCCTCTTGGGTCTGAGTTTCTAACGTAGCGTACCGATGATGGTTTCTGGGTTAACGGTTGTCAGGTCACGATGGGGCCATTCTGGAAAGCAAGCCCAGAATGCCGGCCCAGAAAGCAAGCCCAGAAAGCAAGCCTAGAGTGTTGAACGGGGGTTGGAGCTAGCCCTCTAGATCAGTACCATAGTGCCATTGGGTGGGTACCCTAGACAGGCTGATGTTGACCTAAAGGTCTTAACGGGTTCTATGGGCGCTGTATTCTCACAGAATGGGCCAACCACTACGCCGGATCAGACCCCGGCCATTGTGCGTACCGAAGGGCTGAGCAAAGCCTACCGTACCGGATTTTGGCTTAACCAGCAGGTGCGATCGCTCAACGATTGCTCACTCACCGTTCACCAGGGGGAGACCTTTGGGCTGCTCGGCCCCAATGGGGCGGGCAAGACTACGCTGCTGAAGATTTTGCTGGGCATTATTCGCCCTACCTCAGGCACGGCGACGCTGCTGGACCACCCATTGGGCGACAGTGCCGTCAAACAGCGCATTGGCTACCTGCCAGAAAATGCCTACTTTTACGACTTTTTGACTGGCTGGGAGTTTTTGCAGTACACGGCTGGGCTGTTTGGCCTCTCGCGGGCAGCGCAGCAGCGCCGGATTACTGAGCTGCTAGACCTGGTGGGGCTACCGATGGAAGCGGCGAAGAAAAAGCAGCTGCGCCAGTACTCGAAGGGCATGCTGCAGCGGGTGGGCATGGCCCAGGCGTTGATCAATGACCCAGATGTGGTATTTCTCGATGAGCCGATGTCGGGGCTTGACCCCACCGGGCGGTTTCAAGTGCGAGAGATTATTTTGGCCCTGAAGCGGGAGGGCAAGACAATTTTTTTCAACAGCCACATTTTGTCGGATGTGGAGGTGATCTGCGATCGCATTGCCATTCTCGACCAGGGCGAGCTGATTGCCACCGGCAGCCTCGACCAGCTGCTGGGCACCGCCGACCAATATTTGGCCAAGGGGCGCGGCGGGCGCATCGCCGACCTCGAACCCTGGCTTGACCAGATGGCGGTTCAGGGTGACCTGTGGCAGGGCCATGTCAAGGGCGACCCCTACGAGTTTGCCCAACAGATACGGCTGGCCGGGGGGCATTTGATCACGCTGCAGCAGACCCGGCCTACCCTTGAGGAGTTTTTCATCGCCCAAATTGGCCAGCGTCGCCACAAAAATGGATGATCGGCAAGCCGCGCTATAATTGCTCTACTTTGTCGGCTCGACCTGCGAAGTGTCACCCTGCGAACCCTTATACCAGCCGCCTCAGGGCGTTGAGAGATTTCCATGGGCACCACCACCGCCGACAAAAGTCCACATATTTTATTGATTGGCACTAACGAGGGTCAAACTCGCCAGATGGAGTTTGACCTCCATGAAGCTGGCTACAATTCGGTGGTCGCCAGCGGCGCTAAGGCGGGGCTGGGGCTGGCCAACGAGAGCACTCCGGCGCTGATTGTGGTGGATCGCTTGCTGGGGGGCGAGTCGGGGCTAGCACTATGCCAAACCCTGCGCAGCCAGGATATTAAAGCCCCGATTGTGCTGCTGATGGCCAAAGACAGCCTGGAAGACCGGGTCGCCTGTCTGGAGTGCGGCGCTGATGACTATTTTCTCAAGCCCTACCGAGCCGACGCCTTCTTAAAAATTGTGCAGCTCTATCTGCAATCGACCCCTGGAGAACGTGAAAACCTGCGCTTTGGCGACCTCACCCTCGATCTAGAGAGCCGTCACGCGCTGCGGGGTGATCGCACCATTGACCTGACCATGAAGGAGTTTGAGCTGCTCAAATACATGATGGAGCACCCCCGCGAGGTGCTGCCCCGCGAGCAGATTTTAGAAAACGTGTGGGGCTACGACTTTATGGGTGAGTCGAACGTGATTGAGGTGTACGTGCGCTATCTGCGGCTCAAGATCGACGGTGAAGACGACAAGCGGCTGATTCAGACGGTGCGCGGGGTGGGGTATGTGCTGCGGGAGAGTTAGGGAAGTGGATGGGCTGGTGAGTAACTAGAATGGGGTTGCCTGTCGTTAATGTTTCTAACCTTACTAATGGCCAAATGTTTTAGTAATGCAGTTCCCCCACAACTGTCTCCCTGGCGGCGATACGCAGGGCGAGGTGCGCTGTGGAGCCTGGTGCTGAGCGCCCTGGTGTTGGGGGCCGGGTGTGGGCCAGCGCCATCATCCCCCGCCGAAACCATCACCCCCGAAACTGTTGAGTCGCCCAGTTCCACCGTCGAGGCCCCTATGGCTGATTCGCGCGGCCAGCAGCTGGCTGTAACCGCCGTCACTACCCTGGGAAGCGAAGAAATCTTTCTAGAGGTGGCGGCGACCCCCCAGCAACAGGCCCTGGGCCTGATGTACCGTGATGCCCTGCCCGATGACCGGGGCATGTTGTTTCCGCTGGGGCGGCCCCGCCCGGTGAGCTTTTGGATGAAAAACGTGCCAGTGGCGTTGGATATGGTGTTTATTTACGATGGCACCATTGCGGGCATTGCCGCTGAGGTGCCCCCCTGCACTGCCGACCCCTGCCCCACCTACGGCCCCGAGGGCCAGCTCGTTGACCAGGTGATTGAGCTGCGGGCCGGGCGCGCCGCCGAGTTAGGGCTAAGCGAGGGCGATCAGGTTGTTATCACACCGCTGTAGCCGCCAAAGGTAAGAATCCATCCGCAGATATAAATTAGGTAAACCTGGGACGGAGATGATCAGGGGAGGAAGGCGGCTTGTTAAACTAGCGGCTGTGCAGCAACAGCGTACCCAAGAGCGTGTAGACCTACCGTGACCGTTAAAGAATCAGCCCCCACCCTGCCTTCCGTCACCCAGCCTCCAGTTCAGCCTCTGGTTTATTTAGTCGACGATGAAACCCAGACGGTGCTCGACTGGGCCGCCGCCGTCGCCCAATCAGACGATACCTACTTTCAGCGGGGGCAGCGGCTGGCTCGGCGGCTGGGTGCCCACTATCGCCGCGATGGCCTGACCGAGTTTGGCTTTTGGGCTCCTGCCCTGGTGGCCGACATTATTCAGTCGGAGCGCACCCTAGAGCTAGAGATTCTTACGCCGCTGCAGGCGATTGACTTTCGCAACCCGCAGCAGACGCTTAGATTTCAGCGCGATCGCCTGCCGGTGATGCAGCAGGGAGAGTTTGTCTGGGCGGTGGTGGCCGGGGTCAAGCCGGGCAGCGGCGATCGCGCCGGGAGTTTTTACTGGCTGCGCTACGTCGATGCCGAGGGGCGGCTCAACTATATTCGCGACCCGCTGGCCTACTCGCAGCCTTACGGTGTATTTGCCCCCGCCGAGGTGTACGACCTCAGGCGGCTTCAGCAGAAACGAGCCGACCTGGGCTACCTGGCCCGCAGCGCCGCCCCCAAGGGCGGCACTGACTCTGAGATTCCTCGGGTGCCCGCCCCCACCAACATTCTGCAAATTCACGTCAAAACCGCCAGCGCCGAGGGCAGTTTGGAGGGGCTGACCCGCATTTACCGCCGCATCTCTGACAAGCTAGCGGCGGGGGAAGCTCTGACCCCGGCGGAGGCCGCCTACACCAGCTACGACGCGGTGCAGCTGTTGCCGGTAGAGCCCACCATTGAGTACCGTCGCGAAGACACCAACATCGAGCATGAGTTCTTTGCCATTGTCGAAAATGGCAACAGCGAAGACCTCAGCGCCAACCTCACCGTCACCCTGCGCCAGTCCAACACCCAAAACTGGGGCTACGACGTGCCAATCTTGGGCAGTGCTGCCACCAACCCCACCCTGCTGGGCAGCCTGCGACCTGACGAAATGGTGGAGTTTATCGCCACCCTGCACACCTTCTCGGCCGGGCCAATCCAGCTGATCTACGATCTGGTCTACGGCCACGCCGACAACCAGGGGCTAGAGCTGCTCACCCAGCAGTTCTTTAAGGGGCCAAACATGTATGGCCAAGACCTCAACCACCAGCTGCCCCAGGTGCGAGCCATTTTGCTCGAAATGCAGCGGCGCAAGATCAACACCGGGGCCGACGGCATTCGGGTTGATGGCGGACAAGACTTTCGCTTTTTTAACCCCCTCAGCGGTCGAGTCGAGCAAGACGATGTCTACCTGCTGGCCATGAGCGACGTGGTGCAAGATATTCAGGGCTATCGACGGCGGATGTTCACCATTTTTGAGGATGGTCGTCCTTGGCCCGAAACCGGCTGGGAAGAGAAATCGACCTACCGGGAGCTGATCGACGCCAAGCCCGGATCGTTTCAGTGGGGGCCGCTGATCTTTGCCCACAACACCCCGACCCTGAAGGGTTTTTGGGATCGCAAGTGGCGGCGGGTGTGCGAGGTGATCTTTCAGGGCGACCACTGGATCACCGGCTGCGGCAACCATGACACCGTGCGCCGGGGCAACCAGATCGACCTCGATGCCGACATCAACTGGAACCTGGGCAAGACCCTGCCCGAGGCGCTCAACCGAGCCTACAACAACTCGGCGACGCTGCTGTGGGTGCATGGCTTTAGCCCCGGCCTGCCGATGGATTTTCTCAACGCCAGCCTGGAAACCCCCTGGGGCTTTTTTCGCAACACCGACGATCGCTACGGCGTCAAGGTGGTCTCAGAAGAAATCGGCTTTCTCGATTGGGAAATTGAGCCGGAGCTGTACCGGCAACCCCACGCCTTTTTGCAGCTCAAATCGCTCGGGTTTGAGACCTTAGATCAGCTAAAGGGGTTTGCCTATGCCCTGCGCGACGCCATGGTCGAGACCGACTACAACCTCGAAGAAGTGGCCCAGATCTGCCAGCACTGCCTGGGCAATGGGGTCAACGGCATCGCCTGCGAGGTGCCTGCCCTAGGAGAACTCAACCAGCCCAGCCTGCCCAGATTTTTGGCCACCTTAGATGTGCTGAAGCTGAAGCAGTTTGCCATGGCCTTTATGGAAGACTGCCACGACATTTGCAATGTGGCCCACTATTTTGATCAGGCCAATGCCGACATCTGCAATTTTGGGGCGACGCTGCGGCAGTTTCGGCGGCAGCGGCCCTGGCTGCGGGAAAACTTGATTGGCCGCGATCGCTTCAACCGCATCAGCGATGACGAGCGCACGATTTTCTACGGCTACCGCATAGAGCCGCAGCCGCCCGCAGACCGCGCCCCCCAGGAGGTGGTGATGGTGGCCCACATGGGCGGCGCACCGATGACGGTGAACCTGAGCGACTGGCTCCAGCTTGATCTGGGGGCCTGGCGGGTGGGGCTGACCACGCCGGGGCTAACGCTGTCGTCGGACCCGGAAGACCTGCGATCATTTGAGCTGCGCGACGGCGAGGGGCTGCTGCTGGTGAATGATGCTGATGAAAAGTAGTTTTCCCTGGGGGGGGTACGGTGCAAGGTTCACGGTGCAAGGTGTACGGTACAAACCGCAAACCGCAAACCGCAAACCGTAAACCCCAGCTCTCAATCTCCCTGCTTACGATCAATTAGATTCGGCTACTCAGCTAGGGTGTGTCTGTGATGAAGTCGGTGGCGATGGGTTTTCGCACTGTGGCTCAGCAGTGGGGCTGGGGGCAGGTTGGCTGGGTGACTCTCAGCGGCATAGTGATGGCCCTGGCCCTGCCGCCCTGGAGCCTGTGGCCGTTGGCATGGGTGGGGCTAATGCCCTTGTGGTGGGTGGTGCTGGCGACCCGGTCGGTGCCGTTGGCGACGGCCTACGGGCTGATCTGGGGGCTGGTGTACTACGGCATTTCTCTAGCCTGGATCACCCACTTGCACCCGTTGATGTGGATGGGGGTGCCCTGGGGCAGTAGCGTAGCGATCGCCCTCTCCGCCTGGATCTTTATCGTGATCTGGGGGGCTGTCTGCATTGCCTGCTGGGGTGGAACCATGGCCTGGCTGGCCCGCCGCTGGCCGGGGCGATCGCTCTGGCTGGTGCTGGCGGGCACCGCCCTCTGGTGCGCCCTCGAAGCCCTGCGCAACCACAGCCCCCTCGACTGGTCGCCCCTCAGCCTCACCCAAAGCCCCGACAATCTCTGGATTTTGCACCTAGCTAGGCTCTCAGGCCCAGGGGCGATCACCGCTATTCTGGTTGCGACGAACGGCCTGCTGGCGCTGGCAGAAGGCAGAAGGCAGAAGGCAGAAGGCAGACAGAACTCCTCCACCCCTCCACCCCTCCACCCCTCCACCCCTCCACTCCCCCTCTTCCTCTCGGCCCTCGGTCTGGCCATCACCGGCCACACCCTCGGTGCCATGCTCTACGTCAGCACCGCCGCCGCGCCCGCTGACCAGACCCTCACCCTGGGCCTGATCCAGGGCAATGTGCCGACCCGCGAAAAGCTCACGCCTCAGGGAGTGCGTCAAGCCCTTCAGGGCTACACCGACGGCTACCTGGCCCTAGTCAGTGAAGGCGTCGATGCCGTGGTGACGCCCGAGGGAGCGCTACCCCAAATGTGGAATCCGAACTCGCCTCAGATTGAGGCCATTCTTCAAACCGTGGAGCAAGCTGGCATTCCCCTGTGGCTGGGCAGCTTTGCCCCGGTGCCGGGAGAAGGAGGGCGATCGCAGTACACCCAAAGCCTGCTCGAAATTCGCCCCGACGGTCAGACCTACGGGCGCTACGACAAGGTGCAGCTGGTGCCCCTGGGCGAATACATTCCCTTTGAGGCGGTGCTGGGCCGCTTGATCAGCCGTCTGTCGCCGCTAGATAGCTACCTGGTGCCGGGAGCGCCCCAGCAAGAATTTATCACGAGCCTGGGCCGGGGCACGGTGGGCATCTGCTACGAGTCGGCCTACAGCCGTTTGTTTCGCCCTCAGACCCGGTTGGGGGGCGAGTTTATTGTCACCGCCTCTAACAACGACCCCTACCCAGGTTGGATGATGGTGCAGCAGCACGGGTTTGATGTGCTGCGGGCGGTGGAGAGCGATCGCTGGGCCATTCGCGTCACCAACACCGGTCTCTCGGGCCTGGTCGATAACCAGGGGCGCACCCTCTGGCTGGGGGAACCGCAGACCTACCTCACCCACCGCGCTACCCTAGAGCGCCGCCAAACCCTGACCCCTTACATTCGCTGGGGCGACTGGCTGACGCCGCTGCTGCTGGGGGCAACGCTGGTGCTGGGCTGGCGTAAAAATCAGCGCAGACATCAGCTTTGAGTACTGACTGAAAGGGGTAATTCATGCCGCAGCCCACACCAGCACGGCGGAAAACCCAATCAGCGTTGGCTTTCGCTGGGCTTGGCCTGGTTTCAAAGCATTTCTCTTCAGGTAGAGCACTGCTGTGTATTGTAGAGAGGCTCGAGCCGCTTAAGTCGCCAGTGCAGAAGCCCCAGTGCAGACGTTCTCAAACAATAATGGAACCCAATCAATCCCTGCTGTCTGTAGAAAACTTGGGTCGCCAACTGTCGGATAGATGGCTGTGGCGGGGGGTGAGCTTTGCGCTCAACGCGGGCGACTGCCTGGGCCTGGTAGCTCCCTCCGGCGCGGGCAAAACCCTGCTGATGCGTAACTTGGTAATGCTCGACCCGATCCAGCAGGGGGAGGTGCGGTTTGAGGGCCAGCCCGCCGCCGCCTGGGGCATACCCGCCTACCGCTGCCGAGTCATGTATGTGCCCCAGCGGGCAACGGCCTTTGAGGGCACCGTAGAAGACAACCTCAAACGGCCCTTTGACCTGGACATTTACAGCCAGCGCCACTTTGATCCAACCGCGATTCACACCTGGCTAGAGCATCTCGGGCGGAGTCCAGAATTTCTGCACCTGCAAGGCGCTCGGCTCTCCGGCGGCGAGGCCCAAATTTTGGCTCTATTGCGGGCCTTGCAACTCTACCCCCAGGTGCTGCTGCTCGACGAACCGACCGCTTCCCTCGATGGGGCGACTACGGCCCAGGTTGAGACCCTGCTGCATAACTGGCTGCGGCAGCCTAACCGCGCCTGCATGCTCACCAGCCACGACACCGAGCAAATTCGCCGCGTCACCCACCGCCAGATCAATCTGGGAGATTTTGGGTAGGAAGAAGAAGGTGTTAGGTGTCGGGTGTCAGGTGTCGGGCGAAACCCGAAACCCAAAACCCTATACCCTATACCCGACACCCTATACCCGATACCCTTATCCCAATCCCCATGGAAACTAATTACATCGCCATTAGCTACGGGCAGCTGGCTCTCTCGGCGCTGCTGATTGTGATAAATCTGGCCCTGTCGGTGGCGCTGCGGCTGGGGCTGGCCCGATCGCTGCTGATTGCCGCCCTGCGGATGGTGGTGCAGCTGTTGCTGATTGGCTTTGTGCTGGAGTGGCTGTTTACCCAAGACAATGCCCTGGTGGTGATTGCTATTGCCCTGGTGATGACGGCGATCGCAGGGGTCTCTGCGGTCAACCGCACCCAGCGCCGCTTTGCGGGCATCTACTGGCACAGCCTGCTGTCGGTGCTGACGGCCTCGGCCCTGGTGACGGGCTTTGCCACAGTCGGCATCATTCGGGTGCAGCCCTGGTACGACCCGCAATACCTAATTCCGCTGTTGGGCATGGTGCTGGGCAACACCCTCAACGGCATTTCCCTCGGGCTAGATCGCTTTATGGAAGGGCTAGTCGCCCAGCGCGATCAGGTCGAGACGCTGCTAGCGTTGGGGGCCACCCGCTGGGAAGCTGCCCACCCAACCGTGCGCGAGGCCATTCGCGTTGGCATGATCCCCACGATTAACTCAATGATGGTGATGGGCTTGGTCAGCCTGCCGGGCATGATGACCGGGCAAATTTTGGTCGGGGCCAACCCCATCGACGCCGTGCGCTACCAGATTGTGATTATCTTTATGGTCGCCGCCGGGGCCGCCCTGGGGATTTTTGGCGTGGTGCTGCTGGCCTACCGCCGCCTGCTTAGCCCCGACCACCAGCTGCGACTCGACTATCTGGTGAAGCAATAAGCGCAGCGGCAGCTGGCTGAGTCTAATCGGCCCCGAGCTGCAAGCTGTAGAGGTTGGCATAGATGCCCTCGCGGGCCACTAGCTCGGCGTGGGTGCCCTGCTCGACAATTTCTCCCTGCTGAATCACCAGCACCTGGTCGGCCTGGGTGACGGTGCTGAGGCGGTGGGCAATTACAAAGCTGGTGCGGTTTTGGAGGAGGGTTGTGATCGCATCCTGCACCAGCTTTTCGGTGCGCGTATCAATGCTGCTGGTGGCCTCATCCAGCAGCAAAATGCGCGGGTCAATCAGCACCGCGCGGGCAATGCTCACCAGCTGCCGCTGGCCCTGGCTCAAAGGCGTGCCCCGCTCTCCCAATCGGGTGCTGTAGCCCTGGGGCAGCGACGTAATGAACTCATGCACATTCGCCGCCTGGGCCGCCGCCTCAATATCGGCCTGGCTGGCCTGGGGCGCACCAAAGGCAATATTCTCGGCCACGGTGCCCGTAAACAGCAAATTGTCTTGCAGCACAATACCAATCTGGCGGCGCAGACTGGCCTGGGTCACAGCTCGCACATCCACCCCGTCGATGCGCACCGCCCCCTCCGACACATCGTAAAACCGCATGATCAAGTTGATGATCGTGCTCTTGCCCGCCCCCGTCGGCCCCACCAGAGCCACCATCTGCCCCGGCTGGGCGCAGAGATTGACCCCCTTCAGCACCCGCTGGTTGGGGGTGTAGCCAAAGCCCACCGAGTCAAACCGCACCTCGCCCTCGATAGGTGGCATCTCCGTGGCGTTGAGCGCATCTTGCAGCGTGGCAGGCTCATCCAGCAGCGAAAATATCCGGTCTAGCCCCGCCAGCGCCGACTGCGCCTGGGTATAAAACTGACTGAGAATTTGGATGGGGCGAAAAAACTGCTGCACGTAGAGCACAAAGGCCGTCACCGTGCCCACGGTCATCACCCCCGTCACCGCCAAGTACCCGCCGTAGGCCATCACCCCCGCCGTCGCCAGGGTATTGAGAAAGTCGATGGAGGGCAAAAACGCCGCTGTCACCGCCACTGCCTGCACATTGGCCCGACGGTTTGCCGCATTTAGGCTGTCAAACTCTTCAATATTGAGCTGAGTGCGGTTAAAGGCCTGGGCCTCCTTGACGCTGCCAATGTCTTCTTCGAGCTTGGCCGACAGGTCGCCAATGGTCTGCCGGGTGACGCGAAACCGGCTTCTGGCCCAGCGGGAGAAAAACCCCGTAGTAAAAATCATCAGCGGCACCACCAGGTTGCTCAGCAGCCCCAGCTGCAAGTTGATCGAGAGCATGGCGATGATAATGCCCACTAGGCTAAAGCTCTGGCCCAGCACCTGGGGAATGGTCAGGCCAAAGGCCTGGTTCACCGTATTCACGTCGTTGAGCAGGCGGCTCATTAGATCGCCCGCTTCGCTGCGGTCAAAAAAGCTCACCGGCAGGCTCTGCACCTTGTCAAAAATATCCTGCCGCAGCTGGCCCAGCAGCCGCTGTACAATGCTCCCCATGCGCCAGATCTGCCCCCGAATCGCCCCCACGCCGACGAGATAAATGACCGCTAGGGCCACCAGCATCCACAGTAGCCCCGACAGGTTGCCCGCCAAAATCAGGTTGTCGATCGCCCAGCCAATCAGCAGCGGCCCGATCGCCTGGGTCGTGGCCCCAATGGCTACCAGCAGCAGTGCCACAGGCAAATCTGCTCGGTAGGGCGCAAAATACCGCAAGAACCGCCCCACCGTCGAAAGCTTGGGCTTGGGGTCTACTGGGGGATGAGCGGCTGTAGCAAGAGACATAAGTGGTTATCACTCAATTCTGGAGCACAAAGGCAGCGGTTTTGGTGGCATTTTGCTTGTGAGGCGGTAAAGCGTGACCAGCTTAAACCGTTGGTTTGATGGGCACAATCTACGATGCGCTATGGCCATGACCACCTACCCAACGGATGATAAGGTGGGGCCGCTCCCAAACCGTGAACCCTACCCCCCTACCCCTCCAGTACACAGCGCACCTTTTGGGCCAGGGCCGCTGGGGTAAAAGGCTTTTGCAGAAAGGCATATTCGGCGACCTGCACGCCGTGGTGAATCACCGTATCGTCGATATAGCCCGAGAGAAACAGCACTCGACAGGCTGGCCGCACAACGGCCAATTTTTCGGCCAGCTCGCGGCCTCCCATATGGGGCATGACTACGTCAGACAGCAGCAGGTGAATGGGGCCTGGCTCTTGCTCGGCCAGCTGGAGGGCATCGCTGCCGTTGGCCGCTTCTAGCACCCGATAACCGCAGCGCTGCAGGATGGTGATTTCGAGGGCACGCACGGCGGCTTCGTCTTCGACCACCAAGACGGTTTCGGTGCCCTGGGGGAGGACGTGCGATCGCGCCGCCGTCTGCTCTTGGTGCACTGGCTCTAGCACCAGCGGTAGGTAGACCCTAAACGTTGTGCCCTGGCCCACGGTGCTCTCCACTGCGATGTGGCCGCCCGACTGCGCCACAATGCCGTGCACCGTCGCCAGCCCCAGGCCGGTGCCTTTGCCCACTGCTTTGGTGGTAAAAAACGGCTCAAACATGTTTACCTGGGTGGGCGCATCGATGCCGCCGCCAGTGTCGGCCGCGGTCAACAGCACGTAGTCGCCGGGGGTGAGATCGAGAGCACGGCGGCAGAACGATTCATCTAAATGAACCGTTTGGGTGGCCAGGGTGAGGGTACCACCCTGGGGCATGGCATCGCGGGCGTTGACCGCCAGGTTCATCAGCACCTGCTCGATCTGGCCGGGGTCGGCCTTGACCTGGCCCAGGGTAGGGCTGAGATGGGTGATCAAGATCACATCTTCGCCAATCAGGCGGCGGAGCATGGCCTCGGTATTGCTGATCACCCCGTTGAGGTTGAGCACCTGGGGAGCCAGCACCTGCTGGCGGCTAAAGGCCAGCAGCTGGCGGGTCAGAGTTTTGGCCCGCTCGCCCGCTTTTTGAATTTCGCCCAGGGGCTGGCCCATGGGGTCGTTGGGGGCCAAGCGGCTCTGCAACATCTCGCTGTAGCCCTTAATCACCGTGACCAGGTTGTTAAAGTCATGGGCAATGCCCCCGGCCAGGCGACCGATCGCCTCCATTTTTTGAGCCTGGCGCAACTGCGCTTCGAGCCGCTGCTTTTCGGTCACATTGCGGGCCTGCACCAGGCAGGCGGGGCGACCCGCAAAGGTGAGCCCGTAGGCGGAGATTTCAACGCTGATAATGTCACCGTTTTTTTTCTGGTGCCGCCAGATGCCCCGCTGCTCCAGCGATGTTCCCGACTGGGCCAGCATTTTCAGCAGGGCGGGCACATCCTCAGGGGGGCGCACATCTCGAATGGTCATGGCCAAAAACTCGTCGTAGCTGTAGCCATATTCGGCTACAGCGGCGTCGTTGACGGCCAGATAGACCAGGGTTTTGCGATCATAGACCAACAGTGGATCGGTGATAGCGTGAAACAGCTGGCGGTAGCGGGCTTCGCTGTCGCGCAGAGCGGCCTCATTCGGCTACAGCGGCGTCGTTGACGGCCAGATAGACCAGGGTTTTGCGATCATAGACCAACAGTGGATCGGTGATAGCGTGAAACAGCTGGCGGTAGCGGGCTTCGCTGTCGCGCAGAGCGGCCTCGGTGCGCTGACGCTCGGCGATTTCGGCCCGCAGGCGGTGGTTGCTCTGCTCAAGGCTCTCGTTTTTTTTCTCAAGCTTGCGAAATAGGGTTTCGCTGTAGTCTTTGAGCTGATCATTTTCTTCGATCTGCGGCAGGCGCACCGAGGCTGGGGCCGGGTCTGGGGAATCTAGCAGGGCGGTAATGCTGGCCATCAACGCCTCTGGCTCGGCGGGTTTGACTAAGAAGGCATCGGCCCCCAGATCGAGGGCCAGGCGCTCGTCTTTGGCGTTGGTGTAGGTGGCGGTGTAGACCATAAAGGGAATGGCCTGGAGCTGGTCGTCGGCCTTCCACTGGCGCAGCAGGGTGTAGCCATCCATCACCGGCATCAGCAGGTCAGAGATGACCAGTACCGGGGGCTGCCGCCGGGCTTTGGTCAGGGCTTCGGCTCCGTGGCGGGCTTCTTCGACGCTGTAGCCGTGGCCCTGGAGCAGCATGCGCAGCAGGTAGAGATTTTCGGCGTTGTCGTCAACGATGATCACCTGGTTCATGAGATGGCATCTCCCTGGACGACATCTCCCTGGGCAGCGGGCAAAAACCGCTCTACCTCGTCGCCAAACGACTCGGGGTCAATAGGTTTCTCGATGTAGCCCTCGGCCCCAGCGGCCAGGCATTTTTCGCGATCGCCCACCATGGCATAAGACGTCACCGCCACAATGGGGATGGCTTTGAGCTGCGGGTCGCTCTTCAGGGCCTGGGCCACGGCGTGACCATCCATGCCGGGCAGCTGAATGTCGAGCAAAATTAAGTCGGGGTGGTGGTTGGCGGCCATTGCCAGGCCCTGGGGGCCAGTTTCTGCCTGCAAAATTTCGTAGCCTCGCGTCTCCAGCAAAAACTGCACCAGGTAGCGGTTTTGGGGGTTGTCTTCGATCAGCAGGATCGTTTTTTTCATGGTGTCTCCGGTGCTTGCAGCGGCAGCATGACGGTAAAGGTGCTGCCTTTACCCCAGGTGCTCTCGGCTTTAATCTCGCCCCCCATGAGGCCCACCAGGCGGCGGCAGATGGCTAAGCCCAAGCCCGTGCCGTCGTGGTTGCGAGCCAGCCCCGAGTCGATCTGCTGAAAGGGCTGAAACAAGGATGACAGATCCTCGGCTTTAATGCCCATGCCGGTGTCAGAGACTCGCAGGCGCAGGGCCGTAGACGGGGCCGCCGCTGACGGATAGTCTTCAACTACGTCTGCGACCAGGGCAACTTCGCCACCATCGGTAAATTTAATGGCGTTGCTCAGCAGGTTGAGCAAGATCTGCTCAAATCGGCGCTGGTCAGTGATGGCTTCGCCCAGATTAGAGGCCACTTCAACCCGCAGAGCTAAGGCCTTGGCGGCGGTCTGGGGCTGCACGATCGCCACCACCTTGGCGATCGCCTGGTGCAGGTCAACGGGCTCGCAGGCCACCTCCAGCTGCCCGGCCTCAATTTTAGAGATATCGAGCACGTCGTTGACCAGGGCCAGCAGATGGCGGGCGCTGGTGCGCACCATAGTTAGCTGCTTGCTCTGCTCGGCGTTGAGCGGCCCGGCCAGCTCCTGCAAAATAATGCCCGTAAACCCAATGATCGAGTTGAGCGGCGTGCGCAGCTCGTGGCTCATGGTGGCGAGAAAGGCCGACTTAATGCGATCAGCGGCCTCGGCCTTGTGGCGCTTTTCTCGCTCGACATCGGCCTGCCGCCGGGCGGTCATATCGGTGCCAACACTAAAGATTTCGACCACTTGCCCCTCGGCATCGTACTCAATGCGATTCGTCCAATTGACCCAGACTCGCTGGCCGTTGCGCCGCACATTTTCGTTGATGTTTTGCTCAAAGGCAGCGGGGTCAGAGCAGATATTCTCTATCAGCTGTTGCAGGTTGCGCCCGCCACGTTCGTTGGGCAGCACAATGGTATCCATCATGGATCGGCCGATAATTTCTGCGGCGGTGTAGCCAAAAAAGCGCAGTCCATACTCGTTGAGAAAGGTAATGCGCCCCTCGGCATTCCACCGCAGGATGATGCTGTTGGCCTGCTCTACCAGTTCGCGATACTTGCGCTCGCTTTCGGCCAGCTGTGCTTCGGCCTGCCGCCGCTCTGATATATCAATGCCGACCCCCACCAGGCACCAGGTCTGTTCAAACTGAACGCGCTGCCCGGTAAAAAAATAGGGGGTTGTGGTGCCGTTTTTAGAGACAAAGTCGGCCTCAATGGAAGACTCACCGTCGGCAAACACCGCCTCAATTCGATCTTCTAGCCGGGCCTTGTCGTTGCCCGCAAAGAAGTCTAGGGGCTGCATGTGGGCGATTTCGGCCGCTGAGTAGCCTGAAACCGTTTCAAAGTTTTGGTTCCAGCGCAGAAAATGCCCCTCGGTGTCGTAAAAGTAGAGAATGCCGGGCATGCTCTCGATCATGGTGTCGGTGAAGTGTTTTTCGTTGCGCACAGACTGCTCGGCCTGGCGGCGGGCTTCGTCGCGGGCAAAGGCCGTGAGGGCAAAGGCGAGATCGCTAGCGGCTTCTTCGAGCAGAGCGGTCTCTTGAGCGTGAAAAATATTGGGCTGCGCCGCGTAGACGTTGAGCACGCCCACCACTGCCTCATCCAGCCGAATCGGGAAGTGGGCGGCGGCCCGAACCTGGCCGTGGGCGATCGCGCCTCGCCAATCGCTGGTGGCCGGGTCGTTGAGGATATCGTTGCAGATGTAGGGGTGTTGCGATCGCAGGGTGATCATCGCTAATCTGACTGACCAGTCAGAGGTGGGAGACTGATCACTCTCAGCGGTCATCAAGCTGGGCAGCGGGCCGTCGCCGTAGACGGCCACCGGTCTTAGCCCGTCGGTGTCAGGGCAGTGCCAGCCCACCCAGGCCATACAGAAGCCGCCCTCGTCTACCAGCACCTGGCATACTTTTTGAAACAGCTCGTCGCGGTCAGCTGCCCAAACAATGACCTGATTGATCTGGCTGAGGGCGGCATAGAGCCGAGACATGCGGGCAATCTCGCGATCGCGCTCCTTGAGAACGGTAATGTTTCGCACAATTTTTGAAGCGCCAGTAATTTCCCCCTGGGTATTGCGGGTGGGCCACACGGTAATCGATACATCGATCAGGCGGCCATCCTTATGGTGACGCTGGGTCTCAAACTGCTCGATTCGTTCGCCGTGGCGGAGCCTCTCTAAAATGAAATTTTCTTCGTGCTGTAGGTCCGCCGGAATCAGCTGTGTGATCGAGCGGCCCACCATTTCATCGGCATCGTAGCCAAATAGTTGGGCGGCCCCGCTATTCCAGCTGGTGACAATGCCGTTCAAATCTTTGCCAATGATGGGGTCGGGCGACGACTCGACGATGGTGATGAGGCGATCGCGGTAAGCCTGGGCTGATTCGCGATCGCTCAGGTCACGAATCAGCTCCAGCCGAGTGCCGTCGGGCATCAGCGTGGCGATCACCGCCGCCAAAAACACCGTGCCGTCTCGGCGACGAAACTGCCCCTCGCGGTGGTGGTCAGCCCGCCCGTGGATTTCGTCTAGGGCAGAGTCAATCTGAGGGATCTCGCCCTGTACCACCAGGTCACTGGCGTGCAGACCCACAAACTCATCGCGGCTGTAGCCAAACATCTCGCAGGCGCTGGGGTTGGCGTCGAGGTAGTAGCTCTCGGCGTCGGCCAGCACCACGCCCACCTGGGCATAGTCAAACAGGTTGCGGTAGCGGGCTTCGCAGACCTGGAGCTGCTGGGCAAGGGCCGCCGTTGACGGCAAGTCAGGGGGCTGCGACATAGCGAAAATGCCCTTGGGGTGAGTGATGTAAACCCGTTTTAATAACCCTGCCTTAGCCTATGATCATAACCGCTGCGACAGCTGTGCAGAAAATAGGTTGATGCCTTGTATTAGAGAGGGACTTCGGCGATGTCGGCGATCGCCGGCAGCACCATCTCGCCATCGCGGCCGTAGCGCTCCTGCGATCGCTGGCAGCGCACCGCAAAGGGGCAGCGGGCGCAGTAGCCCTGGCCTACATCCACCTGGGGCAAATCGTTTGCTGTCGCCATCAGGGTGGTGAGGCGATCGGTCAGCCGGTGCAGCCCGGCCTCGGTGCGGCGGTGCTGGGCCGAGGTGTAGGCAATAGTAATGCTGCTGGGCGGAACTGCCGCCTTGGCACCGGGGGGAGCCACAAACCAGTAGGTCATCGTCACCTGTTCGGGGGCCAGCTCGCTGGTTTCTACCAGCAGATATAAGTAGAGCCGCGTCTGCCAATCCTTAGCCAGCTGGGCCGGCTTTGGGGGGCGCTGGTAGGTCTTCCAGTCAACAATTTGGCCCTGGGTTGGCCCCAGCACCAGCAGGTCGTAGATGGCGGTGAGAGTGTAGCCGTTAAAGGGCAGCGTACGGCGGTGCTCGCTCTGGCGAAAGCCCTCAGCCGTAAACAAATCGGGCGCAGCGGCCAGCAGCCCGTTCACCGCCGCATCCAGCGCTGCATCTGCGCGCAAAAACGCTTCTATGGGCAGGCCCAGCTCCCGCTGCTGCATTACCAGGTGAAACTCAGTACCCCACCGCTGCCGCTCAACCATGGCGGGGTCGGTGGGCACCGGCACCGGCTCCAGATAGCTGTATTGGTAGCGCCGGGGGCACAGTTCTAGCAGGCGCAGATGGCCCTGGGTGAGGGTAAGCATGGGGAAAGGGCTTAGATAGGGGCACAGCATGCTGTGCCCCTACCTAAGATGACACGGTGGATTAAACCGCCGCCAGCAGCTTATCGACGTTCTTGGCGGTCTCGAAGAAATAGGCGGCGTTTTCTTCGGGGGTGCCGGGCAAAATGCCGTGGCCCAGGTTCATGATGTGGCCGCGATTGCCCGCTTTTTTAATGGTGTCGAGAATGCGATCGCGAATCAGCTCCTTAGAGCCAAACAAAATCGCCGGGTCAACATTGCCCTGCACGCCAATGCTGGGGCCGAGGCGACGACGGGCCTCCGCCATGTCCATCGTCCAGTCAACGCTGACGATATCGACGCCCGACTCGCCCATCAGGTCAAACACCCCGGCGCTGCCGCTGATGTAGAGAATTAGGGGGGTGTCGGGGTGGGTCTGCTTCACCTGCTGCACCACCCGCTGCTGGTAGGGCAGGGCAAAGGTGCGGTAGTCCATGGGGCTGAGCTGCCCGGCCCACGAGTCAAACAGCTGCACCACCTGGGCACCGCAGTCGATCTGGTAGCGCACGTAGGTGGCGATGTTGTCGGCCAGCTTGCCCAGCAGCTGGTGCAGCATGGCGGGTTCGCTAAAGGCCATGCCCTTGATCTTGGTGTAACTCTTTGAGGTCTTGCCCTCGACGGCGTAGGCCGCCAAAGTCCAGGGCGAGCCGACAAAGCCCAGCACGGCGGCATCGTTGCCCACTTCACCGCGCAGGGTTTGCAAAATGGTGCGAATGTAGGGCAGCGCTGTCTCGGGGTCGAGGTCGTGCACCGCGTCAATCTGGGCCTGGGTGCGAATGGGCGGGTCGATGATCGGTCCCTGGCTCTCAACGATGTCGAAGGGAATGCCCATGCCCGGCAGCGGGGTGAGAATGTCGGAGAACATGATCACGCCATCGGGACGAAAAGCGCGCCAGGGCTGTAGCGAGATCTCAATGGCCAGGTCGGCATTTTCGGAGCGATCGCGAAACGACGGATACTTGTCGCGCAGGTCACGGTACACCTTCATATAGCGGCCAGCCTGGCGCATCATCCACACGGGGGGACGCTCTAGCACCTCGTGGCGGGCGGCGCGGAGCAACAAAGGTTCCTGGTTCACTGCGGTCATGGGAGGCGTCACCAATTTACGAGACAGGTTGCAGAAGACAATTTACGAGACAGACTGCAAAAGACGGGCTTAACAAAAACAGGTTTAAGCGCGATCGCTAGTCTATCACTCTGTGATGCTCTCTAATTCTTACGGGAAAAGGGGTTCAGCACTTTTTATCTCGCAACATTTGTACACAATCACTGACTGTGGAGCCGCAGCGTTTACAAACGCTGCGGCTCCACAGTCAAATATTAATTAAGCGGCGCTTCGCCGTAGAATTAAAGACTGTGACGATTTGGCGAAACGCAGATTTATCCCCATGGACATTGTGAGCTTTTTTGAAACCCTGGCTGGCAAGTGGTTTTCTCAGCGCACCACCCACAACCTAGTCGACCAGAGTTCTCAGGCGGGGCAGTCTAATCTGCTGATTGAGTTTTTGCCCGCCACCGATGGCGACCTGGCCCAGGTCTGTGCGCCGCTGGGCTACGACCCCAGCCAAATTGCCTGTGGCCTGCGCGTCAATCAAGACAGCGAACTCGAGGGCAAGACCGAAAAAATTCAGAGCAGTGCTCTGATGGTGATCATGGCGCCCGCCCCATCGGGGGAAGGGGTGCTGGTGCAGGCCGCCGCGTCATCGCCCCCGCTCCAGGGCACCTACCGGGTTGACGATGAAGTGCTCACCATTGTCACCCCCACCGAGACCGGACAAATCGAAGAGCGGCTGTGGTTTGCCAACCCCAGCCTGCGCATGCGTACCAGCGTGGTCAAAGTGGGAGATATCGAGCAATTAGCTTCGTTTTGCTCTGAAATTCGCATGGGTGCGCCCAAGCCCGCTGCCTAATTACCACTGCCTAGCGGTGACGTTTCTCCCAAGGAAAAATACAGCTTGCTAGCCAGACCCCTAGCCAGACTGGGTGGCGGTGCTTTAGACCAGGGTGCCGGGTGGGGGTGTTTGGCTCAGGGGTTGGGAGATGGGGTCTAACGACAGAGGTTGATCCTGAGCGGTAGTGAGGGCCTCTGGTGGGTTAACCGTCGGTTGTGCCTGGTGCAGCGGCTGCACGATCAGCTCATTGCCGTCGCGGCCTAGGATGGCGACGGTATCGCCGGGGGTTAGCGGCGTGCCGGGGGGCGTTGCGATCGCAGTCCAGTAGACCCCTTCAAACTTGACCTGGTACTTGTGCTGTCCCTCTAAGAGGGTTTCGACCCTGGCTGTTTTATCTGTCCAGGCCCCCTCTGGAAAGGTGGGTTCGTCAGCTGCATCATTGACCCACTGCACATCCTGGGGAGAATCAGCTTCGGGATAGAAATCTTCTTGCAGTTCTTCTGGCATTACCAATAGAGTTTGATAGGGTACTGTCAACTATCGCTGGGTTGCCCCATTTAAATACTCATCCTTAGGATAGATAGCGGCCCGATAGGGTCAGATCAGGAAGCCACATGAATTCTCGACAAGCTGGTTGAGATGGGGGTAAACGGTATGCGGTCTAAGGCAGGCCGTTTACCGCAAACCGCAAACCGCAAACCGCTCCGGCCTAACCATAGTCAGGTTGGGGTCTCGATGGCATGTCTCCACTGATGGTATCGATTGTTAGCATTGGTGGGCAGACACAGTTGGCAGGGGCATCGCTAAGTCGCTATGCTGCCCTGGAATGTGAGGACAAAAACGGCTATGGCAGGGTCTCAGATCGAACAGTGGAATCAGCCAGAAATCCAGGGCGACCCAGCGGTAGAACCGGCGGCCACAGCGGCGGCCATCACCCTCGCCCCCATGCCGGGGCCGCTACCCCGGCCACGATGGCAGCGGCGGGCGGCGATCATCGCCGCCGTCATCGGCACCGCCGGTCTGGGCGGCCTGCTGCTGTGGATCTTTCGCCCTGCGCCCCACCCCTACGTGGTCGATGTTTCGCCCTCCCAAAGTCGCTATGCGATCGCCCAGGGAGAAACGCCGCTTCTGAGCTGGCAGGTGAGCCACCCCCGCCAGGTGCAGACGATGCTGCTGCGCGGCTATGCCCCCGACGGCACCCTAGTGTATGGCCCCGAAGCCTACGACCTATCCCAGGGGTTGCCGGTCAACCTGCTGCCCTACTGCGACCAAACCGGGCGCATGCTCACCTGCCGCGAGGTGCCCCTCGACTTGCGCGAGCCAGGTCAGTATCGCTTTGAGCTCACCCTGATGCCCGACATGGCTCTCAATCTGCCGCCGGTGCAGGCCGAGAGCAGCCTAGTTACCCTGGCCGGGCCGGGCCAGCCCACGGTGGTAGAGCTAGCCCCCGACCAGGTGATTTATTCTGAAGCGGGCACCCAGGCAGGTGCCAATGGCGCGATGGCCCCCGCCGTTACCGAGGCAGGCGTGCGCGTCAGCTGGATTGTGACTAACCCTGACAGCTTGCAAGATCTGCTGCTGGTGGTCAAACGGCCCGACGGCACCACCTTGGGCGGGCGACGCTTTACTCTGCGCAACCCCGAAAGCCCGATGCAGGTGGCCCTGCCCGACGAGCTGCAACCCTTCTGTCAACTTCAAGAGCGGCTGATCTGCCAGGGGGTGCCCAGCGGCATGTTCGAGGTGGGCCAGTACCAATTTGAGCTGACGGCGGTGCCCATCGATCTAGGGGATGGCGAATTGCCTGTCGCTAAACAGAGTGAGGTGGTAGCCATCGAACCCCGCCCGGTGCGCATTGCCTCGTTTACCATCAACGGCAACGATGCCCAACCCAAGTATCTGGTGCCGGTGGAGCCAGGGCAGCAAATCCCTGGCTTTCAGGTGGCCTGGCGGGTAGAAGGCGGGTCTACAGCCCGAGTTGAGCTGCTGCCGTCTCCTGGTTCTGTTGGCCCCCAGGGCACCCTGTCGCTGCCCCTCAGCCCGTCGGGCACTACCACCGTCACGCTGCGGGTAACCGATGGCGAAAACCCTCCCCTGGTAAGGGCTGTCACCTTTGAGACCTTTAACCCCCGGCCCAACCAGCCGGTGATTATTAACCAGGGGGGCGGTGGCCAGAGCGCTCGGACAGCTCCGACAGCTCCGACAGCTCCGGCAGCTCCGACAGCCACGCCTGCTCCCCAACCTCGCGACCCCCTGGGCGACAGCCTGCGCGACCAAGGTTCCCCCTCTGGTGGTGCGCTAGACGATCTGCGAAATCGGCCCCCCGAAGATTTAGATTTGAAGTTTTAGGAGAGCAGGAGGGGCGCAGGTATGTCTCGCTTAGGAGCTTTCCAGAAAAGAAAATCTCCGCTATATCCGGCGACTGTAGCCAGCGTAGGGTGGGCATTGCCCACCATGAGGGAGCAAGTTTTCCAGAAGTCGCCTTAAACCATGGCTAACGCTGACTCAGTGAATTTTAGTGAGCGGCTGCGATCGCACATGACCCGGTTGGGCATCGCCAGCTACCGCGCCCTCAGCCAGACCAGCGGCGTGCCGCGTTCGGCGATTGATCGGCTGCGTCAGGGCCAGGTAGCGCAGCTCCGGGTCTCAACGCTGCAAGACCTCAGTCAAGCCCTCGGGGTTTCCCTCGTTGAGCTGGTCGAGACTTTTAGCGAAACCCCCAGCGAAATCCTGAGTGCCCAGCCTAGACAGCCCCTACCCTCTAGCAGCGATGCTCAGGCCGATCAGGTCAAGGCTCTGCGCCAGGAGTGCGATCGCCTCCAAACCCAGCTTGCTACCCAGGCCGAGACCGTGCGCCAGCAGGTACAGCAGGCCGCCCTTGCCCAGCTAGAACCCTGGCTGGTGCAGTGGCCCACCGCCGCCCACGCGGCCCAGCAAAACCCCAGTCTCCCCGCTCAAAAGCTGCTACCCCTGGTGCGCCCGGTGGCAGCTCTGGTGCAGCAGTGGGGCGTCACCGCCATCGAAACCGTTGGGGCGGAGGTGCCCTTTGACCCCCAGATTCACCAGCCCAAGGAATCTGTCATTCAGCCGGGGGAGCGGGTGCGGGTTAGCCACGTGGGCTACCGTCAGGGCGATCGCCTGCTGTATCGAGCCAGGGTTAGCCCCGTTGGCAAAACCTAGCAAGGCCAGCCCCAGACGCCCCTGCCCTCAGATTTGTTGCCCATGCGAGGATCTTTTCATACCCTCTATAAGCGTTCGATAAAGTTTCAGATTTTTTCTCAATTCTCTACGGAATTTGGGCAGCTGCGTGGGAATCTTATGCGTGGGTGAGTCACTAACCGGGCAGCCCCAAACGACCGCTACTATACAGAACTCCACTTTCTAGCTGAACCCCTTATATATGTGACCAGCTATTTAACCAGCTCCTGGCCCTCGGGTCGGGAGCTGGTCGTTTGGGGTAACAATCCAGCTTAGATCAGTGGGCGAATCTGAAGGGTGACGTACCCCGCTATGGTCACTAGCGCCATTGCCCCCAGCAACCCTTTGCTGAATACAGAATGGAGTCGGGGCAGCAGATAGGCTGTAGCCGCTAGCACCAGCACCAGCTCCACCGTGGCCCCCAGCAGGCCAAAGTGGTCGGCGTCGTAGTACGACACCGGGCTAATAAACCGAAACGAGCTCAGGGGCCAAAAGTGCTGGTGGGCGTCGTCGTGGTGCAGGGGCAGGTCGGCTAGGTGGTGCAGCACCATGCTGGCCCCCACAAACCCGATCCAAGGCCCAATCCATGGCCCCGCCCAGCTGCGCCTAAAAGAGTAGCCTAGGGCCACCCCCAGCAGCCCCAGGGGAATCGAGTTGCCCACGGCAAAAATCGCCTGCCAGGGTTCACTGTAGTAGGCCTCGCCCCAGATGATTTGCTCGCTCAGCCCCTGCGCCCTAGCCCAGCCGTAGAATATAAACAGAGCCGCATCGGGAATCAGCGCGCCGATCAAAATTGGCCAGGTCATGGCCGGGGCCACCGAGCGACGCAGCAGCGCCAGGTTGAGAATCAGGTGACTGGGAGTATTCATCGGGCCATCGAAAATTAGGGGAAAGCAGGCCATGGGAAAGCGGCCAATCTATCTAGACTGCCACGCGACCACCCCGGTTGACCCCCGGGTGGTCGAGGCAATGGTGCCATTTTTCACTGAGCACTTTGGCAACCCGGCCAGCCTGACCCACGCCTACGGCTGGGAGGCCGAGGCGGCGGTGACCCAGGCGCGAGCCACCCTGGCCGCCGCCATCCACGCCAGTCCGGAGGAAATTATCTTCACCAGCGGGGCCACCGAAGCCAACAACCTGGCGATCAAGGGCATCGCCGAAGCCTGTTTTAGCCGGGGGCGGCATCTGATTACCGTGCAGACCGAGCACAGTGCCGTGCTCGACCCCTGCAAGTATTTAGAATCTCTGGGGTTTGAGGTCACCTACCTGCCCGTGCAGCCCGACGGTTTAGTCGATCTCGACACACTAGAGAAAGCCTTTCGCGATGACACCGTGCTGGTGTCGGTAATGGCCGCTAACAACGAAATCGGGGTGCTGCAACCTCTAGGGGAGATCGGGGCGCGGTGCCGAGAGCGCGGCGTATTTTTCCACAGCGATGCCGCCCAGGCGATCGGCAAAATTCCCCTCAATGTGCAGGCAATGCAGGTAGATTTGCTGTCGCTCACCGCCCACAAAGTCTACGGCCCCAAGGGCACCGGGGCGCTCTACGTGCGGCGACGACCTCGGGTGCCCCTGGCGGCGCAGCTCCACGGGGGCGGCCACGAGCGCGGGCTGCGATCGGGCACCCTATACCCGCCGCAGATCGTGGGTTTTGCCAAGGCGGTGGAACTGGGCATGGCCGAAATGGAGCCAGAATCGGCTCGTCTGGTAGCCCTGCGTCAGCACCTGTGGGCAGGGCTGCAATCGCTAGGGGGTTTGCATCTCAACGGCCACGCCAGCCAGCGGCTGCCTGGCAACCTCAATATCAGCATTGAGGGGGTTGATGGTCAGGCGCTGCTGCTGGGCTTACGGAGCGTGGTGGCGCTGTCGTCGGGAGCAGCGTGCAGCACGGCCAGCACCGCCCCTTCCCCTGTGCTCAAGGCCCTGGGGCGAGACGATGATTTAGCCTACGCCTCGCTGCGCTTTGGCCTGGGGCGCTTTACCACTCTCGAAGAGATTGATCAGGTGATAGCGGCGGTAGTAGCTACGGTGCAGGCGCTGCGCCCGATATCGCTAGGCAGCGTGAAGCCTGAGTCTGTCTGACTATTTGCCCCAGTCAGAGAAAATCAGATAGGGCATAATGGAAACTAACTTTGGGGTTAGGGGTATCGGCGGCCTGTAGGGCCATGCCCACGTTGAGTGCAACGGTGTCGTGTTTGGTTCTCCGGCAGGCCTATGACCACCCAAAATCATCACCAAAATCATCAACTGAGTGACCTCCTCAGGGTCGGCATTGAGCAGGCCCGTCTAGGCTATTTTGAGGCGGCAATTGAGCAGTTTTCTCGGGCTATTGCCCTAGAGCCGACCTGCGCCAAGGCATTCTATAACCGGGGTTGTGTCCACCGTGACCGGGGCCAGCCCCACAGCGCCATTGACGACTTGTCTGCGGCGCTGCGCCTAGAGCCAGGGTTTGCCAACGCCTACATTAACCGGGGCAGCCTCCATCGGCTGGTGGGGCAGCTGGCCGAGGCTCTGGGCGACCTCGAGCGGGCCGTGACGCTACAGCCGTCATCGGTCAAGGCCTACGGCAACCGGGGCCGCATTAAGCTTGACCTCGAAGACTACGACGGCGCGATCTCAGACTTTTCTGTGGTGCTGACCCAGCAGCCCAAGTTCGCCAAAATTTTGCTGTGGCGGGGGCTGGCCTACCTCAAGCAGGGCAGCCTGGCCGCCCTGGCTGAGCCTCGCCGGGCGGCCTACCAGTTTGCCATTGCCGATTTTTCGCGGCTGTTGCAGAGCCAGCCCCGCCATGCCGAGGCCTACAACTACCGAGCGGTGGCCTACTTTCAGCTGCGCAATACCTACCAGGCCACCCTCGACATCAACCGCGCCCTCGATTGCCAAATCGATTATGCCGAAGCCTACATCAACCGGGGCATGCTGCGCCATGAGCTGGGCGATTTTCAGGGGGCGATCGACGACTACACTACGGTGCTCGAACTCAACCCTGACCTGCAAGACCGCTCCTACAACCAGACCCTGGTGGGCCTGGCCCTCGACAGCCCCGACGCCACCCTGAGCGAAGATACCCCGCTCAACCTGCGCTTTCGCCTGGCCGATCTCTACGACAGTCGAGGGCTGCTGCGGGCCCAGGTGGGCGACATGGAGGGGGCGATCGCCGACTACACCCTGGCCCTGCGCTTTAACCCCCACAGCGGCCGCATTTTGGCCAACCGGGGCCGCGTGTTTAGCCGCCAAGAAGACTACCCCGCCGCGATCGCCGATTTTGACTGTGCCCTAGAGATTGACGAGGGCGATGCGCTGGCCTACTGCGATCGCGGCTATGCCCTCTATTTTCTCGACCAGTGGGAGCTGGCCCTGGCCGACTTCAACCAGGCCATTAACCTCAGCCCCACCCTGGCCGAAGCCTACATTGGCCGGGGTCATACCAGCATTCGCCTCGGCCACGGCCCCAATGCCGCCATGGATGACTTTCGCAAAGCCCTCGAACTGTCGTGGGATATCCGCAAGCCCGAGCGATCGCGCCCCTTGTAGACCGCTCAAATCGCAACCGATACCAGCGGCGTTAAAGAGGTCGCAATCGCTGTAACAGTTTTGTAGGGAATTTGACAGTTAGAGAGGGTTGTGAGAAAACCGATTACTGCGGTTGGGCCGACTACTCTCGGGCCGATCACCGTTGCCGCCGCTGCCGTCATCGGTGCGGGGGCGAGCTTTGTTGACTCTGAGCTCACGGCCTAGCCACTCAGCCCCATCTAGCTCGGAAATAGCCTTGTCTTCCTTAGCCTCGTCGGCCATGTCAACAAAGGCAAAGCCTCGCTTGCGCCCGGTTTCACGGTCGATGGGTAGACTAATCCGGGTGACTTCACCGTATTCGGCAAAGACACTTTTGATGTCGTCCTCAGATGCCTGAAAGGACAAGTTCCCGATATAAATAGTCACAAGTCTCTCCGAACCAAACTATCGATCAGTTAAATACTGAAGCCCTAGATTAGAAGGGCAAACGCCCTATTCCAAGGCCTCAGGCTTCAATATTTGATCGCATAATAGCCGATTCTTTTTTGGCTAGCAGTAGCCCATCTCACACCTAGAGAACTTATTTAGCTAGCACCCACTGCACCAGGGTGCGCACCCCAAAGCCAGTGCCGCCGGGGTTGTTGTAGCCGTTTTCTTTTTCAGTCCACACGGGACCAGCCACATCGAGGTGTACCCAGGGGGTGGAGGTGACAAACTGCTTGAGAAAAAGGGCGGCGGTGATCGACCCACCGGGGCGAGGGCCAGTATTTTTCATGTCGGCGACGATCGACTTGAGGCCGTCGAAGTATTTCTCTTCCATGGGCAGCCGCCAGAACTTTTCGCCAGCGGCGGTGGCGGCGGTGGCGATCGCCCCGGCCAACTCATCATTTTCGCTAAACACACCGCCGATGTCGTCGCCCAGGGCAATGATGCAGGCCCCGGTGAGGGTAGCTAGATCGACGATCGCATCTACCCCGAGTTTTTCGGCAAACACCAGGGCATCGGCTAGGGTGAGACGGCCCTCGGCGTCGGTGTTGTTGACCTCGATGGTTTTGCCATTGGAGGCGGTGAGAATGTCGCCGGGACGCATGGCGTTGCCGCCAATCATGTTTTCGGCAGCGGCGCTGATGAAGTGGACCTCAACGGCGGGCTGAATCTGGGCGATCGCCTTGGCGGCCCCCAGGGTGGCGGCGGCTCCGCCCATGTCAATTTTCATCATTTCAATACCGCTGCCCGCCCCCTTAATATTGAGGCCGCCGGAGTCAAAGGTGAGGCCCTTGCCGACGATGGCCAGCTTGCGGGTGGGGGTGCCGGCGGGTTTATAGGTGAGGTGAATGAATTTGGGCGGTAGGTCAGAGGCTCTAGCCACCCCCAGGTAGGCCCCCATACCCAGGGCTTCGCACTGCTCGCGATCAAGAATTTCTAGCTCTAGGCCGTGGTCAGTGGCAATGTCTTGGGCCGTCTGGGCCAAGACCTCTGGGGTGACTACGTTAGGCGGGGCCGACACCAGCTCGCGGGCCAAAATCACGCCGTCGCAGATGGCCTGGGCCGTTTGCAGGCTGGCCTCCTGGTCGGGCAGCCCCAGCAGGTGAATGTGGTCGAGGGTGACTTTGCTGGCTTTGTCGTCAGACTTGAAGCGATGGTCGTGGTGGAGGGCGAGGCTGGCCCCCTCGGCTAGGGCCTGGGCCGTGAGAGCGGGGTCGTTTTGCACCAGGGGCAGGCTCAGGCCCAGGGAGGCGCATTTTTCTTTTTTGGCCAGGCGGGCAGCGGCGGCGGCGGCGCGGCGCAGGGTGTCGGGGGTGATCGCCTCAGCGGCCCCCAGACCAACAATGCCCAGCTTGCGAATAGCGGCCCCGGTGCCAACTCGGGACATGGCGCTGGTGCCGTCTTTGCCGGTGAACTCGATTTCATCGATCAGTTCTTGCAGTAGCCCGGAGAGGCGGCTGTTAAGCTCGGCCAGGGTGGTGGAGAGGGGCAGGGCGGCTTCGCTGAGGCCAATGATCAAGGCGTCACCAGACCAGTCGAGCAGGGGGGTGTTAGAGGCGTGAAATTCCATTCAATATTCCGTTCAATGCTGGGCGCTAATTGCTGGTTAAACCTCATCCAGGCCCAGAAGTGGAGTTGTGCCTGGGGAAAAGCTACAGATCTCAGAGCTGGACTTGGCCTAGTGCCTTTTCACTATAAACCTTAGGTCAACCTCTAGAGGCGATTGTGCGGTGGGTGACCCCGTCGCGCATGGGCCAGGAGCGAATAGGTTCGCTAGTATTAGGACGGATTAGCGTGCGGCTCCCTGAGTAACCCCTGGGCCAGGGCTAATGTTTGAGCTAGACCCCTGATCACAATTTATGGGTGTGCCATGGCAAGACGACTGAAAGCGAACCTGCCCCTGCTGGCGATCGCCGGGGTAAGCGCCCTCTCTTTGGGCATGGTCGCCGCCCTAGTGAATACGCTGTCGCCTGGCGGGGGGCCCCAGATTTTAGAAGAATCGCTGCTGCCGGGGTTAGGGGGCTTGACTGCCCACAATGCTGACGACCCGGTGCTTGCCCTGGCGCTTCAGCCCGCTGGGCAGCGGCTAGAGGCCCTCGCCAGCGCGGCCGAGGGGCGAGAGGCGCTGAGCCGCAGCCGGGCGCGGTATTTGCTGGCGCTCGATTTGATCGATCAAGATCGCGGTGGCAGCGCTATTCCTGTGCTGCAAGAACTGGAGTCAGAGTATGGGCCGATGGCCCCCCACGCGGCCCTGGCCCTGGCCCAGGCCCAGCGGGCGGCGGGGCAGGCCGAGGCGGCTCAGCAAACCCAGGCTCGCCTGCTGACTGACTATGGAGACAGCGGCGCGATCGCCCCCCTGCTCTTTGAACTGGGCCAGCAAGACCCCGCCCACTGGGATCGACTGGTGCAGCAGTTCCCTAACCATCCTCAGGCGGTGGAGGTGGCCCACCAGCGCCTGACCGCCGACCCCAACCGGGCTGACACCCTGCCGCTGCTGATGATCATGGCGCGGGCGGGGCTGCATCACCCCAGCGCCGGAGCCGCTCTACTGCGGCTCAAAAATGAGTTTGGTGGTCAGCTCACCCCCGAAGACTGGCAGACCGTGGGCTTTGGCTTTTGGCGCATCGACAGCTACGGTGACGCGGGGGCAGCCTACGCCCAGGCCCCGCCGTCGCCCCGCAACCTATACCGGGCGGCTCGGGGGCTACAGGTGAGCGGCGGTCAGCGCGATCGCGCCATCGCCCTTTATAACCAGCTCGATCAGCAGTTTCCCAACGCTCCCGAGACCGCCACCGGCCTGCTGCGGCTGACCCTGAGCCTGCCCGATGAGCAGTCCCTAGGGGTGCTCGATCAGGTGGTTGACCGCTTCCCCGACCGGGCGGCGGCGGCGCTGGCGATGCGGGCCGACCTGCTCGACAAACTCAACAGCGCCGCCTCGGCCCAGGGCACTCGCAAACTGATTCTCAACGACTACAAAGACTCTGACGCCGCCGCCGAGATTCGCTTTAAGAATGCCCAGGCGGCAGCGGCCCAGGGCGATGTGGCCACGGCCCTGGGCTGGGGCAGCGAGGTGCTGAGGCACAGCCCCGACAGCGAACTGGCCGCCGATGCGGGCTACTGGGTGGCCAAGTGGGCCAGCCAGCTGGGCCAGGCTGATGTGGCCCAGAGCGCCCTAGAGAGCGTGATTGCCCGCCACCCTGAGTCGTATTATGCCTGGCGGGCGGCGGTAGCCCTGGGCTGGAATGTGGGGGACTTTACGACGGTGCGATCGCAGGCCCCCGCCGTCGCACCGCCGGCTCAGCGCACCCCGCTGCCCGCCGGGTCTGACACCCTGCAAGAGCTGTACCTGCTGGGTCAAGACCAGCGCGCCTGGGAGCAGTGGCAGCTGGAATACACCAACTACCAAGACCCCACCCCCGAGGAACAGTTCACCGACGGCAAACTGCGCCTGGTAGCCAACGACAACATCAACGGCATCTACCAGGTGTCGAGCCTGAGCCTGGCGGATGATCCGGCCGATCTTGAGACCGTCCAAGACCTGAAACAGCGGCCCGACTTTTGGCATGGAGTGTATCCACTGCCCTACCAAGATCTGATCACCACCTGGTCGGCTGAGCGCCAGCTAAACCCGCTGCTGGTGGCGGCACTGATGCGGCAGGAGTCGCGGTTTGAGCACAAAATTCGCTCGGGGGTGGGGGCCGCTGGGCTGATGCAGGTGATGCCCGCCACCGCCGAGTGGATCAAGGGCCGGGCCGGGCTAGAGAGCTACGACCTCAACAACCCCACCGATAATGTCAAGCTGGGCACCTGGTACCTCGACTACACCCACGCCGAGTACGACAACCACTCGCTGTTTGCGGTGGCCAGCTACAACGCTGGGCCGGGAGCTGTGGCCAACTGGATCAGCCGGGGCGGCTATGTGGATGCCGACGACTTTGTCGAGAAAATCCCCTACCCCGAAACCCAGGGCTATGTGCGGGCGGTGTTTGGCGGCTACTGGAACTACCTGCGGCTGTACGATCCGGCGATCGCTGAGCAAGTCGAAACCCTTAAAGAGCGTCATCGCGGATTTAAGGGGTAAATTATCTAGCTCTGTTGCGCTTCCCTGGGTTGAATATGCTTAAAAATCGATGGGTTTTGTCCCTGGGGCTGGCGGTGTCTGCGGGCCTGGTGGGTGTCATGGCTGGCGGCAGTGCCCATGCGGCTCTTTGCCCCGCCCAGCTAGCGCCCTGGCTGGATGCGGCGCTGAACCAGGCTCCCCTCGACACCGCCTACACGGGAATGGTATTGCAAACCCAGGGGCAAAACCCTCGCACGCTGTACGACCGCAACGGCGATCGCCTCTTTACCCCGGCATCCAACAGCAAGCTGCTCACCACCGCCGCCGCCCTACACCGGCTGGGGGCCGACTACCGCCTGCGCACCTCGATCTACGGTACTCCTGGCCCGGCTGGCAGCACCGCCCTGCGGTTGGTGGGTCGGGGCGACCCCACCCTGACCGATGCCCAGATTAATTCTCTCGCCCAGCAGGTGGCGGCGGCGGGGGTGAGCCAGGTCAGTTTGCTGGTGGTGGATGACTCGTACTTTCCGGGCTTTGCCACCAACCCTACCTGGGAGTGGGAAGACGCTCAGTTTGCCTACGCCGCCCCGGTGAATAGCCTGATCTTGAACCGCAATGCGATCGCCGTGCAGATCGCCCCGACCCAGGCGGGTAGACCGCTTAGCGTGGCGGCGGCCAGGGTGCTGCCCGCTGGCCCGCTGGCGATCGTCAACGATTCGCTAACGGTGGCGGCGGGGGCCTCGGCTCTGCCTCTGGCGCTCTGGCGTACGGGCGACTCGCCTACGCTGCGGGTGACGGGGCAGATGGCCCAGGGGGCGGCCATGCGCACCCTCAACCTGGCGGTGTTGAACCCGGCCCAGCAGTTTGCGGCGGCCCTACAGCAGGCGCTGCGGCAGCAGTCGGTGGCGGTAGGGCAGACGGTGATCACCCAAAACCCGACCCCCGTTACCGGCGCAGAACTGGCCTCAACGGTGTCGCCCCCGGTGGGGGACCTGCTGCTGGTGGCCAATCGCGATAGCGACAACCTCGCCGCCGAGGTGCTCTTCAAAACCCTGGGCGTTAGGGCCGGGGGCGCGGGGCCAGAGGCCAGCCAGGCCGGCGGTGCGGCGGTGAAAGCGGCGCTGGGCGAGCTGGGGGTGAATGTTCTGCCCCTGCGGGTGGCGGATGGGTCGGGGCTGTCGCGCCATAACCTGGTGTCGCCAGCGGCCTTCGTAGAAACCTTGCAGGCGATGGCGGTGCATCCCCAGGGGCCGGTGTTTCGGCAGTCGTTGGCGATCGCTGCCCAAAGCGGCACCCTCAGAAATCGATTTGGCGGCACCACGCTAGCGGGGCGCTTGCAGGGCAAGACCGGAGCGCTGACGGGAAATGTGTCGCTGTCGGGCTATGTGCAGCCGCCCAACTATGAGCCGCTGGTGTTTAGCATTGTGATCAACCACTCCAATCAGCCCGCCAGCCTGCTGCGGGAGAAAATCGATCAGCTGCTGCTGTTGATAGCTCAGCTGCAAGCGGACTGCTAGCGAAAGTAGGTGGGAGCGATTAAATAAAAACGTTGGGGGGGGGACGGTGCACGGTTTACGGTGCACGGTGCACGGATAAACCGCAAACCGCAAACCGTAAACTGCAAACCGCAGTTCCCAAACTCCCTTCTCACAATTAATAAACTCGGCTACTTAGGGAGGTTACCGGGCCTTTAAATATTCCAGATCTGGCCCTGAGGGGATGATGCCGCCGGGGTTGAGCGGAAACAGGTTGCCGTAGTAGTCGCGCTTGACCGCGTCAATGTCGCAGGTCTCGGCTACCCCCGGCAGCTGATACAGGCGCCGCAGGTAGGGGCCGAGGTAGGCGTAGTCTTGAATGCGGCGGCGGTTGCACTTAAACAGGCTGTAGTAGACCACATCGAAGCGAAAGAGTGTCGTAAACAGCCGCACATCCGTTAGCGTTACCGTGTCGCCGCAGAGGTAGGGGCGCTGGGCCAGGGCTTGGTCAATGGCATCTAGAGCCTCAAATAGCTCGGTGACGGCGCGATCGTAGGCGGCCTGGGTTTGGGCAAAGCCGCAGCGGTAGACGCCGTTATTAATGGCGTGGTAGATGCGATCGTTCCACTGGTCAATGTCGGCCTTGAGGGATGCTGGATAGAGGTCAGGCCCGCTGGCCCATTCGCTAAAGGCGGCGTTCAAAATCACGATGATGTCAGCGCTCTCGTTGTTAACGATGGTGGCCGTCTGTGTATCCCACAGCACGGGCACCGTGGCCCGCCCCCGATACCCTGGCTGAGCTTGGCGGTAGAGGTCTGGCAGGGTGCGGCAGCCGCGAAAGGGGGTTTCAAACCGCCAGCAGCCCTCGTCGGGAGAAGGAATTACGGGAATCGTCGAAACCACCTCTTCCAAGCCTTTCAACGCCCGCGCCACCAGCGTGCGGTGCGCCCAGGGGCAGCCCAAGCCCACGATCAACCGATAGCGATGGGCAGCAGGCGGATAGGTACCGTCGGGCACAATCTCGTGGCGAAAGGCGCTCTCAGGGCGCTGGTAGTCGCCGCCTTTGCCGCTGGGGGCCATCTGGCCCATCATGGTTTGCCACAGGGTCGTCCAAACCTGCTTGGCGGTGCGAATCAGCAAACCCGGGGGGAGGCCAGCCATGGAATCTTTAGGGTGGGGGATGTTTTCACTATACCGAAGCGGTCAGGCGTTTCTCGTCGGCACAGAAATTGGGTTGCGGTTGATTATGGGCCAGGATTGGGGGGTGATCGCCCCCAAGAATCAGATTTCGGGAATGCCTGAAAAGACTGTGGCCTGGACTCGAAAGGACACATGCTTGGTGCATCGCTGCGCGGATGCATCCTACGGGCTTGCTCTTCCCACCCACCTTCTACCCCTCCCCACGGCCCTTTGGCAAAATCTGTTCTAAACCGTCCTGATCTCTTTAGATGACTCTGAAATATGGAATGGTAGATGCACCCTGATTATTCCCTGGCCCTCGGGTCGGGGAATTTTTTTTGTAGGTCTAGACTAGCCTTGCCCAGTCCGCCTCAGACATTGCTGGCAGCCAAAACTGAGCAGCGCATTGGCCTATGGCCGCCCCCAGGAGCGACGGCTATAGTTCTGGAAAATTCAGGTTAAACTTGGGCTGGGTCATCTGAGACGGTCTAGTCAATGGACTTTGAGGAAATTGCTGTACTCGTCAACCAGGTTGCCGTAGAGCGTAAAGGGCGGCCCCTGAAAGATGTAGAGCGACTAGTGTTGAAGGGGTCGTGGGAAAATAAGACCTACTCGGCCATGGCCACCCCCACCGCAGGCTACACCGAAGACTATCTTAAAAAAGATGTTGGCCCCAAACTTTGGCAGCTGCTCACCGACCTAGTCGATGACGACATCCACGGCATGCGGGTCACTAAGCGCAATATTCAAAATGTGCTGCAAACCTGGGTAGCCCAAAGTTACGCCGCGCCTGTGCCCGAGCTTGGGGCCACAGAGAAACTGGCGGTGCCGTCCGCGCCGATAAATCTCTCCAACGGGGCGTTTCAGCCGCCGTCCCTAGTGGTGCGAGATTCTCTGCGCATTGACTTGGCCGACTGCGGCGGGCGAGAAGCTGAACTCGCTGAGCTCACTGAGCTAATTGTGGGTAATGCCCTGGGAGAGCGGCAGAGCCAGCCCTGCCGCACGGTGGTGCTCTGGGGCCTGCCGGGGATAGGCAAGACGGCGATGGTGGCGGCGATCGCAGCAGCCCTTGCCCCCCAGGTAGATCGCTGCGGCTACCTGGCCCTGACTGCCGAGGCCACCGATCAGGCGGTGATTGGGGCGATCGCCCAATGGCTAGATCTGACTATTGATCCGGCAGCCCCCGCGCCGCTGGCCACCGTCGACCGCCTGCTTGATCAGCTCGAAGCGCACCGCGCCCGGCTGGTGATCGACGGCATGGAGCAGCTCTTTGCCAAGCAGCAGCTCGCGGGCCGCTACCGCCCCGGCACCGACGCCATTCAGCACCTGTTTCACCAGGGGGCCGAGCGCCACCACCGCAGCTGTTTGGTCTGGGTCAGTCAGGAGAAACCCGCCGATTTTGCCCAGGTGCAGGGGCCAAGGGTGCGCGACTACGCCCTCGACGACCTGGCGGTGGATGCCGCCGTTTGCCTGCTGCGCGGGTCTGATGCACCGCACCCCAACGCAAACGACTGGGCGGCTTTGGTAGCGCGCTATGGCAGTCATCCCCTGGTGCTGAGGGGGCTGGGGGCCATTTTGGCGGATGTCTACCAGGGGCAGCCCCAGGCGCTGCTGCACGGCAGCAAACTCGCTGTGCCTGAGGCGGTGCACCGCACCTTTACCCCGGCGCTAGAGCGACTGCTGCCCGAGGAATGGGCCATATTGTACTGGCTGGCCCTGACTCAAGAGCCGCTGACCCTAGATGACCTCAATGCCGCCATGCAGCCCCCGGCCCCGGAGGAGATCGTGCAGTCGGTGCTCAGTCGAGGCTGGGTGCAGGGCGTCCACGCTCCTAGCCAGGGGCTGGTGCTGAGCCTCAAGCCGGTGGTGCAAGCCCTGGTGTTAGAACGACTTCAGGCGGTGCTCACCGCTGAGCTAGAGGCCGAGACCCTAGACTGGCTCCAGCGGTTGCCCCTGGTGACCATGACCGCTCGGGAAGTCGTGCAAGAGCTACAGCGGGCCGCCATGCTGGCTCCCCTGGGAGATGAGCTGAGGCGACGGTATCCTACCGCTGAGCGGTTGGCGGATAAGGGCGATCGCCTGCTGCAAGCCCTGCGCCCCCTGCGGGGGCAGACCGGCTACGGGGCGGGCAACATCATTCACCTCTGTCAGTATCTGGGGCTGAGCATCAGCGGGGTTGACTTCTCGCACCTGGCGATTTGGCAGGGCGACCTGCGCCGGGTGAGTTTGCAGGGAGCCAACTTTAGCCAGGCTCAGTTTGGCGATACGGCCTTTGCTACTGCTCTGGGTCGTGACCCGGTGGCAGCCTTTAGCCCCGACGGTGACCACCTGGCGGCGGGCGACCATGAGGGCCGCCTGCTGCTGTGGAACCTGCACCGGGGCAAGCTGGCGTGGATGTTTGATGAGGGGCAGGGCATTTGTGCGCTGGCCTTTAGCCCCCAGGGTGATCTACTGGCGGTAGGCACTGAGAGCGGCCAGATCTGGCTGTGGCCCGTGGGGGCAACCTACCAGACCGATGTGCTAGAAGACCACCAGGCTGCGGTGGGTGCCCTGGCCTTTAGCCCCGACGGCAGCCAGCTGGCCTCGGGGGACGACAGCGGTCAGCTGTGTCTGTGGGAAGTGGCCTCTGGTTTTAAGCAGGGAACCCTAGCAGGCCACGACGGTAAAATCCACAGTCTGGCCTACGACGAAACGGGCAGGCAGTTAGTCAGCGGCGGCGACGACCAGCGGGCCTGCCTGTGGCATGTGGGCGATCGCACCCTGCTCAAATACTTCCAGGTGCGATCAACCGCCAGCCTGCGCACCGCCGGGTTTCTCTCTGACCCCAACGACCCCGCCTGCCCGCCGATTCCCTTTGCGGCGGGCTACGACGACCGCTGCCTCACGATCTGGAATTTGGAGACCGGCCTGCCCTGCTGGATTTTACCCGCCGATATGCAGGCCCTGCCTGCCATGGCGGTCAGCCCCAGCGGGCGCTATCTGGTGTGCAGTTGCCAAGATTTCTCCGTCGCCCTGTGGGATATTCCCCGTCGCCGCCTCTGCCACACCCTACCTTCCTCCGGTGCTCCGGTATGGACCCTGGCCTTTAGCGCCGACAGCCGCTACTTTGTCACCGGCAGCGACTACAC
>JBBSKN010000017.1:0-47489 GCA_038256265.1 Phormidesmidales cyanobacterium
AGCCGATAAAGACAAAGCGATCGCGCTTTAGCCAGTCGTCGAGAATGTCGAACCATCCTCGCTGGGCTTGCGCGCGTCCCATTGCTATGGTCATGTCAAATCCTCTTTATATGACATCTAAACCACAAGGTCGCGACTCTGCTGGATCCAGCTCAGCTTTGAACCTGAACTAGATGCGGCAGAGCATAACTTCAGTGCAGAGGTTTATATCTACTAAGTATTCCAGATATTAGAGCCATGAAGAAAAATCTTCCTGATCCAATAACGATTACCCCTGCCTGAATCGCACCAGCGGCCCCTGAAGTTAGCTTTTCGGGGGCCAGGTTTGTATTTATGATAGAGAGAGTTCTAATTTTTTACAATCTGACATGTAAATTCTCAGGTTTGCGATCGCCCCAGATTGCCCTAGCGGTGACGGCACGCAAGCTTTGCCCATTCTACGAGGGTACGTTCTTATCCAAAGACTACCTTAGCGGGCCTGGGGGCGATAGAAGTAGAAGCTAGACCTGTACGATGTTTATATAGAGTAGTGACAGGCATTGCTCTGGCAGGCTGCTCTCAAGCATTGCTCCCCTGGTTTGCCCCACGGTTGTCTATACGTTTCATCGTTAATATCTATGACCGCCTCCATCTCTTCGACCCAGCCCCAGACCCTAAAGCGCAGCGTGCTGGGTGCTCGCCGCCTGAGCAACATTTTTTGGGCCGTAGTGCTCACCCTAGGAGGGCTGGGCTTTGCCCTGGCCGGGGCATCTAGCTACCTTAAGATCAATCTGCTGCCCTTCTCTGATCCCACCCAGCTGGTGTTTATTCCTCAGGGTATTGCCATGGGGTTTTACGGGGTGGCGGCCCTGGGTTTGGCCACGTTTCTCTGGGTGGTAATCAGTCTAGATGTGGGCGGCGGCTACAACCAGTTTGACAAAGCCAGCAGTCGGCTAGAGATTGTGCGCAAGGGCTTTTGGGGCGAAAACCGCCGCATTGAGTTTGATCACCCCTTAGAAGAGGTGACGGCGGTGCGGGTGGCCATCAAAGAGGGTCTCAACCCCAAGCGCACCCTCTACCTGCGTATTAAAGGACGGCCTGATATTCCGCTCACTCGGGTGGGGCAGCCGATTCCGCTGGCTGAGCTAGAGAACCAGGGGGCCGAGCTGGCGCGATTCTTACAGGTGCCCCTCGAAGGGCTGTAGGAGGGTGTCATTTCCGTGAAAACGGGAATCCAGGCGACGCACCATTCTCTCTATTGGATTCCCGCCTAAGCGGGAATGACGGGAGTCGTAGGGTGGGCACTGTCCACCCTTGGAGAACTATTTTCAAAAGTCGCCTTAGACAGCCTACCTGTAGCCCAGTTGCCGATCCCCTGCGATAACATGAGGGGTCGACTGCACTATTAGGAATTCAACATAGTGATGGCTCTTTCTATGCGCCCTTTTACCCTGGCCCTGGCTGCCCTGCTGACGCTTTGGCTGGGTGCCTGCACCAATTCTGCCAATTTGGAAGTCCCCGCTGGTGACGCCGCTTCGACCCCCGAATTAGAGACCGTGACGGCGGCGACCGCTGGGCTGCCGGTACTAGAGGGTATGGCCACGGTGGAGATGGTAGTGAACGGCAGCCCCATTGTGATGGAGATAGACGGCACCAACGCCCCGATTACGGCAGGTAACTTTGTGGATCTGGTCAACCGGGGCGTCTACGACGACCTGGTGTTTCACCGGGTAGTGCGCGACCCCCAGCCCTTTGTGGCCCAGGGTGGCGACCCCCAAAGCAAAGACCCCAACGTGCCAGCCCAGCAGCTCGGCACCGGCAGCTTTGTTGACCCCGACACCCAAGCGCCGCGCTACGTGCCTCTAGAAATTAAGCCCGCCGGGGCGGCGGAGCCGATCTACAGCCAAACCTTTGAAGAGGCCAGCATTAGTGCGTCTCCAGAGCTGTCCCATACCCGTGGAGCGGTGGCGATGGCCCGATCGCAGACGGTAGACTCGGCTTCGGCCCAGTTCTATATCACCCTGGCAGATCTGCCTTTTCTAGACGGCAGCTATGCAGTGTTTGGCTATGTGACCAGCGGCATGGAGACAGTCGACGCCATTCAGCAGGGCGATCGCATTGAGACTGCCCGGGTCATCGACGGCCTGGAGAATCTCAAGACTGAGTAGGCAAACCCCCAGGGGGCAACGGGTCGTTGTCAGCGGCATGGGGCTGGTCACAGCCCTAGGTACTACGGCAGCGACAACCTGGGAAAACCTTCTGGCCGGGAAATCGGGCATTCGCCAGGGGCAGCCGTTTACTGAACTGCCGCCGCGTCTCCTGGCGATGATTGGCGATGAGCCCGCCGACCTGGAGGACTTGCTGAGGTTGGCGGTGGCGGGGGCGATCGCCGATGCCCAACTCACCCTGCCGATGCCCGACTGCGGCGTGGTGATCGGCTCTAGCCGCAGTTTTCAGGGCCGCTGGGAACGCATGACTGGCTCCGCCGCCTGGGCTGAAAATCCCTGGCTGGAGGCGCTGCCCCACATGGGCGCTATGTCTGTCGCGCGGCAAATTCAATCCCTGGGGCCGGTGCTGGCCCCGATGGCGGCCTGTGCTACCGGGCTGACGGCGATTTTTCAGGGCTACGAGCTGGTGCGACGGGGGCAGTGCGATCGCGTTTTAGTCGGGGCCGCCGAAGCGCCCATCACCCCCCTGATCCTGGCGGGCTTTGAGCAACTGGGTGCCCTCGCCACTACCGGCTGCTACCCCTTTGACCTAGAGCGGGAGGGGCTGGTGCTGGGGGAGGGCGCTGCGGTGCTAGTGCTAGAGTCGGAGGCATCCCTAACGGCGAGAGCGGGGCCAAAACCCTACGGCAGCATTCTCGGGGCCGGGTTTAGTGCCGATGCCTACCACCGCACCGCACCCGACCCGGCGCTGGGGGGGGGGCGCCTAGCTCTGAAGAACTGCCTTTACCACAGCGGTCTGGAGCCTGGGCAAATTGACTATATCCACGCCCACGGCACCGGGACGCAGCTCAACGATGCCCACGAGGCGCAATTGCTGACTGAGAGCTTTGAGCCGCTGCCACCGATGAGTTCGACCAAGGGGGCGACCGGGCATACCCTGGGGGCCTCCGGGGCGATCGGGGCGGCGGTTTGCCTGTTGGCTTTGCGCCATGGACTGCTGCCGCCCAATGTGGGCGATCGCGGTGAGAGTATTTATCCAACCTTGGTGACTGCACCCATACCCGCCAAGGCTGAGGTGGCGCTGTGCCTAGGCTTTGGCTTTGGCGGGCAGAACGGGGTGCTGGCACTGGGGGCAGGGCCATGACCTACCAGGGCCGCCAGTTGCCCCAGTCTTCGTTGAAGATCGAGGTGTTGGGAAACTGCACCGGGTTGCCGCTGGCCTCTAGCTCGGCCCGCAGCGCTTCGAGCATGGGGCTTTGGGAGGCAGGGTTGGTGACCAGTTCGTAGGGCAACACCCCGTTGCGCAGCGAGAAGTCGATGGTGTGGGCGGCGGCGGCCCCCACCGACCACTCAAAGGAATGCACTCGGTAGGCGGCGGCGGCAATGGTGCTGGCGGCGATGCTCTTGCTGGCCACCAGCATGTTGTCGACCCGCTGGGGAATCAGCGCCCGCAGGGGAATCTGGGCCGGGTAGGCCTGGCCGTGGGCCTGGCGCACGCCGGGGCGCTCGATGTTGCCGGGGGCCTCGGCGGGGTAGTCGCGCATGCAGGGGTGAAAGTCGATCGCATACTGAGCAATGCCTACCGAGTCGGGGTAGATGCGCGATCGCTCCCGCACCGGAAACTCGTTGGGGTCAGCGTCGGGCATAAAGGTATCTAACGTACCTAGCCCAGCCAGATACCGCCGCATCGAGGTGTAGGTGCTTCGATCCAAGTTCTCTCGGTAAAACTCTGAGCCAAAGTCATTCCACGAAAAATCGACTTCGCTGATCATAAAGCCGCGCTCATAGCCCGGTGAAGGGCGACCCACAATGCGCCTCGCCTCGCGAATGTAGGGATACTTCGACAGGCCGTGGGCGGTGTTCATGGGCGAGTCTAGCCCTTGCAGGTAGCGGTTGTAGGGTGCAGGTTCTTTCCACGAGTCATCGATCTGCGAGTCGGTGGTGCCGGTGGTCAGCCAGTAGAAATAGCCGATCGCATTTTCTTCGCCCTTGCGCAGGGTGTCGGTGCGCAGCCCCCCTAGCCAGCCGCCTGGCTCTAGCTGACCGCTTTCCCGCAGCTGAGCTTCAGTGAGAATCAAGTTGTCGCGGCTGGTGCCGGGGCGATAGTCGTTGCCCCAAGTCCAGTTTTGCATAGAGATATCGCCGGGCACCGGGCGCGGCGCACCAAAGATGCGCTCCCCGGTGCGCCGGGGCTGGGCGCTCTCTAGGCGGCGATAGGTAAAGACAAAGTCAAAGTGGTCTTGGGGGGTGAGCAGCTGGGGGCGCTCCTTTTCCCAGCTGTAGTAGGGCTCGTAGGTGCTATAAAACTCGGGCACCTCAAAGGTCTGCGGCTCGGCGGTGTGCTCCATGGCAAAGGTGTAGGTAAAGCCCTGGGTGCAGTAGGGGTCGCGCTCGGTCACGGGCGACGAGGGGTTGAGGGGTGACCTAGGGTCGAGGCCTAGCTCGTAGGGCACATCGGCCAGCACGATCAGCTCGCCGGTCTCGGTGGCCTCCACCACAAACCAGTCAACCCGGCGGGGGGCTTCGCCCTGCTGGGGCATCATACCTGCGGGCAGAAACTGAATGATCTCCTTCGCTAGGCGGGCCGAGTCGTCGTAGGTATAAGCGTCTTCGACGATCTCAGAGAGAAAGTCGGTGTTGAGCGGCGCAGTGCCCGGCATGGGGCTGTGGCGAATGGCCACCACCTCGTCAATTTGGGTGCCGTCAGCATTCAGGCTCAGGTCTTTGACCACGGTGTTGGGGAACCACCGCAGCTCGCCGCCGCCTTCACGCTCGGCCTCGGCCAGCATCTCCATCAAAATGGCGTTGGCATCGGCGGGCATAAAGCAGGTGACGCTCACCCAGCACTGGCCGGGGTTGAGCTCGCCGTACTTGGCTTTGACGCGATCGCGCAGCTCTTTATAGCCTCGCGAATAAAACAGCTGGTTGCGCTGCTCCTTTGACTCGTCTAGCGCCGTGGTGCCCTGGGATGAGATCTGCCCCCCCACCCAGTCGGTCAGCTCGGTCATGCAGACGGTGTGACCCATCAGCAAGCTCTCGTAGGCCGTTGCGGTGCCCGCCAGGCCGCCGCCGACAATCAACAACTCACACTCAACCACCTGATCGGGGGTGCGGGGCAGCTGGGCCAGGCGCGGAGTGACCGACTCTTGGGCGTGGGCGTTACCGATGGGCAAAGGTGCGACACCTGCCAATAGGGTAGTGGCCAGCAGCGGAGCGGTGAGGGCGCGAAAAATCCGGTTCATAGCAAATCAATAAAGGAGCGAATCGACTGCACTCTCCAGCTTATCGGCTGTTTGTCAGGTTCTGCTAGATTTGGCGCAAGGTTGCGTAGCTCAGGGGACTGAGGCTTAAGCCGTTTTATTGTTATCAGCGCAAAACATAGTGATGTATTCTGCTGAGATGTTGGCTCTAGTCCCCTCCCATCTACTAAACTATGCTCGCTACAACCCCTAGCCGTCTGCTTTTAACGGCATTTACCGCCTTCGGCTTACCTCTGCTCATCAGCCAGTCAGGCAACGCCCAACAGCCCACCATGGGCACTATTCAGAGTTTGACCACAGGCGATCGCGCTTGCTATGTCGAGCTCCTAGACGACCAGGGTCAGCGGTCTACACAATTTGCCAGCTTCGAGATTTGCGAGCAAGACCTCGTAGGCCAGCGAGTGCAGCTCACCTACACGTCGGACAATATTCAGGCCGTTTCGTGCCAGGGCAACCCCGAGTGCAGCGAATCAGAAACGGTTATGCTCATTACCCAGGTCGAGGTGATCTCAGAACCTAGTGCAAACCCTAGCCCCGGTACAGAGACTGCCCCCACTCGGGTTCAAGACCTGCCAGACGGCAACTATCGCTACTGGAACGGCACCCCCAGCGGTGCTGTTGTCTCCGACCAAACCCTGTTAGCCGACGGCGGCGTCACCTTTACCTTTAGAAAGCAGGGCAACAACGTCACTGGCATCTTCGGCTATGTCGATGGAGAGGCCATCTGCGTGCAGGGCCAAGTCAACGGCAACACGGTGTCGGGCATTTCGGTGCAAAATTTGGCTGGCGCTAGCGTGCTCAGTGCCGGAGAAACCTTTCAATCCTTTGGCCCCAGCGGCTATGTACAAGTGCGTCGCGGTCGCCAGCTTAGCCCTACTATGGTGCGCTACAGCAGCACCCTGCTCAACCTCAACGACCTCAACCGCATCAATGCGGGCACCCGAGTACCGCCGAGTGGTTGTTAATACCACTGGCTCTCTGGCCTAGCTGGGGGCAATCGCTTGCCCCCAGCTAGGCCAGAGAGCAGGCCAGGCTTACTCGATAAGCAGGGTTTAACCCAGCGCGGCCTGCAGCGACGGCTCTACCGCGCTGGCCAGCTGCCGCAGCATGGTGGCGGTAGTGTCAAAATCGACACAGGCATCAGTGATGCTCTGGCCGTAGGTGAGCTGCCGCAGGTCATCGGGTATCGACTGGTTGCCCGCCTTGAGATGGCTCTCAACCATCACGCCAAGAATATGGCGCGAGCCGTCGCGCACCTGGGCCGCGATGTCTTCGAGCACGCTGAGCTGGCGATTGTGGTCTTTGTTGGCGTTGGCGTGGCTGCAATCGACCATCATTCGGTAATTGAGCTTGAGCTTGGCCATCTCTGCGGCCGCCTGGGCCACGTGGTTACCGCTAAAGTTGGGGCCGCCCTTGCCGCCGCGCAGCACCAGGTGACCGTCGGGGTTGCCGGTGGTGGTGACAATGCTGGCCAACCCGCTTTGGTTGATGCCCAAAAAGTGGTGGGGCTGGCTGGCTGCCACCATGGCATTCATGGCGGCTTGTAGGCTGCCGTCGGTGCTGTTCTTAAAGCCGATGGGCATCGAGAGGCCCGAGGCCATTTCGCGGTGGGTTTGGCTCTCGGTGGTGCGGGCTCCGATCGCCGTCCAGGCAATCAGGTCGGCAATGTACTGGGGGGTCACCGGGTCGAGCAGCTCAGTGGCGGCGGGCAGACCCAGCTGGGCCAGGTCGAGCAGCAGCTTGCGGGCTAGGCGCAGGCCGGTGTTGATGTCGTAGCTGCCGTCTAGGTGGGGGTCGTTGATCAGGCCCTTCCAGCCCACGTTGGTGCGGGGTTTCTCAAAATAGACCCGCATGACGATCTCCAGCTGGCCCGACAGCTCGTGGCGCAGGTTGACCAGCTTTTGGCCATATTCGTAGGCGGCATCGATGTCGTGCACCGAGCAGGGGCCGACAATCACCAGCAGGCGGCGGTCTTCGTTGTAGAGAATGTGGCGAATGCGATCGCGCGCTTCGGCCACCAACGTCGCCGCCTCGGGCGACATCGGCAACTCGTGGTGCAGCAGGGCGGGGCTGACTAGGGGGCGAGTCTCAACAACGTGTAAATCGTGGGTCTGGTGCATTGACAGTGGCCTATAACGTCGGCTCTGCGGGGAGCCATACCTACAAAATGCTAGCGTACCTTACTGTCCTCAGGGGTTAGGATTCGGGGCTAAGTTCTTAACCAACCGTGATTTTGGCCGCGACTTCGGTTGTAGCCTCAGCGGGCGGGCCTAGTGCAGGCAGCATCTCAATCTCGGCGTTGTTGTAGAGCACCATGGTGGTTGAGGGGTTTTCTTCAAAGCCGATGCGGGCGTAGAAGCCCTGCTGGTGAGTGGTCATCAGATAAACCCGCTCGACTCGGCTCATGTGGGGGTGGGCGACCAGGGTTTCGACCAGTTTGCGGCCTAGGCCACCGCCCTGGTAGTCGGGCGAGATCACCACATCCCAAATGGTGGCGCGAAACACGCCGTCAGAGGTAGCTCGGGCAAAGCCGATGAGTTTAGGGCCATCCCAGGCGGTGACTAGGGGGTAGCTGTGGGCGACGGCGATCGCCATGTCTGCTCGCGTGCGATCTTTAGCCCAAAAAGCCGCCGCTTGAAACAAGCTCACTACCTGATCTAAGTCAGCCTCAGAAAACTGATCGGCATACCGAAACTGAATAGCGCTGCAATCCATGGGCAACCTGCTTCCTATCCCAAAGGATGTAAGGGGCTAGGGTGTTTAGAAACGCCCTTCAGACAGAATAAACAGAATTTTTAGATACGGGTCATACCAAAACCCGCATTTCATTGATATTGCCAAGAAGCTCTGACAACTGTATGCAGAGTTACGGTTTTGGGTGGAAGGTGCAAGGTTTTGGGGACAAGGTGTTAGGCGCGAGGCGAAACCGCAAACCTTGCACCGCAAATCACGCCGCAGGCTGCTGCTGCTGGCGAAATTTCCACACCGCACTCGATACCAAATTGGTCACTGTATGAGCCACAATCGGCACCAGCAGGTTGCCCGTCAGCACGGCCCCCGTGGCCAGCACCAGGCCAATGGCGGTGGCCCACACCACGTAGGTCCACTGCTGCAAACTGCTCAGGTGTAGCACGCCAAAGCTCGCCGCCGACACCGCAATGCCTAACCCATTCATGCCAATAGCGGGCAGCATAACGCCGCGAAACAGCAGCTCTTCGCTTAGCCCTGGCAGCAGCCCTAGCCAAATTAGGTCGGGCCACTGCAAGGGTTGCAGCACCATGGCCAGATAGGTGTCGGCGCTCTGGCGGTAGGCGGGCCACAGGCGATAGACCCCGCCGCTAGCCAGGGTGATGGCCAGCCCGAGCCCAACTCCAATCAGCCCATCGACCCAAGACAGCCGCGCCGGCATCAGCTCCGCCGGGTCAAAATATAGCCAGGTCTTAGAAATCAGCATCAGCACCACCGCCGTTACCCCCATGGCCGCCAGCACCTGCATTCGAGTCAGTGGCTCAAGTTGAGGGTTGGGGCTGGGAGGTGGCTGGGTCACGGTAGTTTTAGGCTAAGGAGGGCTGGGCTAAGTTGTTAGGCTAAAGGCATTGCTATCTTAGCGAGTTTGTCCGCTACCCCAACTGCAGATTGTGCGAACGGGTTGGGCAAACGGGCAGGGCGGGTCAGGTCGTCTCTGGGGTTGTCCAGCACCCTCAATGGGTCTCAGGGGTTGACTCCTGCTCCTCAGGGGGTGGGGTTTTTTGAAAGGGCCAGGTGAAGTAGAAGGTCGTACCCGCACCTAGGGTGGAGGTAAGCCACACGCGGCCACCTTCGGCTTCGACAATTTTCCTCACCACTGCCAGGCCAATACCGGTGCTCTCAAAGTCGTCTCTGGCTTTGAGGGTTTGAAAGATGGTGAAAATTTTGTCGTGATCCTGGGGGGCAATGCCGGGGCCATCGTCGGCGATCGCAAATTCTAGCCAAGAGCCCTTTGCGTTCCAGGTGATATTGACCGTGCCTCGATTCCCCTCCAGGTAGGCTTCGTCAGCGCGGTGGTGGTGCTTAAGAGCGTTGTTGATCAGGTTGGTGAAGACCTGGCTCAGGGAGGTTTTGTGGCTGTACAGCGTTGGCAGATCGGAGGGAATATTCACCTGAAACCCGGCCGCTGGGGCCAGCGAATCGACCACATCCTCTAGTAGCAGGTTGAGGTCAACGGCCACAATGCTGCGCTGGCGACGGCCCACCCGCGAATATTCCAACAGGCCGTTGATCAACCCTTCCATGCGCTGCACTCGGTTGCGCATCAGCTCGAGCTGATGGCGATTTTCGGCGGGTATTTGACCCTCTAGGTCTTCGCCAATCCAGTCGGCCAGGTTAGAGATCGCTCGCAGGGGAGCCTTGAGATCGTGGGATGCCACGTAGGCAAACTGGTCTAGCTCGGCATTGCGGTGCTCGAGCAGGGCGGTGGTGTGGGCCAGCATCAGGTTGGTGCTGGCCAGTTCGTCGGCCCGGTGCAGCAGCTCTTGCTGCACGGCCTTGCGCTCTTCTATATCTTCGATGATGGCAATCAGACCCGTGATCCCATCGGCGGCGTTGCTCTCCACCGACACCGTGACTAAAGCCCAAACAGGTGACCCGTTGCTGCGCAGGTAGCGTTTCTCAACCTGGCAAGAGGTTTTCTCGCCGCTGGTAAGCCACCGAAAACAGCGCTCGTCCTGGGCTTTATCGGCCTCATAGGTAATCGATTGGAAGGGTTGATTGATTAAATCTTCGGACTGATACCCCAGGGTGTCACAGAGCTTTTGATTGACCTGTATCCAGTGCCCCTGCAAGTTGAGGCGGGCCATGCCCACCGCTGCCTGCTCAAACACCCCCCGAAACCGCGTCTCGCTGGCCCGCAGAGACAGCTCTGCTCGCTTGGCGGCGGTGATATCTTGCATCACCCCCACCAGGCGCTGGCTGCACCCATCTTGGGTTTCAACCACCCGACCGTAGGCGCTGACCCAGTGCCAGCTGTCGTCGGGCCAGCACACCCGATACTGTCCAGTAAATTCAGACTGATCGGCGATCGCCCGCTCGATTAACATCTCTATCTCTGGCCGGTCGTCGGGGTGTACCCGCGCCGCCCAGGTCTCAGCGGTGTGGGCAGAGGCGGCTGGGTCAAAGCCCATAATTTGCCGGCTCTGGGGCGACCAAATTTGACTGCCGGTATCTAACTGCCAGTCCCAAGAGCCCATTTGAGCCGCGCTGAGGGCGAGGTTGAGCCGTTCGGCGGTGTCTTGAAGGTTGTCTTTAGCGGCCTGTAGAGCCTCGCGATCACGGCGCTCTCGGGCCAGCAGCGCCTCAATCTGCTGGTTCGCCATTTCCAGCTGCACCGTGCGACGCTGCACTCGGTCTTCTAGGGTGCGGTTGAGCTGGCGCACTTCGGTTTCGGCGGCCCTTAGATCGGCCTCGGCCTGCTTGCGATCGCCAATTTCCTCCTGGAGTGCTCGGTTTAGATCCATCAGCTGAGTGGCATTGGGCAAGGCCAGCGCCAACGGCAGACGGGGCACTAGCTCTAGAGCCGTAAACAGTGACACCAGCGCAGTTATTGCCTTGACACCCCCCGACACCCAGTAGGTCGGAAACCACAGTGTCCACACCGAGAGCAGGTGGGTGGCCCCACAGGCCATGATAAACACAGCAAATAGCCAAAACAGGGGCCTAAAGGGCACATCTGGTCGCCGCTGCACAAAGTACACCAGCACCCCGGCAATCATCCAATAGGACAGAGCAATTAACGCGTCTGACAGCAGATGCAGCCAGACCAATCCCGGCTGCCACAGGTAGCAGTGCCCGTGGGGAATGTATGGCCCCAACAGCAGAGCCTGCCAGTCCTCAACCATGGCTCCATCCTTTACGAAAAGATTTATTACGCGATTTCTAAGCGATTTCCTGAGATATCCTAATCGAAAGCCCATGTATCCGGCATACTCTGCCCTTTAGCAGACCCGGAGTAGAACAGGCTCCGCAGAGCAAGGTCTATCTAAAGAGAGAGGCCCAACTTAGCTCGGGTCTGCCTAAAGATACGTGTTAACCCCCTAAGGTTGCCCCATAATCGATGCACTTGGCCGCACCAAGTCCAGACTCGGAATCCGCAATTTTCCCTAGGCAAAACTTCCTTCCTCGACTTGAACGAGGGTTGTTTGTGCAGCTCCTTTTCAACGCCTCGATAATGAGGTATACCTATGACAGATATTCGCATTGTACTAATCGAAGACCACGACCTCACTCGCTTGGGCCTCAAGGCTGCCCTGCAGCGGGTGCCGGGCATGACCGTAGTGGGTGAAGCCGCCAACGGCAGCCGAGGTCTGAGCCTGCTAGAGACCGAGCACCCTGATGTCGCCATTGTTGACATTGGCCTGCCCGATATTGACGGCATTGAGCTGGTAGAGCGCCTACGTCAGATCCAGAGCGGCCAAGAGGGCGACCCCACCCGCGTGCTAATGCTGACTATGCACGATAGCGAGGCCGCCGTCATGGCGGCCTTTGCCGCCGGGGCCGACTCCTACTGCATGAAGCAAACTGAGTTAGATGAGCTGATTGTGGCGGTGCGCGAAACCTACGAAGGCAACTCTTGGATTGACCCCGCCGTAGCCAGCGTGGTGCTGCGCCAGGTGCGCAAGACACCCGCTGGGGCGATGGCAGCCAGCAGCCGCACCGTTGCCATTGAGGCAGTAGAGCCTGAGTTTGAGCAAATTTTAGAGTCATACCCGCTCACCGAGCGCGAGCTAGAGATTCTGGAGCTGATTGTGGGCGGATGCAGCAACGCTGAGATTGCCGAGCGTTCATACATCACCGTAGGCACCGTCAAAACCCACGTGCGCAGCATTCTCAACAAACTGGGCGTAGATGATCGCACTAAGGCCGCCGTGCGGGCTTTGCGATCAGGCCTGGTCAACTAGCACTCAGAGATTCAGGGGCTTTGATTACGGTTTGGCCTTTTGACCATCGGGGGGATGTGATTTGGATTTGCCATCGTAAAGGTCAGCCCTGGCTTTAAAAGTCATGGTTAAATGAGCTTCAAGATCGCGCTCAAGCCCTCAGCCAAAGGCTTTTGGCCGACCGTCAAACCCTACTGTTACTCTATGGAAACATCACCGCCTACCGTGTTGCCCACTCAGGGCCAACTCCAGCGTCAGCTATCCCAGCAGTTTCAGCGCCTTTACCGCGAACAGCTAAACCACTGCCCTGGCAAAATCACCTGCCAAATCATTGACGAAAAGCTTTTACTGCTCTTAGAAGACTCTGTCACAAAGCCCGAGCAGCTCTTAATGGAACAGGGCGAATCAGGCCTGGCTGAGCAGGGGCCTTGCGGCCCCAGATTGTGGAGTTGGTAGAGGGCACCCTAGAGCGTCAAGTGGTCGACATTTTAACTGATGCCACTCTGTCTACAGGGCGCACCAGTATTGTGATTATTCTCTCTGAGCCACCAGAGGTGCGCCCAGCGGCTAAAGACACATAGATCACTGATCTATCGCCAGCCAGGGAAGACTGACTATCCCGAAATCGTTGCCCACTGCCTACGCTACCGTCAGAGGTGGACTAATAAAGCTCTGGACAAGGCGCTCTAGCTGCTCAATCAAAAAGGGTTTGCTGACGTAGTCATTAAACCCAGCAGCCAAAATTTTGTGCTGATCGTCGCGCCCCGCCAGGGCCGTCACCGCCACTACAGGAATATGTTTCGTCACCTCATTGGCGCGCAGCTGCTGAATCAGGCTGTACCCGTCAATGTATGGCAAATGAATGTCAGACAAGATTAGGTGAGGCTGCTGCTGCATCGCCGCAGTCAGTGCGGCGATGCCATCGGCTACAAAGCAAGTCTCGCAAGACAGCTGCTCTAGAATGTAGGCCATCAGCGTCAGGCTGTCATCATCGTCGTCAACAACTAGCACGAGGGGCTGCTGAGGGCAGTCAACCCCTAGCAGAGGCGTGAGGTTAGGGGCAAAATTATTTTTCACGACCACAGGGGAGGCTCCTCTTGGTGGGTTCGGAAAACGCAGGTCTAGTCGCTAGGAAACTGCTGAAGAGGCATTCCGCCGGTGGTCAAAAGAGCACGTGTAGGACTGGCTGTGGAGATGAATTAGGTCTGCGGTAAACCTTGAGCCTAAAGAACGCAGGCAAAGGCACGACAGAGCTACAGGATCGACTTCTTTTTTTATATTTGTTTAATCTTTGGTTACACGTTAGCACAGCCCCACTCGATTCGCCAGACGGTATTTCCCTCGTTAAGCAAGCTGAATTAGCTGAACTAGAATTAACTTAAGTCAGCGATCCCAAAATCATCAAATCATCAGGCCCAGGCTGCTCCCCGGCCGTTACACCCTCCCCTACCCCCTCAACTTCAATCTGGCAGGTTTGTCAGCAGGTTTATTGGCCTACTTTGTTAGACTGTGAGGGTTCCAACGGCATATCTCTCACCCCACCAAGGATTCTTCGGCATGACGGTTGCACCTTTCCCGACCCCGCTGATTAAAACCCACGACCCGCTGCGGCAAGACTATTCTGCCCCGCGCGATCGCTTCGATGCCGCCTGGGAAGCTACCCTGTCTACGCTGCTGGGTCTGGGCCGCGCCGCCGGGGCTGACTTCGTAGAATTTTTTCTAGAGCGCAGCAACTACATCAGCTGCCAGGCCGAAGACGACGCCATCACCAGCCTCTCTCCTCAGCTGGTGACCGGGGCCGGGGTGCGCGTCTTTTTGGGCAAGGCCGACTGCTACGTCAGCACCAACGACCTCACCTTTAACGGTCTTAGGGCCGCCCTTGACAAGGCTCTGGCCATTATGGGCTTAGCCCTGCCCGGCCCCAGCGCCAATAATCTGGCCGAAATTAACCTTGAGCTGCTGCGCGACTACGCCACCACCAAGGGCAAAGACGCCTGGCTCAGCCAGTGCAGCTCAATGCAAGAGATGGGCGAGGTGCTGCTGGCCGCCAACAGCGCTCTGGCCAAAGAGGCCAGCCATGTGCAGTCGCGCCGTGCCGTCTACTTTCGTGACTGGCAAGAAGTGCTAGTGGCTGCCAGCGACGGCACCTTTGCCCGCGACATTCGCCTTACCCAGTCGGTGGGCTACAACCTGCTGTGCGCCGATGGTGAGCACCGCTCTTCCATTGGCCAGCGGGCGGGCGACACCAGCGACCCCGGCTTTTTGCGCCAGTGGGACTACCAAACTGCGGCTGCTAATGTGGCCGAGTCGGCGGGCAAAATGCTCTACGCCGACTACGTCGAGTCGGGCACCTACCCGGTGATCATGGCCAACAAGTTTGGCGGCGTCATCTTTCACGAAGCCTGCGGCCACCTGCTTGAGACCACCCAGATCGAGCGGGGCACCACCCCTTTTATCGACAAAAAAGGCCAAAAGATCGCCCACGAAAACCTCACCGCCTGGGATGAAGGCCTATCGCCCGACGCCTTTGGCACCATCGATATGGATGACGAAGGCATGCCCGCCCAGCGCACCCTGTTGATCGAAAACGGTATTCTCAAAAACTTTATCTCTGACCGGGCTGGCTCCATGCGCACCGGCCACCCCCGCACCGGCAGCGGTCGTCGCCAGGGCTTTACCTACGCCGCCGCCAGCCGCATGCGCAATACCTACATTGCTCCCGGCGACTATTCCGTTGAGGAGCTGTTTGCTTCGGTCGAAAAGGGCATCTACTGCAAGCAGATGGGCGGCGGCAGCGTCGGTGCCACTGGCCAGTTCAACTTCGCGGTTTCTGAAGCCTACCTAATTGAGAACGGCCAAATCACCAAGCCCCTCAAGGGTGCGACTCTAATCGGTGAAGCCACCGAAATCATGGACAAGATTTCCATGTGCTCCAATGACCTAGATCTCGCTGCGGGCTTCTGCGGCTCCATCAGCGGCAGCATCTACGTCACTGTCGGGCAGCCCCATTTGAAGGTTGACTCGATTACCGTCGGTGGACGGTAAGGGTGCAGGTGGGTAGGTGATGTGGATGGGCGCCGATCACCGGGGGGCTGGACAACAGTGAATAGTAAAGGTGTCCGTGCCCCAGTCCACGATGAGCAAACAACGCTGCACTCTTTGCATCAGTCTCTCTGACGATAGTCAATCCAGTCAATCGTCGATCCAGTTGCTGTCGCTGTCGTCGTTATTCCAGTTGCTCTCCGAGGTTTCCGCTGGAGAGTCGGTGGGCTGTTCTGGAGTGGCAGTTGGGGTAGTCGCGGCGGGTTTAATCGCCTCACTCTCTCCACTGCTCTCCACCGCCGTCGCATCCACAATGGTCACGGTTTCAACCGGGGTAGAGTCACCGTCTGCGGGCTTGTTCTTGTAGCGATCCAGCGGCGAAGGTCGGGGTGGAATGTCGATCACTTCGCGCTTAGGCGGTTTGCGATTTAGTGGCGAGGGCCGGGGCGGGCTGTCGATCAGGTCTTGCTGGGGGGTGTCGCGCTGGGGCTTTTTGCGGTCCAGCGGCGAGGGTCGGGGGGGAATCTCGATCACCTCTCGCTGGGGCTGAGGAGCCTTCTTTGCCACAACACCGCCAAGCCAGGTCTTCAGGCCGGCCACCCTGGCCCCCAGAGATACCCCTCTCGGCTTAGCTTTCGGTGCCGGAGACCCCGATGGCGGTGCAGCCGGGGGGGTGGGCGCTCGCCCAGTCCGCTGGGTTAGCGGATCGGGGGACGGTGCAGTATTTGCCCTGGCGGTATTTGCTTTAGTAGTCCTGATCTCTGACCCAGGAGAAGTCGTCGGGGCCGGGGCAACTGGGCGAGCGGCGGGAGCCAACTCATCGACAAACTCGTAGTCCACATCCTTGAGGGAAGAGGCGCGGATCTCTGCCACTGCGATCGCCGGATCGCCGAGCTTCATCTCGCCTGTGGGCTCCGGCAGCCAACGACCCAGGGGGGTTGCCCGCAGCAGCTCTAACCCCAACTGCTGGAGCTGCTGCCCAAAGGCGGGCCAAGAGTCTTTAGTCAGGGGAGTCTGCCGATCAAGGGGAGTGCGCTTGCGGCGCAGGGTCAGGGTTTGCCAGCCCAGCCAGCCCAGCAGCCCTACGCTGGCGATGTGGCCCAACAGCTCCGTAGGCGAGGTCTGAACGGCGGTAAACCACAGCACCAGCCCGTAGAAAGCCCCCACTCCGCTGAGCAAGAAGTCGTGGCGGCGGTGCACCTCGGGAAAAAAGAAGGCAGCGCCATACAGTGTCAGGCTACCGGCCCAAACTGCGATCGCTAAGCCGTGAGCCAGCATAGCCACACCCCCTGCACAACCTTCTTACTCTATCGCGGCTTGCTCAGCTCAGAACGACTGAGTGGATGCGCACCATCCACTCAGCTACTCACCCACATCCCGCCCTAGGATGCTCCAGCTTTCTTTGAGAACAGCACCAGCACGGTCTTTGCAATGAGCTGGATATCGTACATCAGACTCCAATTTTTCTGGTAGTCCAAATCCATCCGAATCACGTCTTCAAACTTTTTCACCGTAGAGCGGCCATTCACCTGCCATTCACCCGTCATGCCAGGTTTGACATCGAGACGCTGCCACTCGGGCACCTTGTACTGCTCAATCTCATCGGGGGTGGGGGGACGGGTGCCGACCAGGCTCATATCGCCCATCAGCACATTCCAAAACTGGGGTAGCTCATCGAGGCTGGTCTTTCGCAAAAAGCGGCCCACCTTGGTGATGCGGGGGTCGTTCTCGTTTTTAAACAGCGGCCCTTCGACCTCATTTTTCACCTGAGCCTTGAGGGCTTCAGCATCGGTCACCATCGAGCGAAACTTCCAAATCTCGAAGCGCTTGCCCATCCATGAGCAACGTACCTGCTTAAACAGAATGGGGCCACCATCCTCTAATTTGATGGCAATCACAATGGGAATCGCCAGCACCGTGGTCAGCGCCAGGCCAACCAGCGCCCCTAAAACATCCAGGATGCGCTTGCCCTTAGAGGTCACAGAGGGGTGGGTGGTGAGGGCTGTAAAGCGCATTTCAGGCTTGACTGCCGGAGCCTCTGGCTCCCCAGGTGCAACCTCAAAGGTGAACAGCTGCTCTAGGTCGGTCAGCGCTAGCACCATGCGCACCTGTTCTTGCACACCGCGCAGCACCATAGAGATGCCCTTGGTCTGGCAGGTGCGATAGCAGATCACCAACGCCCCGAGGCCGCTACTGTCAATAAACCCCGTTTTGCTCAGGTCAATAATAATGACTTTAAGAGCAGGCTGCTCTAAACACTGATGCTTGACCTGCCGCTCAAACTCCACCGCTTCGACCACGGTCAGGGTAGACGGTACGCTAACAATGCAGGTGGTGTCAGGCCCATCCGCAGGGGGCTGATCTGTGACCATTTTAGAATCCTGATCTTGGGCAATGGATGAGGTCATACCGACATCCCTGATAGTGGTAAACGGCATTGGGTACTGTCAAAATTCCCTGAGCCATGACCAAACTATAGGAGCCATATCCGTAGGTTGCTCTGTCTCCGCCCTCAACTTCAAAGAGTCTTAATAGGTCTTTGATGAATTAGCTAGGAAAATCTAGGTATTCTCCCATTGACGGAGACAGGTAACCATGATTATCGCCTAGACACTCATGCCCCTAAGCGGCTAGCAACTGCCGCAGCACGTAGGGCAAAATGCCGCCGTGGCGAAAGTATTCCACCTCGTCGAGGGTGTCAATGCGGCACAGCACCGGTACGGTAGTGGCATCGCCACTGAGTCGATGAACAATCAAGTTGACCGTCATACCAGGCCGAATACCGCCGCTGAGACCCGTCAAATCAAAGATTTCGGTGCCGTCTAGGTGCAGTACGCTCCGCTGCACGTCCTCGATAAACTGTAGCGGTAGCACCCCCATCCCCACGAGGTTGGAGCGGTGAATGCGTTCGAAGCTCTCGGCTACTACGGCTTTAACCCCCAGCAGTCGGGTGCCCTTAGCCGCCCAGTCGCGCGACGATCCGGTGCCGTACTCTTTGCCCGCAATTACCACTAGGGGGGTGCCGCTGGCCTGGTACTTCATGGCAGCTTCATAGATGGACATATCGGTACTATCGGGCATGTACTGGGTAACGCCGCCGGAGGAGCCGGGTACCATTTCGTTTTTGAGGCGAATGTTGGCGAAGGTGCCGCGCATCATCACCTCGTGGTTGCCCCGGCGAGAGCCGTAGGAGTTGAAGTCGGCGGCGGTGACATCATTGCCCACCAGGTAGCTGCCGGCGGGGCTGTCGGCTTTGATCGCCCCGGCGGGGGAGATGTGGTCGGTGGTGATGCTGTCGCCCAAAATGGCCAGGGGACGAGCGCCAAAGATATCGGCAAAGGCCTGACCGTTGACGCTGGGGGGCATGTCGTCGAAGTAGGGCGGGTTTTGCACGTAGGTGCTGTCGCTATTCCAGGTGTAGGTTTGGCTCTCGGGGGTGGCGATTTTTTGCCAGTCGGCGGTGCCAGTGAACACGTTGCTGTAACGGCTGCGGAACATCTCAGGGGTGAGGGCGGCGGTCATCACCTCAAAGATTTCGGCGCTGGTGGGCCAGATGTCTTTGAGATAGACGGGGCGACCCTCGGAGTCTTGGCCGATGGGGTCGGTTTTGAGGTCAATGGCGAGGCTGCCGGTGATCGCATAGGCCACCACCAGGGGCGGTGAGGCCAGATAGTTGGCCTTGGTGTGGGGGCTAACCCGGCCCTCAAAGTTGCGGTTACCCGAGAGCACCGCGCCCACTACCAGGTCGTTGGTTTCGATGGCGCTGGTAATGGGGCCTGACAACGGCCCCGAGTTGCCGATGCAGGTGGTGCAGCCGTAGCCCACCAGGTTAAAGCCCAAGGCGTCTAGATCCTCTTGCAGGTTGGCCTTCTCTAGGTAGTCGCTCACCACCTGGCTACCGGGAGCCAGGGATGTCTTCACCCAGGGTTTGACCGTCAGTCCCTTGGCGCGAGCTTTGCGGGCCACCAGCCCTGCCCCAATCATCACCGAGGGGTTGGAGGTGTTGGTGCAGCTGGTGATGGCGGCGATCACCACGTCGCCGTCGGTGAGGCTGTAGTCTGTACCGGCCACGGGCACTGACTGCTTCTCGCTGTAGTCTTTGCCGCTAAAGCCGGGGAAGTCAGCGGTCTTGAACTGGTGCGCCAGGGCCGCCAGGGTGACACGATCTTGAGGCCGCTTTGGCCCGGCCAGGGATGGTTCTACCGTGGCCAAATCTAGCCCCAGGGAGTCGGTAAAGACGGGTTCGGGGGCGGCGGCATCGCGCCAGAGGCCCTGGGCCTTGGCATAGGCTTCCACCAGGGCGACGCGATCAGGTTCGCGACCTGAGAATTCTAAATAGCGGAGGGTTTCACCGTCGATGGGGAAGAAGCCGCAGGTGGCACCGTACTCGGGGGCCATGTTGGCGATGGTGGCGCGATCGGCCAGGGTGAGGTGGTCAAGGCCGTCGCCGTAAAATTCGACAAACTTGCCGACGACGCCCTTGGCCCGCAGCATCTCTACCACGGTGAGCACCAGGTCGGTGGCGGTGGCCCCCTCGGGCAGCGCCCCGGTGAGCCTAAAGCCCACCACTTCGGGAATCAGCATGGAGATCGGCTGGCCCAGCATGGCCGCCTCGGCCTCGATGCCGCCCACGCCCCAGCCCAGTACCGAGAGGCCGTTGATCATGGTGGTGTGGCTGTCGGTGCCCACCAGGGTGTCGGGGTAAGCGGTGGTTTCGCCGTTTTCGTCTTTAGTCCACACCACCTGGGCCAGGTATTCTAAATTGACCTGGTGGCAGATGCCGGTGCCGGGGGGCACCACGCGGAAGTTGTCAAAGGCGCTCTGGCCCCAGCGCAAAAAGGCGTAGCGCTCAAAGTTGCGCTGAAATTCTTTTTCGACGTTTTGGCCAAAGGCGTCGGCACTGCCGAAGGAGTCGACCATCACTGAGTGGTCGATCACCAGATCGACGGGCGACAGAGGGTTGATTTTGTCGGGGTCGCCGCCCAGGTTGACCATGGCGTCGCGCATGGCGGCCAAATCGACCACAGCGGGCACCCCGGTGAAGTCTTGCATCAGCACGCGGGCTGGGCGGTAGGCGATCTCGCGATTGGAGGTTTTGTCTGTGAGCCAGTCGGCGATCGCCTGCACATCGGCGGCGGTGACTGATCGCCCGTCTTCGTAGCGCAGCAGGTTCTCAAGCAGCACCTTGAGGCTAAAGGGCAGGCGGCTGATGTCGCCCAGGGTGGCCGCAGCGGCGGGCAGGCTGTAGATGGTGTAAGTAGCGGTGCCGACAGTGAGGTGGGTTTTGGCGTTGAAGCTGTTCACAGGGGGGAAGCTCTCCGGATCGCGACGGGGATCGTGCTTAGCGATTTTAGTACATGGGCTGTACCGCTGTGCTGTAGGCTGTGTTGCCAATTGAGCCCCAGTTAGTGGCTGGGGTCTTTAGAAAATAGACCGCCAAACAGCGATCTCCTGCCGTTGGCCGGTGCTGGCGCCGCATCGGTCTTGGCGGGGGCAGTCTCTGTAGTCGCCATATTGAGCTGCCGTGCATACTTGAGGGCCACGGCGTTGGCAGGGTTAATCCGTAGCGCCTGCTTAAAATGCACCTTGGCCATGCCAGACAGATTGTTGAGTAGGTAGGCCTGACCCATCAGGCAGTGATAGCGGCTGTTTTGGGGGTCAATTTTCAGCGCGTCCTTGAGTTCTTGAATGGCGGCTTGAACATTTTTGCCCTTTAGGTACTCTTGAGCGCGGCCATAGTGCCGCTCGGCATAGGCCAGCTCTGAGGATGCCTTGTCGCCAGGGGGTGGGTCAGCCACCGCGTCAGCCTCAGAAGCTGGCGACATGGGTACAGAGGTGGTGACCATGAGCCCAGTACGCTTTTCGCGAATTACGGGGGCACCCATTTTGCGGAGCAGATACACTAGGTTGAGCTCGCTGAGCTGCTGAGTGTAGGTCTCAAAGTCAGCCAGGGAGAGATATTGGCGATCGCACAGCTGATCTACCGCCTGTTCGTAGAACACCTCTACCTCGGCTTCGGTGATTTCTAGCAGGGTTTTGCCCTGCTCTGTGGTGGGCAGAATTTGCCCATCGCGGCTGAGGCGGCGCACTTTAAAGCGCAGGGTAGCCAACACCTCGTTGCGGCCCTTGTCTTGCTTGAGGCGCTGGTAGGCGGGGTTGACCAGCTTGGATAACACCTGGTCGGCAAACTGGCGCAGCTCAGCCGGCATTTCTTCAATCAAGGCGTCGGGGTGCACCTGTTTCGCCACGGTTCGATAGCGCTTGAGTATGCGGCGCTCATCCGCCGCCACCGACACCCCCAACAGGGCGTAGGGGTCAGTAAAGCGATTAAGCCATTCGGGGGAGAAGGCGGCGATGGGCATTCAGCGACGGGGCGAAGATTTACTATTTAAACTTAAACGTATTGTCGCGGATGAAGGCTGAACACCAACCAGAATCTTGATGTGAATGCTGATTCTTTACGGTCGGCCTATACTAATATCCACAGAGATTAGTGACAGGTTTAAACTCTACGGGCAACTGAGGGCGAAGGATGATGGTTGTGACGCAGCGTAGCCGTTGGAAAGCCGCCGGACTGGCCTGGTTGGGAGTATTTCTCCCGATTCCATTGTCAGGATTGCACAAGTTTTACCTGGGCCAGCCCGTGTGGGGGGTTGTCTATCTGCTTCTGGGATGGACCCAAGTGCCTCGGGTGGCCTCTGCGATTGAAGGAGTGTTACTGCTTACCCAATCGTCGGAAGACTTTGCCCAGCGCTGGAACAGCCCAGGCTCTATGGCCAAGGGAACTGCTGCTGGTGTGACTTTCGACCCGGCCCAGGTGAGCGTTCTGGGCGTTGCTCTGCGGGAGCTAGATACCCTGCGCCAGGAGGGGCTAATTTCGGAACTAGAGTTTGAGCAAAAGCGCCGTTGCCTGCTGGATCAGGTGGTCTAGGGGGGTGGATAAGTGGATGAGTGGGTGGGTGAGGTTATCTACTTATTCCGTCGGGCTGCTTGAGAATTGATTGGGCTTTGGGCTTTATTCCCAAGGAGATTTCTGGAAAAGAAGATTCTCGCTTTATTCCGCGCCTGTAACCACCGTAGCCACTGTAGGGTGGGCACCGCCCACCATCAGGGAGTAAAGTTTGCCAGAAGCTGCATTAGGTTGGAACGATTGCGGGCCGTGCAGCTAGAGTTAAGGCATTAACTACGGGCATTAGCGGTGTTGAAGCGTTGGCAGTCTCTGAGGGCACAGCTGCATCCCCTGGCGAGCCGGCTGAGCCAAGACCCAGCCCACCGGCTGCGGTCTTATCAGGAAGTCAGGCAGGCCGCCCAGCTGGGTTTCTCTATCGACGTCAACCGGGCGACGGTGGACGACTGGCTGCGGCTGCCGGGGCTGTCGATTCGCCAGGCCCAGGGGCTGGTGCGGCTGCGCCAGGCGGGGGTACAGTTTCACTGCCTTGAGGATGTGGCGGCGGCTCTGGGGGTGGCCCCTGACAGCCTGCGGCCCCTGACCCCAGTGCTATCGTTCTGCTACTACGACGAGCACAGCGGCACCCTGCCCTCGGTGAGCCTCAACCAGGCGACCGTTCAGCAGCTCTGCGGGCTGCCGGGGGTGCCCCCTGGGCTGGCCCAGGCGATTGTGCAGGAGCGCTCGCACCGTGGCCCATACCAAGACCTGGCTGACCTCCAGCGCCGCCTAGGGCTGCCTGCTGACCTGGTGCAGACCCTAATGTACTACCTACATCCCTAAGGGTGGGGGTAGATTGTGATCGCCGGTCAGTCTCAGCCACGATTTTGGGGGGGCTGAGACTTAGTCAGGCACCATAACCCGAGCTTAATTTTGTCGGGCTATCGTCTAAGTGACAAAAAATGCCTTAGAACGTTAGACACAGCGCACAAATATTGCATTTGTCCTCTGGTCAAGACAAAAGAGAATTCAAAGTCAGTAAGAAAACCAAAAAATTAAAGTTCGAAAAGAGCTAACGACCAACGAATAACAATACTGTTTGCTGGAGCCAGCTTCATGGTAGTAGCCTCTCATCCCCAGACCAAGCCCCTCACCGACGAAGAACTGCGCAAAACCCACGCCTACTGGCGCGCCTGCAACTACCTTGCCGTAGGGATGATTTATCTACGCGAGAACCCGTTGCTCGCAGAGCAGCTCAAGCCAGAGCATATTAAACACCGCCTGCTGGGCCACTGGGGGTCATCTCCGGCCCTCAGCTTTACCTACGTTCACTGCAATCGGCTGATCAAAAAATACGACCTCGACATGATCTTTGTGGCGGGGCCGGGTCACGGTGCGCCAGGGGTGCTGGGGCCGGTCTACCTGGAGGGCACCTACGCCGAGACCTACCCCGATAAAAGCGAAGACGCCGAAGGCCTACAGCGCTTCTTTAAGCAGTTTTCCTTCCCCGGTCACATTGGCAGCCACGTCACCCCAGAGACCCCCGGCTCTATTCACGAAGGCGGCGAGTTAGGCTACAGCCTCTCCCACTCCTTTGGGGCTGTGCTCGACAACCCTAACCTGCTTGTGGCCTGTGTGATTGGCGACGGCGAAGCCGAAACCGGTGCCCTGGCTACCGCTTGGCACTCCAACAAGTTTATCAACCCGGCCCGCGATGGGGCGGTGCTGCCCATTCTCAACCTCAACGGCTACAAGATTGCCAACCCTTCCATTCTTTCACGAGTATCCCACGAAGAGCTAGATTGCCTGTTCCGGGGTTATGGCTACACCCCCTACTTTGTCGAGGGCAGCGACCCGGCAGACGTGCACCAAAAAATGGCTGCCGTGATGGAAGAGTGCGTGCTTAAGATCAAAGCCGTGCAGCGCGAGGCTCGCATCAACGGCAGCACCGAGCGGCCCCGCTGGCCAATGATTGTGCTGCGCACCCCCAAGGGCTGGACCGGCCCCCAAGAGGTCGATGGCCACAAAGTCGAAGGCTTTTGGCGATCGCACCAGGTGCCCATGGGCGGTATGCACAGCAACCCCGAGCACGTGCGCCTGCTCGAAGAATGGATGCGCAGCTACGGCCCCGAGGAGCTGTTTGACGAAAACGGCACCCTGATTCCAGAACTGCGAGATCTGGCCCCCGTCGGCCGCCGCCGCATGAGCGACAACCCCAAAGCCAACGGCGGTCTGGTGCGCAAGGCGTTGAAAATGCCCAACTTCCGTGACTATGGCATCGATGTGCCCCAGCCCGGCAGTGTGGAGTACGAAAACACCAAGGCCCTAGGCATTCTCATGCGCGAAATCATGCGCCATAACCCCAAAAACTTCCGTTTGATGGGGCCAGACGAAACCGCCTCAAACCGGCTGCACCCGGTGTATGAGGTGAGTAAAAAAGCCTGGATGGCCGATTTTCTGCCCGAAGACCTCGACGGCGGAGAGCTGTCTCGCGATGGCCGGGTAATGGAAATGCTCAGCGAACATACTCTCCAGGGCTGGCTTGAGGGCTACTTGCTTACCGGGCGGCACGGTCTGTTTCACAGCTACGAGGCCTTTGCCCACGTGGTTAGCTCGATGTTTAACCAGCATGCCAAGTGGCTCGATATCTGCAAAAACCATGTGCCCTGGCGGCGGTCTGTCTCGTCGCTCAACATTCTGCTGTCGTCGCTGGTGTGGCGGCAAGATCACAATGGCTTTAGCCACCAAGACCCCGGCTACATTGATTTAGTCACGAATAAAAACCCTGACGTGGTGCGGGTCTACTTCCCGCCCGATGCCAACTGTCTGCTGTCGGTGGCCGACCACTGCTTCCGCAGCGTCGATTACATCAACGTGATTGTCTCTGACAAGCAGAGCCACCTGCAATATCTGAATATAGATCAGGCGGTCACCCACTGCACCAAGGGCATCGGCATTTGGGACTGGGCCAGCAACGACGACTGCGGCACCGAGCCTGATATCCCCGACGTGGTGATGGCCTGCTGCGGCGACATTGTCACGAAAGAATCGCTGGCCGCGACCGCCATCCTGCGCGAAGAGTTTCCCTATCTCAAGGTGCGCTTTGTCAACGTGGTTGACCTATTTACCCTGATCTCCCGAGGGGAGCACCCCCACGGGCTGAGCGATCGCGACTTCGACTCGCTGTTTACCCCCGACAAGCCCATCATCTTCAACTTCCATGGCTACCCCTGGCTGATTCACAAGCTGGTGTACCGCCGCTCAAACCAAGAGCGCATTCACGTGCGAGGCTACAAAGAGGAGGGCAACATCAACACCCCGCTGGAGCTAGCTATCAACAACCAGATCGACCGTTTTAACCTGGTGATCGACGTGATTAACCGGGTGCCCAAGCTGGGCTCGGCGGCGGCCCACGTGAAAGAAAAGATGAAGAACAAGATCATTGAATGTCTCAACTACGCCCACACCGAGGGTAAAGATCAGGACGAAATCGTTCAATGGCAGTGGCCCTACCCGCAGGGGGAGTAGTTCTGAGCAGTTAACTGCGATCCGGTTGACTGCGATCAAAAGCGGCCCGTCTCTCGGGCTGCTTTTGGCACCAGGCAAACCAGCCGCGAACAGGTGATCAACCAGCCCCAAAACGCCCCCCGCAAAACCCTATTATGGTAAGGCCGCTATGGAGCCTACTGCCCCTACAGTAGGCAACGACCCCGCACCTCTGTAACCCATGACTACGACCAAACTCAAGCCCGACTGGGCTGGCGACGACCTACTTTCGCGGCTCGTCAATCGCGCCATTCAAACTCCGGCCCTCTACGCCCTAATGAAGCGTCAGGCCCGCCAGGTAATGATCAAAACCGCCGAGAAAAACGGCGTTCCCTGGCGGCAGACCTGTGTGGATTTGGACACCCCTGAGATACGCCAGCGGTTGGCGGCGCTTACCAATTCCGATTTGGTCTACCCCGACTATTACCAGGTGCCCTTCCACGCCTACAGCGAGGGCAATCTGTGCTGGCAGGCTGCCTTTGAGGCTGCCCCCGCCACCTACGCCATGGCCCTGCGCATTTGGCCCCAGGAAAAGATCTCTTGGCAAGCGGCCCAGGCTCGGCTGCGGCAGAGCTTTCTTGAGGTGCTCGACCAGCACGGCCCTGCTCAAGTAAACGACATTCTCGACCTAGGCTGCTCGGTGGGCATCTCCACCCTGAGTCTGCACCGCCACTATGCCCAAAAGCATTCGACCGCAGCTCGCACCGTGGGGCTAGATCTCTCCCCCTACATGCTGGCGGTGGCCGAGGCCCAAGATGCCCAGGGGGAGATTGCCCAGTGGGTGCATGCCGCCGCCGAGGCCACGGGCTTTGCCGACGAGTCCTTTGATGTGGTGACGATGCAGTTTGTCGCCCACGAGCTGCCCCGCACCGCCACCCAGGCCATTTTTGCCGAAGCCCGCCGGGTGTTGCGCCCTGGAGGTGCCCTGGCCCTGGTAGATAACAACCCCCAGTCCCCTGTGATTCAGGCGCTGCCGCCGGTGCTGTTTACGCTGATGAAAAGCACTGAGCCCTGGAGCGATGACTACTATACCTTTGATTTGGAGGCGGCACTGCAGGCTGCCGGGTTTGAAGCACCAGTGGTGGTGTCCAGTGACCCGAGGCATCGGACGTTGGTGGCGAGGAAGGTGGGGTAGGTGGGTGGATGGGTAGGGGCAGACCCACATCTCTGCCCTGATGTTGCATAGAGAGGGGATTTTGGGTAGGTGGGTAGGTGAGGGGATAGTCTGTGGCTGGGGAAATGCAGGTAGTATAAAGTGAGTTCTGGTCAGCCGGGTGACTGCGCCTGATTCGTCGCTGAGAATCTAGGGTTGCCAGGAAACCAGCAGCAAGGCCTTAGTAACGACAGGAATAAACCATGGGTGAATGGCTCGATCACAGCGTTTTAGTCGATGTCGATGTACCGGTCGAAACCTCCTGGGAGTTGTGGTCTGACCTGGCGCAAATGCCCCGCTGGATGAAGTGGATTGACTCGGTAAAAATTTCTGAGGCCGACCCCGATATTTCAGAGTGGAAGCTGGCCTCGCGGGGTCTAGAGTTTACCTGGCGCTCCAAAATCACCAGCCTAGTGCCTCACCAAATTATTCAGTGGGAAGCGATCGACGGGCTGCCTAACCGGGGGGCGATTCGCTTCTACGACCGCAAAGAGGGCGAGTCTACCGTCAAGCTTACGGTGTCGTACTCGGTGCCCGCCGTGATCAAATGGATGGATGGGCTATTTTTAGGTCGCTTGGTAGAGGCTACCCTGCAAGACGATCTCAACCGCTTTCGCGACTACGCCACGGCGGCTAAGCAATCACCCTCGGCCTAGGCGCTATGGGCCTGACGGCAGAGCAGCTATCCACCCTGGCGGCAGGCTTTCACCAGAGCTGGCAGAGGTTGACCGATGTCCTGAGGCCCTTGCCGGGGGGCCAGCGGACCCACTACGCCACCCTGCTGCTAACCCGGCTGATTGCCGTGGCGGCGCTGCAACAGCGGGGCTACCTGGGGGGCGATGAATGGTACTTGCACAACCAGTTTGGCCAGAGCCAGCAGCGCGAGCTGGACAGTTTTTTTGGGCAGGTGCTGCAACCCCTGTGCCAACAGGGCTTTACCCTACCGGTGGAAGAACGCTCTCCGGCCTTTGGTCAGCGATTTGGGTTGCTACCATTTGTGCCCACGGGGCCGTTTCGTTTTACTGAGTTAGATCAACGCTGGGGCCATGTGCCCTTGCCCGATGGGGTCTTTGAGCCAGTTCTCAACTGGCTGGCTGATCTAGCGGCAGCGGCACCGACTGGGCTAGATGCAGGACTGGGGGTGCTGCTTGAGCAGGCGGTCAATGGCCAAGCTGGGGTAGCGGTGGCCACGCCAGCACCGTTGCTGGGGGCGCTGTGCGATCGCACTATCCACGCCACCCTGCTCGACCGAGCCGAAGCGCTCACTGGGCATCGCTACCGCTCTACCGACATGCTGTTGGCCGCCCTCTCCCCGGCCCAGGCCGGGGAGCTGCTGGCGGTACTCGGCCAGATTACGCTGCTTGACCCTGCCTGTGGGTCAGGCCGCTTCTTGGTAGCGGCGCTGAATCAGCTGGTGGATTTAGCCCAGGGGCTGCGGGCGATCGCGGCCTCTGGCTCCACCAAAAACCTTCCCGACTGGGCAAAACCTGCCGCTGACTCGACCCTGGTTCTCTACCAGCACTTTGCTACCCACGCCCTCTACGGCCTTGACCTATGGCCCCCGGCGGTGGAGTTGGCCCGGCTGCAGCTGTGGTTGCAGGGGGTGCAGCACACCACCCAACCGGCACAGCTGACCACCCTGCCCGACCTAACGTTGACGGTGCTGGCGGGCAATGCTCTGGTGGGCCTAGTGCAGGTAGAGGACGAACGGTTTGACCAGGTGCTGCCCAAGCGGGGGGCAAAGGCAACAGCGCCGGAACCAGCCGCTCCCCTCCAGGGCAATTTGCTCCAACCGCTGATTGCCGACAGCTACCAGTCGGCCCTGGTTGAGCGCCAGGTGCGGCTCGAGCACTACCGCAGCCAGACCCAGATCTTAGCCGAGGTGGGCAGCGTGCCCGTCTACGCCCAGGCCGACTTTTTGCGCGATCGCATCGATGAGCTCAACGCCATTGCCCAGGGCAAGCTCACCCACCTGCTGTGGAGCGAATGCAGCCAGCAGCTGAGTCTACGGGTGCCCGACCCAGGGGGCGATCGCCCCACCCGACCCATTAGCCCAGCCGATATTGAGGCCGCCCAGCCCTTCCACTGGGGGTTTTACTTTCATGGATTGCTGCGCGATCGCGGTGGGTTTGACATTGTGCTCAGCCACCTACCGCACGGGGCGATTAAGGCTACCCAGGCGGGCTTTGTCGAGCAATACACCCCCCTGTTTGAGCAAAAGCAGGTGGCTCCCTCAACCTTCTTGCACAACTACCGCGAGGTAATGACCATCGATCCCGATCTCGCCCAGGCCTGGGCCGAGTATCGGGGCCAGTTTACCTGGCTGAGCAACTACCTGCGCCGCTCTGAGCACTATCCCCACAGCAGCCAGGCCGGCGAGGGGGCAAACCAGGGGCGACTCTACTGGTCTCGGCTGTTTCTAGAGCGCAGTTTGCAACTCTTGCGCCCCGGCGGCCGCTGCGCGGTAGTGCTCGACCCCTTTTGGGCCCAGGGCAACAGCGCCCCCCTGCGCCACTGGCTAGAGCGCCAGACCCATCTGGCCACCGTGCTCGACCTGTCAAACCACCGGGGGCTATGGTCCCATGCGCCCTCCCGCACCACCCTCTGTGCTCTTTGGCTACACAATCAGGGGTCGACCCCTGGCAGCCCCTACGCCGCCTACGCCAAAGACTCTGCCCTAGACCCTACGGCCCTAGGGGAATTGCTGCAACGCCTCATCGACCAGGCGAAATAGGGCGGGCAAAGCAGCAGAATTATCAATTACCCGGTCGGCTCTAACGACTTTGTCCGCCAGGGGCATTTGGCTACTAATGCGAGCGTCGGCCTCCTCGGTGCTGAGTCCGTTGCGCTGCATCAACCGCTGGCGCTGAGTTTCTAAAGGACAAATTACCACCCAAGTTTCGCTCACCTGGTCGGTTAGGTTGGCCTCAAACAGCAGCGGAATCACCTGCACCACCACCGCCGCCTGGAAAAGTTCTGCAATGGCCGCCCCAAAGCACCGCCGCACCACAGGGTGAATCTGCCGCTCTAGCCAGGTTTTTTCGGCGGGGTCGTTAAAGATAATTTCCCCCAGCCTGCCCCGATTGAGGGTGCCGTCGGGGTGCAGCAGGGCAACTCCATAGCGGGCCACGATCGCAGCGAGGGCCAGGGAACCTGGCTCCACCGCTCGCCGCGCGTACAGATCCGCATCCAGCACCGGCAGGTGGTGCCGCTGCGCCAGATAGTCCGACACGGTGGATTTGCCCGTGGCGATGCCCCCGGTTAGCCCAATGATGCGCTGGCCCATGCGGCGATCGCCTCCGTTAGCCCGTCTAAGGTGTACTCCGCTGGCTCAATATCAACCCGGCCCAGCAGTTTCCGGCAGGTGTCCGACGTTTTGGGGCCAATGGAGGCGATCGCCACGCTGTCTAAAAAGCTCTGCCATTGGGAACCCAGTCCCTGTTCTAGCAGCTGGGCCGTGTGGGCTACCGTCTTCGAGCTAGCAAAGGTAATCACATCCACCCGGCCCGCCCGCAGCGCCTCAATGGCCTGGGCATCAGGAAACTCTGGACAGCCCGACTCGTAGGCCGCCACCTCCACCACCTCGGCCCCAGAGGCGGTAAACTCCTGCACCAGCACCTCCCGACCGCCGCTCTCGACTCGGGGGAACAGCAGCCGCTGCCCCGCCACATTTTCAGGAAAATTCTCCACCATAGAATCGGCCACATAGTCGGGGGGCACAAAGTCGGGTACCAGCCCCCGATTTCTCAGCACCGCCGCAGTTTTGCGGCCCACCACAGCAATCTTGAGGCCGCCTAAAGCCCGCAGATCTGTCCCCTGTTCTAAAAGTCGATCTACAAAGAAATTGACCGCGTTGGCGGAGGTGAGCAGCAGCCAACGAAAGGTGGGCAGGGCAGCGATCGCCCCATCCAGGCCGGCCCAGTTTGAGGGCGATCGTATCTCCAGCGCGGGCAGATCTACCACCGTTGCCCCCTGGGCGGTGAGCAGGTCGGCGAAGGCGCTGGATTGTTCAGCAGCGCGGGTGATCAGGATGGTTTTGTTGGAGAGTGGATGGGTGGATGGGTGGATGGGTGGATGGGTGGACGGGTGGATGGGTGACGGGGTCACCGTAGGGGCAGACCTACGTGTCTGCCCTAAACTGGGCGTAATGAATTCTGCATCCCGAACACCATCTGACCCGCTGGCCGTTGCCGCCCCCAAATACCGCCGCAGCCGCACCACCTCACCAAACACAATCACGCAGGGCGACAGCGCCTCTCCCCGCGTCACCTGGCGAATGGTCAACAGCGTGCCCTCCCACACCTGCTGCTGGGGGTGACCACCCCAGCGAATGATCGCCACGGGCATGTCGCCGCGACAGCCGTTTTGGCGCAGGCGTTGAATCATCTCTTCTAAATGGCGGCTGCCCATTAGCACTACCAGGGTGGGCAGTTGGGCCAGGGTGGCCCAGTCGAGCAGGTCAGGGTCGTGGGCCGTGACCACGCCAAAGCCGTGGCTCCACACTGGGTCAGTGAGGGGAATGCCCGCCAGCAGCGGGGCCGCCAGGGCTGAAGAAATGCCGGGCACCACCTCTACCGGGCAGCCCGCTTCGTTGAGCGCCTGCACCTCGCCGGCGGTGCGGCCAAAGATAAAGGGGTCGCCGCTCTTGAGCCGTACCACCGAGCGACCTGACTGGGAGAGCTTTACCAACAGTTGGGTGATCTCGGCCTGGGGAGGGCTGGGCTGGCCGCCGCGCTTGCCCATGTCGATGCGATCGCACCCCTCTGGCAGCAGTTCCAGCAACCCCTCATCCACCAGGGCGTCGTACACTAGGCACTCGGCCCGCTGTAGTAGCGTGTACCCTCGCACGGTGAGGTAGTCGAGCCGCCCCGGCCCGGCCCCCACGATATAAACTGTCCCCAGCTGAGTCATGATAAATCGCTACACTGACACGCCCCTGAAAGGGTGATAGATCACCATTTAGAACGATTACCCCACTCAGTTTACGCACGAAGTCACCTGCCAGCATGGACTACTTTTGGCCGAATACTTCCCTCGTTCCCATGCTCTGCGTGGGAATGCAATCCATGGCGCTCCTGCGCCTCAGGGCCAAACGACGCAGGAGCGTCTAAGGATGGAGCGTGGGGACAAGTTCAAGAGTCCCTGGTTGAGGCGTAACGCATTACAAAGCGTGGGTTAAGCGGGTTAAGGCGGCGATCAGGGCGTGGTTTTGCTCCTCGGTGCCTACCGAAATCCGCAGCTTGTCGTCTAACCGGGGTTGCTTGAAGTAGCGTACCAAAATGCCCTGCTCTTTTAGGGACAGATACAGCTGCTCTGCGTTGCCCTCCCCATGAGATTGGTGCGGTGTTGCCAAGACAAAATTGCCGTGAGAATCGGGCACTTTAAAGCCCATCTGCCGCAGCGCTTGGGTCAATGCCGCCCGCGAGGCTTTAATCTTATCTACACAGGCATTTTTGTAGGTTTGATCGCGTATTGCCGCCGTGCCTAGGGCGATCGCAAGAGCATCCACGTTGTAGCTGTCTTTGACCTTAAACAGCTCAGCCAACAGCGCCGGATTAGCCACCCCAAACCCCAGCCGCAGCCCCGCCAGCCCATAGCCCTTCGACAGGGTACGCAGCACCACCACGTTGTCAAACTCCTGCACCAGCGATAGGGCCGACCCCTCGGCAAAATCCACGTAGGCTTCATCTACCACTATCAGGCCTGAAGCCTGCTGGGCCAATTCTCGCAGGTCGGGCAGCGCCACTATGTGACCCGATGGGCTGTTCGGAGACGCGATGAACGTAATCGCTCCCTGGGCGGCTACCAACTCTTTGAGAGGAAACTGAAAATTGTCGGGATAGGGCACCTCGACCACGGTGGCGGGTTGGATGGCCGCCAGGGTGCGGTACAGCACGTAGGTTGGGGTCGGGTAGACAATTGGCCGGGCTGCATCGTCGGCACAGGCACGCACTAAAAGATTCAGCAGATCATCGCTGCCGTTGCCGACAATGATCCAGTCTGCGGGTATGCCTAGAACCTCGGCGATCGCCTGGCAAAAGCTCCGCGCAAAGGGGTCAGGGTAGCGCCTGAGCAGCTCACCCTGGCAATGCCGCAGCACCTCAATCACCTGGGGCGACGGCGGGTAGGGGTTTTCGTTGGAGTTGAGCTTGAGAATGCCTGAACCGGGGCGGGGCTGCTCTCCAGGCACATAGCCCGCCATCGCGGCAACATTGGGGCGAACGTAACTCATTGCAGAAAAATCATGGAGGGATTGGCGTACCTCCTGTGAAATGCTAGATCACAGGTAATGTGAGATTTTGAGGCAAGGCACTATGCTGACCTTTTACCATACCCCGCTGTCGATTAACTCCCGCCGCGTTTGGGTGGCCCTGCTAGAGAAAGACTTACCCTTTGAGGCCCAGGTCATGACCCTCAGCGGTGACCAGCTTCAGCCCGAATTTTTAAGTCTCAACCCCTTCCACCACATCCCGGTCTTGGTCGATGACGGCCTATCGGTGATCGAATCCTTCGCCATTTTGGACTATCTAGAGGCCAAGCACCCCAACCCCTCGCTGCTGGCCACCAGCCCAGCGGGCATTGCCACCCTGCGCATGGTGCAAATGGTGACGGTGAATGAATTGGTGCCCGCCATCAGCCCACTGGTTAAGCAGATGATGGGCTTTGGCCAAGATCCTGAGGAGGCCATTGAGCAAGCCAAGCAAAAGGCAGAGGTCTCCCTCAAGTTCTACGCCGACAAGCTGGGGGATGGCCCCTTTTTCTGCGGCGACCAGCTCACCCTGGCGGATGTGGTAGCGGGCACCTTTGCCCCCTGGTTTGAGGGGCTGGGACTGCCCATGGCCAACTACCCCACTCTGCAAGCCTGGACGGCGCGCCTGATGGAGCGCCCCGCCTGGCAGACCACCCAGCCCACGGAGAAGGAACTGGCGGCGTTTCGCGATCGCATGCAGCAGCGCATGGCCGCCCAGGGCCAGTAGCGAGGTGGGTTTAAACCTCAGGACTTGGTGGTGGGCGTTGGGAATTGGGGCGCTGGCATTGGCCCTACGCCTTACGGGCCTGGGCCACATTCAAACCCTAGTGTTTGACGAGATCTACTACGTTCCCTTCGCCCTCGACTACTGGCAGGGTACCCCCAGCTTTGACGCCCACCCGCCCCTAGGGAAGTACTTCATTGCCGTGGGAATTTGGCTAGGGCATTGGCCCACCCTCTGGCTGAGCTGGCCCACCATCGAGGCCAACGGCACTCTGGTCAGCCCCCTCGCATTCCGCTGGCTAAATGCCCTGGTGGGTGCGGCGATTCCGGTACTGTTGGCAGCTCTGGCCTTTTCCCTCAGCCGTGGATACTCGCCCCAGTGCCGCTGCACCTTCGCCCTGCTGGCGGGTCTGCTCATGACCATGGAAGGGCTGACCCTAGTGGAGTCGCGCCTGGCGCTGATCAATATCTACGGTCTGGCCCTGGGCATGCTGGGCCAGTGGGCCTGGGTGAAGGCGGAGCAGTCTCGGCATCCCGCCCGCTGGCGCTGGCTGGCTGGCATTGCCCTAGGGGCCGCCATCAACGTCAAGTGGAACTGGGCGGCCTTCTGGTTGGGCTCGGTGCTGTGGGAAATAGCAGATACTAGCAGGGCAAACAACCGTTTGCCCCTACGCGCCTGGCACCGGTGGGTAGCCTACCTGGGCGCGATTCCCCTAGCGACCTACCTCCTGCTGTGGCTGCCGCACCTGGCCCTGACGGGAGACTCGCTGGGTGGAATCCATCGATTGCTCTGGTCGACCCATCAGTCTATTGGGGCAAATAGCAGCCATGCCTACTGCTCGCCCTGGCACAGCTGGCCGCTGATGGCCCGCCCGGTAGCCTACTTTTTTGAGCGCTCTGGTCACGGAGCCAAGGCCACAGCCACGGCCCTGCATGCGATGGGCAACCCGGTGCTGTGGTGGCTATCGACGGCAGCAATTTTGGCCCTGGCTCTAGGCTGGCTAGGGCGACAGATTGTCGCTAACTCCGAATCCGCCAAGACACCCCGTAGGGGCGCAGCATGCTGCGCCCCTACCACCCGCGCAGTGGTGCCGTTTATCTTGCTCAACTACTTGGCCAACTGGCTGCCCTGGGCGCTGGTGAGCCGATGCACATTTTTCTACCACGCCATGGGTCTGGCCACCTTTGGCACCCTAGGGCTGGCCTGTCTGATGGCCCAGTGGCTAGAGAAACCGCGCGATCGCCCCCTGGCATTACTGCTGCTGAGTGCGATCGCCCTCAGCTTTTGGTTCTGGCTGCCCCTCTATCTGGGCATCCCCCTCCCCACCGAAGCCCTGCAACGCCGCTGGCTACTGCCGGGGTGGATTTAGCCGTAGCCATGTTCTGCCAAAAATTCTAGAGAGACGCCGCCCCCAGTTGGGGCAGCCCCCTGACCTCCCATAAACTTCTCCACATACTTGCCCAGCATGTCGCCTTCTAGGTTCACTGCCTGACCGGGGCGCAGGTAGCGTAGCGTGGTTTCGCCATAGGTCACGGGGATCACCGCCACCGCAAACCAATCGCCGCTGGGGCTACAGTCAGCCACCGTCAGGCTGATGCCATTTACCGCAATGCTGCCCTTGGGCACGATGTAGCGGGCTACCCTCGGGTCGCCTACTGTAAAGCTCAGCCGCCAAGCGTTGTCGGCTTCGAGAGCTGCTTCGAGCTGCCCCTGGCCGTCGATGTGGCCGCTGACAAAATGGCCGCCAATTTTGCTGCCCACCCGCAGCGATGATTCTAAATTGACCCGGCTGCCGTCGGAGATCTGGCCCAAACTGGTGCGATCAAGCGTTTCGGGCGACACCGCCGCCACAAAGCCATCGGGCAGCAGGGTTTCTACCGTCAGGCAAATGCCCTCTACGGCAATGCTGTCGCCCAGTTCTACATCGGTCAGACCCTGGGGAGCAGAGGCGTGGGGCGTAGTTTCCCAGCGAATGTATATTTGGGTGTCGCCCTTGTGAAACAGGGTGCCCACCGCTTGAATCAGTCCGGTAAACATAGTCGCAACCTTCAGAAAATTCTCAGGGAAACTGCAACCTACCCAGGGCAGATCGGGGCATACTGAAATCAACTAATCAATCAATAATTTTTTTCTTTAGAGTATCCCTTATTCAATCGCGGCATGGGAACAGACCGTTACACTGGTGGGGTAACGCGTCTAGGCCGACGAAAAACGATAGAGCACACCAATCAATGGATCCAAGAGGCCAAGCCAATGATTGAAATGAAAGTCGCCGGGATTGCCCTCGACGCCATGTCGCGAACTCCGGTGATTTTGCTGCGAGACACCACCGATCGCCGCCAGTTGCCCATCTACATTGGGCCTGACCAGGCAAAGTCAATTATTGCGGTGCTTGAAAACCAGCCCGCTCCCCGCCCCCTCACCCACGATCTGTTTGTCAACCTGCTCGACGAGTGGGATATGACCCTAGAGCGCGTGCTGATTCACTCGCTGCAAGACAGCACCTATTATGCTCTGCTCAGCCTCAGCCGGGGCGAACTGCGCCGCGAGCTAGATGCCCGCCCCAGCGATGCGATCGCGATCGCCCTCCGCCTCGACGCCCCCATCTGGGTAATGGAAGAAGTCGTGGCCGAGGCCTCGATTCCCGTCGACAGCGATGCCGATGAGGCCGAAAAAGAAGCCTTTCAGGCATTTCTCGCCAACCTCAACCCCTCTGATTTCGTTCAGCGCGGCAAGTCCTCCACCAGCAACGACACCTTCGAAAGCTCAGATTCTTAGGGGAGCGGGCTAGGGGGGCGGTAAACGGTTTGCGGTCTACGGTCTACGGTCTACGGTTTGCGGTTCAAGGTTTTGCCGTGCACCGTGCACCGTGCACCGTATACCCAACCCCCAACACCCCATACCCGATACCCAACACCTTCCTTCCCCCTCCCATGCAATACCGCCGATTTGGCCGCACTGATCTTCAGCTCTCGGTCTTGTCCCTGGGCACCATGCGCGCCCTGGCCTCCAGAAAAACGTTTTTTGACACCCTCAAAGCCGGGCTAGCCCTCGGCATCAACCACCTTGAAACCGCCCAGGGCTATGGCAGCAGCGAGCGCTGGCTAGGGGAGTTTTTGAAAACCGCCGCCCTCCCCCCCGACCTGGTGATCACCACTAAGATCACGCCCCAGCCCGATGCCATTACGATGGCCCAGCGTCTGGAAGAGTCCCTAGAGCGGCTGGGCCTGGACTACATTCACTGCCTCGCTATCCACGGGGTGAATATGCCTGAGCATTTGGCCTTGGTGAGCGATCGCCAGGGCTGCATGGCATCGGTGCGGCGGTTTCAGGCCGAGGGGCGCATTGGCCATGTGGGGTTTTCGACCCACGGCAGCCGGGAGGTGATCGAGGGGGCGATCGCCACTGACCAGTTCGATTTCGTCAACCTGCACTACTACTATTTCTTTCAGCGCCACGCCCCGATTTTGGATCTGGCCCTCCAAAAAGACATGGGCATTTTCATCATTTCCCCCGGCGACAAAGGGGGCATGCTCTACAGCCCGCCCGCCCAGCTAGAAACCCTCTGCGCCCCTTTCACCCCGCTAGAACTCACCTACCGCTGGCTGCTCAGCGACCCGCGCATCACCACTCTCAGCACCGGCCCTGCGGTTCCTGAAGAATTAGCTTTCCTAAAGCTCCTGGCGGATCGCACCCAGCCTCTGACTGCGGCAGAACTCGCTGCCCTCAAACGGCTTGTAGACCAGGAATCTACGGCATTGGGGAGCGATCGCTGCGCTCAGTGCTACGACTGCCTGCCCTGCCCCGAGGCCATTCATATTCCAGAAGTGCTGCGGTTGCGAAATCTAGCCGTGGCCTACGACATGCAGCCCTTCGGCGAGTACCGCTACCGCATGTTTGAGCAGGCGGGCCACTGGTTCCCCGGTCGCAAGGCCAGCCACTGCACCGACTGCGGCGACTGCCTGCCCCGCTGCCCTGAAAATCTCGATATTCCCGCCCTTTTGCGCGATACCCATGATCGCCTCCAGGGCCCCGCCCGCCGCCGTCTCTGGGACGACTGAACGGGATTCCCGTTTACCTAGGCAAAGGCTGACCCGCCAGGCGGCACATCCTGCCAGCGCCCGTTGCCCACGGCCCGCACCGCTTCTTTGAGGCTGACATCGCCCGTGTAGAGGGCACGGCCCACAATCACCCCCTCTACGCCCTGGGGTTCTAAGACTAGCAGGCTCAACAGATCGCGCAGGGCACCGACGCCGCCGGAGGCAATCACGGGCATCGTCACCGCCGCCGCCATGGCCCGCAAGGCGGGAATGTTTGGCCCCTTCAGCGTGCCGTCGCGCTGAATGTCGGTGTAGATCACCGCCGCGGCGCCGCGCTGCTCCATCTGCTGGGCCAGGGCGATCGCATCGACTTCAGAGGTTTCGAGCCAGCCCTCGGTGGCGACTTTGCCGTTGCGGGCGTCAATGCCGACGATGATCTGGCCGGGGAATTCGCCAGCCAGATCGCTGACTAAATCAGGGTTATTCACCGCCGCCGTGCCGAGAATGGCGTAGCGCACGCCCAGGGAGAAGAGATCGGTGACGCGGGCGCGATCGCGCAGGCCACCCCCCACTTCGATGGGAATATCGACCGCTCGGGCGATCGCCTCAATGGCCTGCCAATTCTCTGGCTTGCCCGACTTCGCCCCGTCGAGATCGACCAGGTGCAGCCGGGTGGCGCCCTGATCGGCCCACTGTCGCGCCACCTCCACCGGGTTGTCGTTAAACACCTCGGTCTGGGCGTAGTCGCCCTGGTACAGCCGCACACAGCGACCGTCGATCAAATCAATAGCGGGGATGACTTCCATGGGCAGCGAAGATGTAAATGGTAGGCTTGCTGGCTGAATAATTCATGCTTGAGCATATTCATTCTATCGGCCCATACCCTATTCACCGGCCCCACATTCCCGTAAACTCCTAAATGCGAATCACCACCGCCCAAACGTAACGACACCATGCTAGACCTGACCGGTAAAAATGCCCTGGTAACGGGTATTGCCAACAATAAGTCCATTGCCTGGGGCATTGCCCAGCAGCTCCACGCCGCCGGGGCCAATCTGGGTATCACCTACCTGCCCGACGAAAGAGGCCGGATGGAAGGCAAGGTCAAAGACCTAGTAGACCCTCTCAACCCAAGTCTGTTTTTGCCCTGCAACGTACAGGATGAGGCCCAGGTAGATCAGGTGTTTAGCACCATTGGCGAAAAGTGGGGCAAGCTCGACATTTTGATCCACTGTCTGGCCTTTGCCAGCCGGGATGATTTGACCGGTGATTTCAGCAATACATCTAAGGCGGGCTTTCAGCTGGCCCTCGACGTCAGTGCCTATTCCCTCATCAGCCTGGCGCGGGGGGCTAAGCCGCTGATGACCGACGGCGGCAGCATTGTCACCCTCACCTACCTGGGCGGCGTGCGAGTGGTGCCCAACTACAACGTCATGGGCATCGCCAAGTCGGCCCTAGAGATGAACGTGCGCTATTTGGCTTCTGAGCTGGGGCCAAACAACATTCGCGTCAACGGCATTTCCGCTGGCCCGATTCGCACCCTGGCCTCGTCGGCGGTGGGCGGCATTCTCGACATGATTCACCATGTGGAAGAAATTGCTCCGCTGCGCCGCACCGTCACCCAGACGGAAGTGGGCAACACGGCGGCATTCTTGTGCAGCGATCTCTCGACCGGCATGACCGGGCAAATTCTCTACGTTGACTCTGGCTACTGCATCATGGGCATGTAGTAAGGGCGCAGATCCCAGGGTTCTTGGGTAGCCAGTAGACTTTTGGCGAAGCCGAGAAGAACCCTGGGATCTCGGTCAATCTTGGCTTTGCAGGTTGAGCAGCTAGGCATGGCTACAATGGCATCATGACTAGAGTATTCCTCAAGCCCCGGCTGTGGACGGTGGCCGGATTGGTGACCGTAGGCGGGCTGCTGCGGGCTTCGTTGGACTGGCGGCTGCTGGGGCGATCGCTCACCTACCCCAAAACCCCCATCACCTCGGCCAACTGGTATCAGCCCAAGCAACTCGTCCCTGGCGTTGGCCCCCAGGCTCCACCGCTGGCAACGTCCGCAACTACAGAGATTCCTCCAGAGGCTCTGCAAGCGGCGCTGGAGTTTGCCGAGACGCAGAACTCGGTGGCGCTGCTGGTGATGCACCGCGATCGCCTGATTCTCGAACAGTATTGGCAGGGGCACCAGGCCAACGACCTAGTTAACTCCATGTCGATGGTTAAAACCCTGCTGGCGCTGGTGATTGGCGTGGCGATTGACGCAGGCCACATTGGTTCGATTCAAGACCCCGTGGGCACCTATTTGCCCGAGTGGACCGATGACCCCAGGGGCGACATTACCCTGGCCGACCTGCTCTACATGCAGTCGGGTCTGCGCAACGACGATCGCACCAACACCCTGCAATCTGACCTGGTAAAGCTCTACGGCGGCTCTGATGTCGAAAAGTTGGCACTGGGCATTCCCCTAGAAGACGCCCCCGGCGAGGTGTTTGCCTATAACAACGTCAACTCGCAGCTGCTGAGCCTGGTGCTAGAGCGGGCCACGGGCAAATCGTTTGGTGATTACCTCAGCGGTCGCCTGTGGCAGCCGCTGGGCGCGGGGGATGGATTTCTGTGGCTCGACCGCCCCGGCGGACATGCCAAGCCCTTTTGCTGCTTTTTTGCCACGGCCCCAGACTGGGTGCGGCTGGGGCAAATGCTGTTGCACGCCGGCCGGGTAGAGCAGCGCCAGATTGTCCCCGCCGATTGGATTGAACAGATGCGTCAGGAATCGCCCCTGGAGCCAACCTTTGGTCTGCACCTCTGGCTCAAGGCCCGCACCGCCGACTACCCCCAGGTGGACTGGGCCTCGGCGGCCCCCTTTGCCGCCGCCGACACCTTTTACCTCGATGGTCGCCACCACCAGCGAGTGTACGTAGTGCCGTCGGAGGAGCTGGTAATTGTGCGCCTGGGGGAAGAACCTCCGGCATGGAATGATGCAGTGATTCCTAACGCGATTGTGGAGGGGCTGCGATCGCAGTAGATGGCTGTTAGCCACCCGCCTGGGCGGCTGCTCGCTGCCCGCAGCAGGTGTCTCCACGGTACAGTAGGGCTATGAATTTACTCACTCAGTGGGGGTTTACCCTCGACAGTTGGAAGGGGCAGCGCGGCGAGTACTGGGTACTGGCCCAGTTTGTGCTGCTGCTGGGGTTTGCCCTGGTGCCGGGCTACCCCCAGGGGGTGGCGCTGGGTTTGCCATTGTCGCTGCGGTATGGGCTGTGGGGGGTGGCTGGGGCGATCGCCCTCTTTGCCCTGGTGCTGCTGCTCAAAGGGCTAATCGATCTGGGCCGTAGCCTCACTCCGCTGCCCTATCCCCGCGACGATGGTCAACTGGTCACCACCGGGGTCTACGGTATTGTGCGCCACAGCCTCTACAGCGGTCTGATTTTGGGCACTCTGGCCCTCAGCTTAGGGCAGTTGAGCCTTAGCCACCTGGCCGTGGCCCTGGGGCTGGCGGTGGTGCTCAACGCCAAGGCCAGCCAAGAAGAGGTGTGGTTGAGCGATCGCTACCCCGCCTATGCCGACTACCGCCAGCGGGTCAAAAAGCTGGTGCCCTGGGTCTACTGACCCACAGCAGGCCCTCCCCAAGCTGCGGCAGAATAGAACAGCTGCCCCCTCTAGCCGCGCCGACTATGCCCTGCCAGCTGTGCGATCGCCCCGACACCGACCTCACCGAACACCACCTAGTGCCGCGCCAGTACACCCGCCGCCGCCACCTGCCCACCAGCGCCACCGTGCTGCTGTGCCGCCCCTGCCACAAACAGATTCATACCCTGTTTGACAACCACACCCTGGCCCGCGAGCTCAACACCCTAGAGCAGCTCCAAAACGAACCCAGGCTACAAAAATTTGTGGCCTGGGTTCGCAAGCAGCGGCCCCACAAGCGGGTCAGAAGCTATCGGTAGCCGGGGGGGCGCTAGGCGCTGGTACTGGCGCTGGCGGTGGCGAGGTCAGCGGTTTCGTCGCTGCGGTTGTGCACCACCATGACTGAGCAGTTGGCGTGGTGCATCACGTAGTTGCTGACGCTGCCCATGAGCAGTTCGCTCAAGCCCCTGCGCCCATGGCTGCCGACAATAATCAAATCGGCCCCCCATGAGTCGGCCACACTACAGATCGTAGGCGCAGATTCTCCTGAACTCTGGGAAAATTCGGCCTCAACCCCGACCCTGCTGGCCACATCGAGCTCTCGGCGCAGTTGAGCAATACCCTGGGCTTCAAACTCCTCCCACCGCTGTTGATAGAGTCGCCAGGTCGAGTCTTCGAGCACCGGATAGTAGGCTTGGTAAGAGCGAATGGGGATGCCGGGGCTACCGTCTTCGTAGGCCGACAGTACGTGCGCTAGCATGAGTTTGGCCTGGGTGGCCTGGGCCAGGGCTAGGGCCGATTCAAATACCGCTTGTCGGTGGGCAGAGTTGTCGAGAGCGACCAGAATTTTTTTGAACATGGCGGTGAGTCTCCTGTTTTGCAGGCCCGCGTTTTTGGCTCTCTGTTCCACCTAGGTGGATTGCAGCAATAGAGACAGTGATGGAGCCAGGCCAGGGGCGATCGGCTGCTTTTCTATTATAAAAATCGCGTTGGGTAAAATCCCTGGCCGTAACAATGCCTTACGGGGAGGGGCTTGAGCTTAATAGTTCTTCAACAGAAAACAACCATGAGTATTTGCTGATTGTTGATCAAGGGCAGATGTGATAAATTCATTTGCAATTCAACAAGCTACGCTGCCTAATTCAGACCTTATCAGGAGCAGTCTGAAGCGGAGGAACCACCTTTTGGGGCTTATCTCAGGGCGAATCACGTCGCCAGAGAAGGGGATCTCTCACCCCTCGCCCGTCAGCTAACTCCGTCGGCCTTGAGAGAGAACGTACTGAAAGGCTTTTTTTAGCTTTATCCGTAGTTCTCCTAGAACAGTTAAACCCCCGGTTGAAAGCAATTCACCGGAGGGTTTTAGTTTGCCTCACCAAAGGAGATATGACATGGAAACCTGGTCTGAGATCACCGCATCGGTGATCTTTTTTGGCGTACTGGCCCTGATCGCCACTGAGCGCATGCATCTTACCGTTGCAGCCTTTTTAGGCGCAATGCTGCTGATATTTTTCCATGTACTAACCCTCGATCAAGCGATTGGCTATATCGGTAACAGCCATGCCACCCTGGCGTTGTTCTTTGGGGTCATGGTGATGGTGCGCGCCTTTGAACCCACCAAAATTTTTGAATACTTGGCTACCCAAATGGTGATTATGGCCCGAGGTGAAGGCAAGCGATTGCTGCTGGGCATTGTGGCCATTACCACCCCGATCTGCGCCATGCTGCCCAACGCTACCACGGTAATGCTGCTGGCACCGCTGATTCCGCCCATAGCGGCAGAACTCAACATCAACTTTGTGCCCCTGCTGATTTTGATGGTTTTTGTGGCCAACAGCGCTGGTCTACTCACCCTGGTGGGAGACCCGGCCACCTTTATCGTCGGCGATGCGATCAATATGAGCTTTCTAGAGTATCTGACGAAGCTAAGTCTGGGGGGCGTAGTGGCGGTCGCCACCATTGTTGTCATGCTGCCCATTCTTTTCTCCAGCACCTGGAACAAAAAGCTGGCTAACCTCGACCACCTACCCCACCCAGTGGTCAACCACCCTCGCATGCTGGCCCTCGGCGGGGTGATTGTGGTTCTGGTGCTGGCGCTGTTTGTGGTGGGTGATAGCCTGCCGGTGCCGATTTCTCCGGCGGCGATCGCCCTGCTCGGGGCTGCCCTCTGCCTGCTGCTCACCCACCACAGCGGCATCGATACGGTACACAACATTCTGCGCGATGTCGACTGGAGCACGCTGATTTTCTTCATGAGCGTGTTTGTGCTGATTGGCGGCCTGCAAGAAACTGGAGTAATTAGCTCGGCCTCAGGGCTGCTGGGGGGGGTGATTGGTCAAAATATTGCTCTAGGTTCGATTCTGCTGCTGTTTATTACCGGCATTCTCTCCAGTCTGATACCCAACATTCCCCTGGTGGTGGCGATGGTGCCCCTGCTGAAGGAATATCTGGTGAACGTGAATTTGGCCGGGCCAGAGCTGATGTCGCCCGACTTTGCCGGACAGATTCCGCCCGAAATTTTGCCCCTATTTGCAGCCATGATGTTTGGCGCTACCCTGGGCGGCAACGGCACCCTGGTGGGGGCCTCGTCAAACATTGTGGCGGCAGGCATTGCCGAGCAGCACGGTAAACCAATTTCGTTCCGGCAGTTTTTGAATTACGGCCTGCCCATCATGGCGTTGCAGTTAGTTACCATTAGCGTCTACGTGGGGATTCGATTTTTGCTGTAGGCCACTACCCCAGAGGGAAAATGGCTCGGCTATAGGGTAGATGCTTTGAACTAAATCTAAAGCACCGAGCGATCGCACTATAGAATAAACGCCCCTCCTTGCGGAGAGGGGCAATGGCAATAGGCACAGTTAGCTAGCGGTTTTCAACAGGGCACTGTCGGAGGATGGATATTAGTTGGGGGGCGGCGATCGCCCCAACTAATATCTATCCTTTTTTATTGAGCAGATGATTTCCTCTTGGATGTTCATCTTCAAAGAGATCTTTCAAATGCATGGGGATCATCTCCTCCCTGCGAAAGACTTCACTTTGTAAAATTACTCTTAACTTGAAATAAGAGCTTGTGGAGTTCAGAGCTTTATCTCTTGTCTTTTTCTCGATTCTCTAAGCAACACTCTTTCGCTTTAGAGAAAAGCGTCGAAAAAACATTGTGTAAAGATTTTCAGGCCACAAGTCAAGATTCTTTTGCTGATTTCTAACAACAAAAGAATCTTGCATAAAATCCAATTTTTGAGGTTTGCCATGAAACGACTATCTATAGGAACAATTTCAGCACTTGTTCTCACAGGTGTAATTGCGCCTGCCACCTTTGCCAATACCCAAGAGACTTTACAATCTCAGACCCCCAGCCAGACCCAAATCCCTGGGCAGATGCAAACCCCTGGTGGGATGAACCAAACTCCCGGCCAGGCTCCCAACCAGGCTCCTCAGCGAGTACCTGGACAAAATCCGGGCAACCAAGTCCCTAGACAATCTCCCAACTCTGGGCAGATGCGAACCCCTGGGCAAACCTCGATGCCCAGCACTCAGTTTAACAACATGGGCATGGGTGCGGCTCTCTCCCCTGATCTAGTGAGCCCGTTCCAACTGGCCTATATAGCGATCAGGGGTGGGCTAGACCAGGACAACAGTAATGATTACTCGGTTCATAAGGCGCGCCGAGGCAATGCTGAGGGTCGTAACATTGTTGAAGCGGCTATCAACCAGGGCTACATCAGCAGCGCTCTCATGGACGATCAAGATTACATCAACAGTGTTAACCAAATTCTGAGAATGCAAGCCTCTGACTGGAGAAACTAACCTCCTCACGTCAGCAGGGCGCTAGGGCCCATCTACTCTTTATAGGTCTCCCCTGCTGGTTTGATCGCCATCGAACCGGCAGGGGAGACCTGTTTTTAGGTGGGTTAGGCGTTGGCTGGGCAGAAATTTCCTCTAGCGGCGGCGGCTGTGTCAGCGATCGCTCAAAATCCCCTGGCTAAGTCGTAGGGAATCCGACTTTGTGCCGATAGAATAGTTAGAACCGATACATTCACCACTGTTCACCCCGTGGGAGTCACCATGAGCAACCCGCCCAGCCCCGATCGCATCTTGATCTTTGATACCACCCTGCGGGACGGCGAGCAGTCGCCGGGGGCGACCCTCAATGTCGAAGAAAAGCTGGTGATTGCCAAGCAGCTGGCCCGGCTGGGGGTTGATATTATCGAAGCCGGGTTCCCCTTTGCCAGCCCCGGCGACTTTGAGGCGGTGCAAAAAATTGCCCGAGAAGTGGGCACAGAACAGGGCCCCACCATCTGCGGTCTAGCCCGCGCTACCAGGGGCGATATCGAACGGGCGGGGGAAGCAATTAAGCCCGCCGCCAAAGGGCGGATTCACACGTTTTTGGCTACCTCTGACATTCACATGCAGTACAAGCTGCGCAAGAGCCGGGAAGACGTGCTGGCGATCGCCCCCGAAATGGTGGCCTACGCCAAGACCTTCACCGACGATGTCGAGTTTTCGCCCGAAGATGCGGGCCGCTCTGACCCCGAGTTTTTGTATCAGGTGCTGGAGGCGGCGATCGCGGCTGGGGCCACCACTGTCAATATCCCTGACACCGTGGGCTACCTGACGCCAAGCGAATTTGGCGAGCTGATTCGCGGCATCAAAGCCAACGTGCCGAACATTGACCAGGCGGTGATCTCTGTCCATGGTCACAACGACCTGGGCCTGGCGGTGGCCAACTTTCTCGAAGCGGTGAAGGCTGGCGCGCGCCAGCTGGAATGCACCATCAATGGCATTGGTGAGCGAGCGGGCAACGCCGCCCTCGAAGAACTGGTGATGGCCATGCACGTGCGCCGCGCCTTCTACAACCCCTTTCTGGGTCGCCCCGCCGAGTCGGAAGCGCCCCTCACCAACATTGACACCCGCCAGATCTACAAGACCTCGCGCCTAGTGTCGAACCTGACCGGCATGTTTGTGCAGCCCAACAAGGCGATCGTCGGGGCCAATGCCTTTGCCCACGAGTCGGGCATTCACCAAGATGGCGTGCTCAAAAACAAGCTCACCTACGAGATCATGGATGCCACCTCCATCGGCCTCACCGACAACCAGATTGTGCTGGGCAAACACTCGGGCCGCAACGCCTTTCGCACCCGCCTGCAAGAGCTGGGCTACGAGCTAGACGACCAGGCCCTCAACCGCGCCTTTTTGCGGTTTAAAGAACTGGCCGACAAGAAAAAAGAAATCACCGACTGGGATATTGAGTCGATTGTCAACGACGAAACCCAGCAGGCCCCAGAGCACTTTCACCTCGACCTGGTGCAGGTTTCCTGCGGCGACAGCGCCAAGCCCACCGCCACGGTCACTATTCGCACCCCCGAGGGCCAAGAGCTGATGGATGCGGCGATCGGCACCGGCCCCGTGGATGCGGTCTATAAGGCAATCAACCGGGTGGTCGATATTCCCAACCAGCTAATTGAGTTTTCAGTACAGTCGGTGACGGAGGGCATCGACGCGCTGGGGGAAGTCACCATTCGCATTCGCCATGGCGATCGCGTGTTTTCGGGCCATGCGGCGAATACCGACATTGTGGTGGCCTCGGCCCACGCCTACCTGCACGCCCTCAACCGGCTGTATACGGCGTTGCAGACCGGGCAAGCCATCCATCCCCAGCGGGAAACGGTAACGGCTTCGCTGTAAAACCCACGGGCGAAATGGGGGGCTGATTCACTGTGTGAATGGGCGTTGTTGGCCTGTGTCTTGCTAAAACACGAGTGGATTTATAGGGTATCAACTTAAGCCGGGACAGGTTGTCCGTACCAGGGATGGGGCTGTTGTGACGAAGTAGCCCGTCTAGGCATAGGTAACTCTGTAAAAGTACTCAAGACAGACTCAAAGAGGTCAGGAAACGGATGGTCAAAGAG
>JBBSKN010000018.1:0-47211 GCA_038256265.1 Phormidesmidales cyanobacterium
GCTGGCGTCAGTTTGCTAGCATAGCAATTCTGTAGTGAAGTGCGAGTTGGACATGAAAGTCCGTGCGTCTGTTCGCAAAATGTGCGATAAGTGTCGAGTGATTCGCCGTCGTGGCCGAGTCATGGTGATTTGTTCAAACCCTAAGCATAAGCAGCGTCAGGGATAAGTCTGCCTGGCATTGATGAGCCATCAACTGATGGTCTGTTCATTAAAAAGTGTCAAGTAGCGCTGAGTATATTGACTGAGAACAGGTTGTTCTAGTTTTTGTATAAGGCTTTTGAAGGTCGGGGTAGTATTGGCCCGACAAGAGTGGCAAGTTAAAGATACCAAGATACTGAGTAGCCCGAAATGGGCTGCATGGTTACAACCAAGTATTGGGGGAGATAGTTAAGGTGGCACGGATAGCAGGCGTGGATTTACCGCGCGACAAACGAGTTGAAATCGGCTTGACCTATATCTACGGTATCGGTTTAACCCGTTCTAAGGAAATTCTGGCTAAAACCGGAGTGGACCCCGATGTGCGGATAAAAGACCTATCCGATGCGGATGTAGCCAAGCTTCGGGATTCCGTTGAGAGCGATTACCAGGTAGAGGGTGATCTACGGCGGCTTGAGAGCATGAACATCAAGCGGCTGATGGACATTGGTTCCTATCGGGGACGGCGCCACCGGGCTGGATTGCCAGTGCGAGGGCAACGCACCCGCACCAACTCTCGCACTCGTCGCGGCGGTACTCGTCGCACCGTTGCGGGCAAGAAGAAAGCTCCTCGCAAGTAGGTTCAGCCCTACGCCCTTAATCTCCTTTGGGGTTCGGGGTTTTGGCATGAACAGAGCTCGCTGACCCGGATAGCGAGTTTCTCTGACTGTTTACCAGTCTGCGCTTGCCCAGCTGGGCTTACGCTCTCCTGAGCAAGCGGCCTCTCCTTAACGCCTCAAGTTTCGTCGAACATAGAGTTTAGTGACAACGCCATGCCCAAACCAACCCGCAAGACCGGACCCCGCAAGAGTAAGAAGAATATTCCCAGTGGGGTGGCCCATATTCGTTCCACTTTTAACAACACCATTGTTACCATCACCGACCAGTCCGGGGAAGCTATTTCCTGGGCGTCAGCCGGTTCCAGTGGTTTTAAAGGAGCAAAAAAAGGTACTCCTTTTGCCGCTCAGACAGCGGCAGATAGTGCAGCTCGTCGGGCCATGGATCAAGGCATGCGCCAGCTTGAAGTCATGGTGAGCGGCCCTGGTGCTGGTCGAGAGACTGCTATTCGCGCACTTCAGGGAGCTGGGTTAGAAATTACTCTAATTCGAGACGTGACTCCCATTCCTCACAATGGCTGTCGTCCGCCCAAGCGTCGCCGAGTTTAGGGGTTAGAAGTATCATTGGCCGGGTCTCTCGCGAGCCCCATCTGTCGCGAGATTTAAGGGAGGCAGGATTTTGGCACAGTTTCATGTTGATTGCGTAGAGTCTATTGTCCAAGACGATCAGACTCAGTACGGTCGTTTTGTCATCGAACCTCTAGAGCGGAGCCAGGGCACTACTGTAGGTAACGCCCTTCGGCGCGTGCTGCTCTCCAACCTTGAAGGGGTGGCTATTACCGCAGTGAGAATTGCCGGTGCGACCCACGAATTTTCTACTATTACTGGCGTACGAGAAGATGTCCTAGATATTCTTCTGAATATGAAAGAGGTCACCTTGAGGAGCTATTCTAGCCAACCTCAAATTGGCCGTCTTTTAGTGCAGGGGCCGGCTCGCGTCACTGCTGGGCATTTTGAACTACCTTCCGAAGTAGAAGTCGTTGATCCAGAGCAGTACATAGCGACTGTGGCCGAGGGCTACACCTTGGAAATGGAGTTTAGAATTGAACGGGGTCAGGGTTACCGAGCCGTGGTTCGCAGTAAAGATGATGCCACTGCCTTAGATTTCATTCAAATTGACTCGGTCTTCATGCCGGTCAAGAAGGTCAACTACACCGTTGATGAAGTAGTTGTTTCAGGTTCCATACAGCGCGATCAGCTAACTATGGACATCTGGACCAATGGCAGCATTACTCCTCAGCAGGCAATTAGCCAAGCTGCCGATATTTTGGTGTCTTTGTTCATGCCGCTTAAGGATGTCACCCTTGAGCCTAAGTTTGACGAAGAAGTCAAAGAAGAAGACCCTAATAACCAGATCCCCATTGAGGAACTACGGCTGTCGGTGCGAGCCTACAATTGTTTAAAGCGCGCCCAAATAAACTCTGTGGCGGATCTGCTCGATTTCAGTCAGGAAGACCTACTAGAGATCAAAAACTTTGGCCAAAAGTCTGCCGAAGAGGTGATTGAGGCCCTGCAAGAGCGATTGGGTATTACTCTGCCGCTGGAAAAGGCGTCTAAGACGGCTTAGCTTCAGTAGCTTGGCCTGCTCGTCTAGCTTAGGCCAGCTGCTTTATTGCCGACTGTTCCCGCTGATTTTAATTTTTGTTGTTCATCTGAGTTCAGTACCATGCGCCATCGCTGTCGCGTTCATCAACTCGGGAAGCCCGCAGACCAGCGTAAGGCTCTGCTTCGCTCCCTGACCACGGAGTTAATTCGCCACGGTCGCATCACTACCACCAAGGCCAGGGCTAGGGCCGTGCGGGAAGAGGCTGACCGCATGATTACCCTAGCTAAGGACGGTTCTCTGCCGGCTCGTCGGCAGGCTATGGGCTACATCTACGACAAGCAGCTTGTGCACGCTCTGTTTAGCCAAGCTGACGAACGCTACGGCTCTCGCAACGGTGGTTATACCCGCATTGTTAGAACCGTTAGCCGTCGAGGAGACAACGCTGAGATGGCCATCATTGAGTTGACCTAAGCGGTGTTGACTTAAGAGTTGACCGAAACGACTCGTCTGTCCGTTTGATTTTGTTATTTGCTAGTGTTTGACCGCCATCCATGGAGAAGCCCTCGCCCATACAGCGCAGCTTAGAAAGCCAGCCTGCTGAGTTTGCCCAGTCAACTCAGCGGGTGGCTTTGGTGGTGCAGTATGTGGGCACCAATCTTCACGGCTGGCAGTGGCAGCCTAATGCCCGCACGGTGCAGGGAGAAATTGAGGCCGCCATTCACTCGGTACTAGGGTATGACGTGCGCCTCAGCGGAGCAGGTCGTACCGATACTGGAGTGCATGCGGCAGCTCAGGTGGCTCATTTTGATGCCCCCGACTTTATTCCGGCTCACCGCTGGGCCGATGTGCTCAATGCTCGCCTGCCCGAAGATGTTTTGGTTCGCGCCTCGGCGAGGGTAGCTGACACCTGGCACGCGCAGTTTTCAGCCTGCTGGCGACGCTACCGCTACACCCTTTACACGGGGGAACGGCCCAACCTATTTGTGCGGCCCTTTGTGTGGCACTACTACCGGCAGCACCTGGATCAGGGCAAGATTCAGGGGGCACTAGATGCCATGGTGGGTCACCACGACATGGCGGCGTTTCACCGGGCCAGGTCGGGCAAGTCTCACTCTTGGGTAGATTTGCAGGCCGCCGAATGCCGTCGCCAGGATACCTTCCTCACGGTTGAGCTTCAGGCGAAGGGCTTTCTCTACGGCATGGTGCGGCTAATCATGGGCCTAGTGGTTAAGGTGGGTACTGGGGAGCTGGCGATCGCAGAGTTTGGTCAGCTGTGGCAGCAGCGGCAGCGGCAGCGGGTCAAGTACGCGGCTCCGGCCCGGGGGTTGTGCCTGCTCAGGGTGGGCTACGACGACCCGCCCTTTGCTCCGGAGGTCTGGTTTGACACTCAGCCCCACTTTTTCTGGGGATCGGTTGTGGCCTGAGATTCTGTTTTGTTTAACTTGTTTTATTTCCTGTTTTATTTAAGTGTGGTTCATCCAAGAAAGGCAGCTCAAGCGTTATGACTACTAAGACCTACGTTCCTCCCACCGACTCCATTCAAAGGCAGTGGCACGTTATCGACGCTGAGGGTCAGCGCCTAGGACGGTTGTCCACTGAAATTGCAACGATTCTACGGGGCAAAAATAAGCCTACCTTTACCCCTCACATGGACACGGGCGATTTTGTCGTCGTGATCAATGCTGAGAAAGTGGTCGTCACTGGGCGCAAGTTCACCACGAAGCTCTACCGGCGTCACTCCGGGCGACCGGGTGGCATGAAAGTAGAGACCTTTGACAAGCTTCAGACCCGCATTCCTGCGCGCATCATTGAGCAGGCGGTCAAGGGTATGCTGCCCAAGAATTCTTTGGGCCGTAAGCAGTTCACCAAGCTCAAGGTGTACGCTGGGCCAGAGCATCCCCACCAGGCTCAAAACCCTGAAATTCACGCTGTAAACACCATTCCTGGAGAGGCTAAATAATGCAGGCTACCGATCAATCTGAACGGGCTGTTTACTGGGGCACCGGTCGCCGCAAGACATCTGTTGCGCGGGTGCGCCTAGTACCCGGCAACGGCCAGCTGGTAATCAATAAGCGCCCTGGCGACAATTATTTGCAGTATAACCCGGCCTACCTCAACGCCACTAAGGCTCCCTTGGAAGTGCTGGGCTTAGAGAATGCCTACGACATTTTAGTTAACGTTAAAGGGGGCGGGCTGACCGGCCAAGCCGATGCCATTCGCCTCGGTGTGGCTCGGGCGCTGTGTGAGCTTGACCCAGAAAACCGTAAGCCTCTAAAAGTTGAAGGATACTTAACCCGTGATCCTCGGGCTAAGGAGCGTCGCAAGTACGGTCTGAAGAAAGCCCGTAAGGCACCTCAGTTCTCCAAACGTTAGATTTATTTAGATGGCTCAGGCATTTCTTGTTGGAAATCTAGCCAAGATTGCTACTCAAAGGATCGCCTGAGCCCCCTTTTTTCTGCTGTTGATGTTGTTGTTAACCCATTATTATGGCAAAGCCTGATATTCACCCCACCTGGTATCCCGAAGCCAAGGTCTTTTGTGACGGTAAAGAGATTATGACTGTGGGTTCGACCAAACCCCAGCTAAGCGTAGACGTGTGGTCGGGCAACCACCCTTTTTACACGGGTACTCAGAAGATTATTGACACTGAGGGCCGGGTGGAGCGCTTCATGCGTAAGTACGGTATGGCCGATACCGCTGCCCCCCAGAGCACGGATGTTGAAAAAACCAGCGCCGAAAAAACCGACGCCGACAACGCCTAGCCTCTGCGCTTAGAGCAGACAGAGCGGGCTAGGATGGCGAACAAGGGGAGACTATGGCTGAGGCGTACTTAATTGAAAAACTCAACTCTGTGGAGCAAACGTTCCAGGAGCTAACTCGGAGGCTAGGTGACCCTGATGTCGCCAGCAATCCCGATGAGTTTCAGCGTATCGCCAAGTCTCGCTCTTCTCTAGAAGAAACGGTGAACACCTACACCGATTGGAGGGCGACTGGCGAGGAGTTGGCCGGTGCCCGAGAGATCTATAAAGAAGCCAGTGGCGATCCTGAGATGAAGGAGATGGCGGCTCTAGAGGTCTCGTCTCTAGAGAAGACCCTGGCGGAGTTAGAGGCTCGACTAAAGGTGCTGCTGCTGCCGCGCGACCCCAACGACGATAAAAACATCATGTTGGAGATTCGCGCCGGTACCGGGGGCGATGAGGCCAGCATTTGGGCGGGCGATTTAGTCAGGCTGTATTCTCGCTACGCCGAAACCCAGGGCTGGAAGGTGAAGCTGCTTAGCGAGTCGTCAGCAGACATGGGCGGGGTTAAGGAGGCGATTCTCGAGATTGCGGGCGATCGCGTCTACAGTCAGCTTAAGTTTGAGGCCGGAGTTCACCGCGTGCAGCGGGTGCCCGTTACCGAGGCTGGGGGCCGCGTCCATACTTCCACCGCCACTGTGGCGATTATGCCCGAGGTGGATGAGGTGGAAGTGAAGATCGACCCCAAGGATATTGAACTGACCACGGCGCGATCAGGCGGGGCGGGCGGCCAAAATGTCAACAAGGTCGAGACGGCGGTTGACCTGATTCACAAGCCCACGGGCATTCGGGTGTTTTGTACCGAAGAGCGATCGCAACTGAAGAACCGGGAGCGGGCCATGCAGATCCTGCGGGCCAAGCTGTTTGATATCAAAACCCAAGAACAGCAGGAGGAGGTCTCCTCCTTGCGTCTCTCCCAGGTGGGTAGCGGGTCACGCTCTGAAAAAATTCGCACCTACAACTACAAAGACAACCGGGTCACCGACCACCGTATCAACCAAAACTTCACCCTCACCCCGGTGCTGGAGGGGGATATTGACGATTTGGTGCAGTCCTGCGTGAGCCGCGACCAGCAAAAACGATTGGAAGCGCTAGCGACCGAATCGTCTCTAGTCTAGGCATCCCGTCCTGCGGGGATCCCGGTTAGGGGAGGCCATGGTGTCTGGGGGCAGGAAGACTGCGACAGCAGAGCTGAAGGCCAGGATTTTTTTTATCGCCAGGCCAAAATCCACAATCGGTACTAGAGTGTTCCAGCTAAATACTTATCCAGAGTTTTACGGCAACAGGCCCAACGGGCCCAATTTGCGACCCCGAAGGGGACGTTTATTTAGATGGAATACTCTTAGGCTGAGGAAGTAGCGTTGCGGACAGGCCGATGCCGAAGTTTCTCCACATAGCCGACATTCACCTGGGGTATGACCGCTACGACACCCCCGAGCGGACAAAAGATTTTTTTCGCGCCCTGCAAACGGTGGTGGAGCGCTACGCCATTGAGGAAAGAGTAGATTTTGTGGCGATCGCCGGTGACCTCTTCGAGCACCGCAATATCAAGCCCGCTACCCTCAACCAGGCCCAGGTCTGCCTCCAGGCCCTCAAAGATGCCAACATTCCGGTGCTGGCCATTGAGGGCAACCACGATAACCGACCCTACGGCACTCGCACCAGCTGGCTCAAGTATCTCTCGGAGTGGAATCTGCTCAAGCTCTTAGAACCCAACGACGGGGCCAATGCCGAAAATCGTCTGCCGCCGTGGAGTGAGCAAACCCGCTCCGGCGGCTACATCGATCTGCCCTGCGGCGTGCGGGTGATTGGCTCAAACTGGTACGGGGCCACAGCCCCGCGCGCCATCGAGCTGCTGGCTGCCTCGATCCAGCAGCTCCCCTCCGGCCCCAGCCACACGGTGCTAATGTTTCACCACGGGCTAGAGGGGCAAATTGCTCGCTACGCTGGGGCGCTGCGCTATACCGAGCTGCTGCCGCTCAAAAAGGCCGGAGTAGACTACCTGGCCCTGGGCCATATCCACAAGCAGTACGCTGTCGAGGGGTGGGTTTTTAATCCCGGCTCCCTGGAGGCCAACAACGTGGACGAAAGCCGCTATGACCGCGGGGCCTATCTAGTGGAGCTATCGCCCCAAGGCGTTGATGCCCAGCTTCAGACCGACTACTTTCAGCGGCCGATCACTCGGGTGGAGCTAGTCGCAAAGGGGCAGGAGAGCCTCGATCAGTTGACTGAGATGGCGATGGAGCGGGCGATCGCCTCCGTCGCCCAGCACCAGGGCGATACCCCCCCAATTCTGGAGCTAAAGATTAGCGGCCAGGTGGGGTTTGACCGCCTAGAGTTAGACACCCGCCGTCTCCAAGAGGCGATCAAAGCCGCCTGCAGCGCCCTAGTAGTGCTGATCAAATACGACGTCGAGGATGTGGCCTACCAAACGCCCCTCAACGACGGCCAAAACCGGGTCGAAATTGAGCAGTCCATCTTTGAAGATATGCTCACCGCCCACCGCGACTACAAAACCCGAGCGACACACCTGGCTCGGGGGCTAACCGATCTTAAAGACCGTCAGCTGGCGGGAGCCGATGAAATTGCGCTCTACGGCTTGGTAGAAACGCTGCTGGATCTAAACGAGCCGAAGCCACAACCACCAGGGAGTGAACTCCCTGGCTCATAACAAAAGTCTGCTAAAGCAGACTGGGGAACTGAGTTCCAATCCTCTTCAGAGGATTTTGACCGCTGAGCCTAGGACTAGAAGTCCTAGGCTCAGCGGTCAATCTAAGGGATCACTACATGAACCAGACCGTTAGAAAGCGGCGCTGCTGCCAGATCATGGCGACGCCGCTAAAGGCCACGAAGGCAAACACCAGCTGCTGAAACTGCTGGGCCGAAATCTTTTCTAGCACCCGCTTACCCAGCCAGTTGGCCGGTATAGCTCCCAGTCCAATGATGAGTCCATAGGCCAAATATTCGCGGTTGAGATTGCTAAAGACAGCGTAGGCCCCTAATTTAACTAAGTGCAGCGCCACCTTATTGATCGCCTTGGTCGCTACCATGGCCTCTTTTTCTAGGCCATAGCTGAGGTATATCGGGTTCATCACCGGGCCGGTGCTGCCAATCAGCCCAGAGCCAATGGCATTTACAAAAGACAGAGGCAAGAAGTGCCAGATTTTAACCGTGAATTGGCTTTCCTTGGGTGCCAGCAGATAGTTGACCACCATGAGCAGCAGCCCCAGCCCCAGCAGCAGCTGGGGCCCCTCTACGTGGATCTGGGTCAACCCATAGCAGCCGATCAGCGCGCCTACCGTGGCCCCCGGTACGTACCAGGCGGTGACCCGCCAGTCGACATGGGGCCAAAACACCAGCCCCCGCTGGGCATTGCCCAGCAGCAGCCCAGTGGTAATCACCGGGGCCACCGCCTGCGCCCCAAGCAGCAGCGAAATCATCGGAATCAGAATAAACGGGCTGCCGCCCCCCGCCATCATGCTGAGAAACCAGGCCGCAAAACTGGCAATAAACAAGCTCAGGGCAATCATAGACGGGTGAACATAAATATTAATTCTTAGTCTAGAGGGCAACCCTAACCCTCTGTCAGGGTAGACATTCTCAATTGTCTTGCGTTCTTGTCTTTTATGGAAGGATAGGCGAAAAGAACAGAATGGCAATAGTTGGTTATGCTTGAACTCTTCTATTTCACTTTTGTACTTTTTTGTCTCTCTTTCTTTTGTCTCTCTACAGTGGCGTATGGCCGAGCCCATAGACTCCAAGGCTTCTGATTCCAACCCGGCCTCTGCGGCTAACTCTGACCGTCGCCCCAGCCGGTCGGCAGAGCAGGTCTACCAACAGGCGGTGGCGGCCTTCAAAGGCCAAAAGTATGACCAGGCCCTGGGCCTATTTCAGCGCCTGGGGCAGCTGCCGCCCAGCTCGCCCCACTACGTCAAAGCGCTGATGGGGCAGGTGCGCGTGCATCAGCGTCTGGGGCAGAGCGATCAGGCAGGCCGCCTGTGTCAACCACTGCTCGCCAGTTCCTCACCCCAGGCTCGGCAATGGGCGGAGCAGGTTTTGCGGCAGCTGTCTCAGCAGCCCCAGCCGGATTCAGCTACTCAGCAAAATCCTGAATCGGCGGACGACCCAGCGGAGCCAGATTTAAGCGGATTTGTGCCCCTAGAAGCTCCTGCCAGCTCGCCTCAGCGGCCCTCCCAGATCCCACCTCAATCTGCTGATCGGCCTCCGGTCCAGGTCTCTGCTCCGCAGACATCCAAAGTTCTGGCCAAACCGGCCAGGACTACATCGGGTGCCGGTGACGCAGAGGAGTTATCGGCGACCTCTACCCATCGATCACTATTTCACTTTCAGCAGCTCAATCAAAGCCCTGGTGAAGAGCAGGCTGAACCAGAGCTACCCCTCCCTGGGCCACCTAGCCCGTTTAACCAAGCCAACGCTGCGGCGGCTCAACCCGCACCCCACCCAGCTCAAAAGTTAACCTTCCCCACCCAGAGACAGAAAGCGTTGCCGCAGCGTCCGTTGACTCTGTGGCTAGGACAGGGGGGAACGGCGATCGCGCTCCTCTGGGTGATCAACTGGGCGTTTCATGCTGCCCTGAAAACCTTAGACAGTGGGCTGCGGTGGGTGCGATGGCCCGTGCGGCTGAGCCTGCCGGGAGCCTATCAGACCTATACGCCGTGGATTGTCGGTGCCGCTGTGCTGCTGGCCTTGGCCAGCCCATGGATTATGGACTATGCCCTAGCGTTTTGGCATCGTCAGCAATCGTTGTCGCTCCGTCAGCTTCAGGCGAAACACCCCAATGTCTTGCGCTTACTGCGCCAGACATGCCGCCAGCGGGGCTGGCAGCTGCCAGAGCTACGCCTGATTCCTGACCCGGCCCCCCTGTGCTTTAGCTATGGCTGGCTGCCCCGCAACACCCGTATCGTAGTCAGCCAAGGGTTTTTAGACCGATGCTCTGATCAAGCCTTGACGGCCCTCTACAGCTACGAACTGGCCCGCATGATCAACGGCAGCCTGCCGGTGCTGTCGGCGGTAGGGCTGCCGCTGCTGCTGCTGCACAATGGCTATCGATGGCTAGCCCAGGTGGGAGACGGCCTCAGTCAGCCTCTGGCTCGCAATCTTTTGGGCGTTGGGGCCAGCCTTTTCTACGGTTTGTTTTGGCTGCTTAGGCAGCTGGTGCTGTGGCTGTCGCGGCTGTGCGGTAGCTGGGGCGATCGCCGCACCGTAGCCCTGACTCGACACCCAGACCACCTGAGCGAGGGGCTACTGGAACTGACTGAGGCGATCGCAGCCCATCTTCGGCAGCGGGGCACCCTGCACCCCCTGCACAGCAGCCTGGAAGTCTTAATGCCCCTCAGCAGCCGCCAGGCCATTACCCCAGGTAGTTTGCTGACCAGTGTGCCAGAAACCAGCATCCCAGAAATCCCTGCGCCAGAAATCAGTACTACCGAGAATCGCACCGCCCTTGCAAAAGTGCTGATGACGACAGAGGGCCTCAACCCCTATCGGCAGTGGCTGCGAGTTAACGCCTCCCACATCCCCCTGGGAGAACGTCTGCTCTGGCTCAACCAGGAGAGCCTGCTGCTGGGGCAACCAGGGGTAGCCCCCCAAGATCTATTCCCCGCCTCGCCCCCTCAAGTCTCCCTACCGCTGCTGTTTCTGCAAAAAGGTCCCCTAGCCGGCCTCCTGCTGGGCGGCGGCCTGTCCATGGGGCTGTGGTTTTTAGGCGGCATTGTCAATCGACTTGGCTGGCAGCGCCTCAGCTGGCTCTATCAAGATCCCAGCATTCTTTGGGGAGGGCTGTGGTTAGGGCTGGGGCTGGGGCTGCTGCTGCGCATCAACCCACTATTCCCTGAGGCCCAAGGCCCGCCCAGGGGTAGCGACGCCGATGCCGTCGCCACCCTGCTGCAAAGTCCCTCGCCGCTACCGGTACGGGGCCAGCCGGTGATGTTGCGCGGTACGCTGCGGGGTAGCTCTGGTCTTGGCAACTGGGGCTGCCAAGACCTCTATCTGGAAGATTCATCGGGATGCGTTAGGTTGGTTAACCCACTGCCCCTAGGCAGCCTGCAGGGGTGGCTGCAAAGCCGCAATCATCCCCAGGATTGGATTGGTCGCAGGGTGACGGCAACCGGCTGGGGACGCCACGGGGGAGGCATGATCTGGCTAGATATTCATCAGATATACCTGGATCAGCGCCACCCCTTCACGACCTACGGACCGATATGGGCTACGCTCATCAGCCTCGGCAGCAGCCTAATCGGCATTGGCATTATCTTTAGAGGTGGCTAACCCCACCACCATGAACCAACGGCAAACTTCATCCATGCCCAGGAATAGAGTTCCACCTGTAGGAGAACTACCGATCCCGAGCTGGGCTTAGCATACAAAGTTATGTTGCAATAAATCTCGGTCAATGTTACATTAATTTACAGAAACGCATACCTGGTTTCCCTGGCTAATTCCTACGGGTTAATTGCAAAGGGTTGTTAGGCAATGGGTTCTCCTACTCTCAACACAGCAAATGAACCAGCCCCCACCGGCTGGTTTTTACTTATGGGTCAAATTTGCCTCAACGAGTGACGAGAGTGAGGGGTAGATACCGTGTTACTTTAATGGGTGGCGCAGCTTATGGCAGTTAGCCTGTTTTGGCTTAGGCAGGCTGCTCCCAACCGTATACCCCCAGCGTCAACAACTCTCTCTTTAGAGAGATGTATTGGCAAGCTGGCTTCTGGGATTTTAGTTTGATTGCTTGAATCGATTGGCTAAAGGAATTTTCGTTGAGTATTTTTTGCCAAATTTTTCTGCTAAGAGTATCCCAACTAAAAAACATGCCTTCTAAGGACGCGAACTCGGCCCGTTGGGTCAGTCGCGGTGAGATCACGGACAAGTATTTAGTTGGAACGTTCTAAGTGGATTTCTTGCCAAGTGGACATGGACTAAGGAATTGGCAGATAGAGCGGATATTTTAGTCAGTCCTAAAAATTATTAATTCGTACGTCAGCCTGCAAAACGAGAATTTGTTAAGCTAATCAAGGGAATAAATTTTAGCGCTCAAGCAGGATTTTACTAACTCGTCTAATTTACGGGATATGAGTCTAGGTAGGATTGGTTAAGTCGGTCAGTTTGTCTATGGAAGGCCATTAACCTATAACTGTCAACTTCATTGGGCAAGGCTATCGTTATCGATTTATTTGCCTTTTGTTTTAGAACACCAGAGGTAACTCAAATGTCAATTCGCCTTTACGTCGGCAATCTTTCTAAAGATTTAGAGCGGGAAGAGTTTGAAAGCGTTTTTTCGGCTTTCAATGACGACTTAGTATCTGTGAAGCTGATTGCTGACAAGAAAACTGGCAAATGTCGGGGATTTGGCTTTGTTACAGTCAAGACTGACGAAAAGGCTGACGAAATTGTCGAGCAGTTGAACGGTCAAGTTGTCGCTGATATGCCCCTCAAGCTCGAAAAGGCGCTCCCTAGGACAAAGCCCGAGGGAGAAGCTGATGCTCGCCCCACTGCTGATAGCGGCAGCAAGCAATCTACCAAAAACGGGGGTGCCCGTAAGTCTGAGCCAGCTGTTGCTGCCAGCACGTCTGCCCAGCCTGACCCCAGGTGGGCCAGCGAGCTTGAAAAGCTCAAGCAAATGTTGGCAGCCCAAACGACCTCCAGCTAAGTTTCTGAGCCGCCTTAGGACTTAGAAGCGACAACCCTAGGGAGTGCCCCCCTAGCTCATAGCAAAAGTCTGCTAAAGCAGACTAGGAAACTCGTCTCCCAATCCTCTTCAGAGGATTAGCCGTTGAGCCTAGGACTAGAAGTCCTAGGCTCAACGGCTAATCCAAAGGATCGACCCTTAAATTTGCCCCACCTTGACGGGGCTGGCATCTTTATTTTCTGGAATTTTCTTATACAAATATTTTTATCGCTGGTCTAGATACTTGCAAGATCTGATGGATTCCCGCCATAGACCTCTGGCCTCGCTCCGCGAACACGGGAATGGCGTTGTGATCTTAATAAATTTGCGAGTCCCTAGCATCAGCCTTTAGCATTATCTAATTGGGTTTCGGCTACCTGCTTGAGGCGCTGGAGTTGGGCTGCCATGTCGCGCTCTGTCCAGCGAGCGGCAAACCAGTGGAATCCGTTCCTTACGAGCGGATTAGGAATCTCAAACTCGAAACGATTCAGCAGCTGAGTTGAGCCACTGTCGGGGCGGCATTCCCAGCGATCGCGGCCGTTAAAAAATCCTTCAAAAGCCCAGACGATAAGGCCGGGTTCTCGCTCGACCACGGTGCTGATTAGAGCAGGCTCCCACAGGGGTATCTGAATTACAAACCGGCTTTTGGCACCCAGGGCGGTGCTCCAGTCACCGATGGGTTCGCAGCGCAGGGCCGGGTTGAGCCAGCGGTGCATCAAGTCTTGGCGAGTTAGGCACTGCTCGACGGTGGTGGGGCTGGCGCGAATGGAAATACGGTGCTCAAACCTTTGGTGGGTAGACATCTTGACGAACTCCTGAGAGAATCACCTCGGGACAATGATTTCTAGGGAAATCGACGGTAATAGTCAAATATTGACCGATAGCAGGTAGCCAAATCAGAATCAATCCATCCAAGGGTTGAACTTGGCAAGTTATCTTCTGCTAGATAACTGCTAGACAACTGCTAGATAACTGCTAGACAACTGCCAATGTTGTTGTGGCGATTGTCTTTACCCTGCCAAACCTATATCAAGGTGGGTCTGCCACGCTACTGTTTCAGGATGCTTTCAACCACCACACCATGATTAATGTTTACCCCCTAACGTTACTTCAGACGCCGGGATCTACCGATGATCCCTCGGTTACCACCGGCACTTCTCCCAACCAATTTTTGCAGGAGGCCTCAGACCAGCTAGGGCAGTTTTTGCCGAGCTTGGTCGGGGCGATCGCGCTGCTGCTGCTGGGCTGGCTGGTCGCTACCGTAGCGGCCCTAGTGGTGCGCAAGCTGCTAAATCAAACCAATCTGGATAACCGCATCGCCAACTGGGCTGCGGGCTCCCAGTCTGACCGCCCGATACCCATTGAGAAATGGGTGTCAACGCTGGTCTACTGGGTAATTTTTCTGTTTGCCATTGTGGCGTCGCTCAACGCCCTCAACCTAGCGGCGGTGTCTACACCGCTCAACAATTTCCTCGATGAAATCTTTCTGTATCTGCCGCGCATTGGCGGAGCGCTGCTGCTGCTAGGGGTGGCCTGGCTGTGCGCTACCCTGGTGAGGACGCTAGTGATCAACGGCCTAGGCCGGTTTAATCTAGATGACCGTCTAGCCCAGCAGACCGGCCAAGAGCAGGGCAGCAGCCCCGTGGTGCTAAACGAAACCATAGGCAACGTGCTGTACTGGTTTATTCTGCTGCTGTTTATCCCGCTGATCTTGAGTGCGCTACAGCTGCCGGGGCTGCTGGCCCCGGTAGAGGGGTTGATTAACTCCTTCCTGCAGGCGATTCCTCGCATTGTGACGGCGGGCATTGTGCTGGCCATCGGCTGGGTGATTGCCCGGATTGTGCGCGGTGTGGTGACCAATCTGCTGCTGGCTGCGGGGGCTGACCAGCTGGGTGCTCGTCTCGGCCTCAGGCCCGCGACCCCAGGTGCCACCACCGGAGGCATATCCCTATCGAATTTGGCGGGGATGGTGGCCTACGTGCTGGTGCTGATACCGGCGGTGGTCGCGGCCCTGAATGAACTTGACATTGAGGCTATTTCTGCCCCAGCGATTTCGATGCTGGAGCGGGTGCTGGCCGCTATTCCCCAGGTAATTATGGCCGGGTTGGTGATTGCCGCCGCCTATTTTGTGGGCAAGATTGTGGCCGACCTGGTGACCAGCCTGCTGCGGGGGGCTGGCTTTGACAGCATCATGGGCATTCTCGGGCTGCCAGAGTTAAACCTGGGTACCGGGGCTACGGTGCAGGCGGGGCTAGATGCAGAAGGCCGCCCCACGGCGTCGGTACAAACTCCGGGCCGCACCCCTTCAGAGATCGTAGGGATTATCACCCTGGTGGCGATCGTGCTGTTTGGGGCGGTCACGGCAACGGAAATTCTCAACTTTGCCGGGCTGACCGATATTGTGCGGGCAATTTTGCGGGTTGGGGCGCGGGTGCTGAGCGGCGTGGTGGTGTTTGCGGTGGGTCTCTACCTGGCTAACCTAGCCTTTCGTCTGGTTAACGCCATGGGCACTGGGCAGTCTAGGGTGCTGGCCCAGGCGGCTCGGATCGCAATTCTAATTTTTGTGGGGGCGATGGCCCTGCAACAGATGGGGGTCGCTCCAGATATTGTTAACCTTGCCTTTGGCTTGCTGCTGGGGGCGATCGCCGTGGCAATCGCCATTGCCTTTGGCCTCGGCGGGCGCGATGTCGCCTCCGCCCAGCTGCGCGAGTGGCTAGCCGCCTTCAAACAGCGCCAGTAGCGGCGGGTTAGCGACTGCACAACTGGGCTAACGCGACTAGGGCCGGAGGGAGTTCCCTCCGGCCCTAGTCGCGTTAGCATCGCGCTAATACAGTCAACTTAAATGTGTCGGGGGAACCCAACGGCTGTTCCCAGACCTTACTGATGGATCGTGCCAGTCGCCCCCTGGACAGAGGGGCGGCTCCACCGCCACAGCAGCAAACCTAAACCCGACAGCAGCGCTAGCCCCAGCAGACCGGCAAGGGGGTTGCCGTCGATACCCGTCACCCAGGCGGGCACACGGCCCGTGGGCAGCAGCAAATTGCCCACCTCCAGCAGGTAGTAACCCCACACCAAGCCAGCATGGAGCCCCACCGGGTGCCCCAGCCCGGTCTTGCCTGAGCCGAGCGGAATTCGCCTGGCCCAGCCTAGCAGCAGCGCCAGCAGCAGCAGCCCGACAAACTGGGGCAGCAGGGCCAAGATGGCGTCGAGGGGTTTGATAAAGTGGGCGATCGCAAAAATTAGGCTAGTTACCCCCAGTGCCACCCCAGGCGACCAGCCTTGCTCTAGCTCCTGCAGCAGCCAGCCCCGAAACAGCAACTCTTCGGACCAGCCCACAGCGGTGGCCGCTGCCGCCCCCACCAGCGCAATTTGCACTAGGCTTAAGCCCCGCGCCCCGGCTGGGTCTAAACCCGCCCAGCCCAGCGCTACCTGCACTACCGCCAGCACCGCAATGCTAATGGCCCCGAGCAGGGCACCGATGGCCATGCCCCGCGCCAGGGCTGAACCCCCTGCAAACCCCACTTTCGCCCAGGGCTGCTGTTCTCCTCGCACCCGCCTTTCCCAGCGGGGTAGCACCAGTAAAAACACCAGGTACAGCAGCGCCGTAGGAAATAAATCACCGCCGGGCAGCACCCCCTGCCCTGCCAGCCAGTACAGCGGCAGCGCCAGAGGCAGCCACAGAGCTGCCACGATCAGCAAAAAAATCAGCACCCGCACCAGGGCTGGATAGGTGGCCACCTTAGCCCAGGGCAGTTTACTCATCCGGCTCGATAGTGCTGGTCAGGCCCAGGTTGCACAGCCCTTCGCTGTAAAACTCGGCATGCTCCAGTTCGCAGGTAATCACCAGGGCAACTCCGGCGGTGTGGGCCTGCATCATAATATCGACCGCCTGGGGCATGGTCAGACTGGGCACCACCTTGAGCAGCGACTCCACCACATGCTCCATGGAATTAAACGTATCGTTGTGGAGCAGCACCCGGTAGCGGGGTGCTGGCTTGCGAATGGTGGAAGTTGTCGTCCGCTCAATGGTTTCAACTGACACAGGAATACCTCTTTGCCTCGCTCACAAATTTGCCTCGCTCACAGACAAGTGTAGAAAAAAGAACAGAGAGAAGCTAGCTCTGCCTTGAGAGATAATCGTGGGTGATGAGCATGAAGAATGCTCGTAGATGCCGTCGCTGGGGCACATTAGCCAGGACTGCAGCCAGGACTGCCCGTGCGATCGCCCCTGCCCAAGCCCTAGTGCCCCAAGGATAATCTCAGAGAGAATCCAGAGCAGCGCTCCTCAGCCAACTCCATCATAATAAAACGTCACGCTAGCGTTGCCCTTTGCAGAGCAACCGTCCTCACTCGCCAGCCCCAATAAATCTGTCTAGCGTGGGATTTGTCAACTAGAAAAGCCACCGCCGATGCCAACATCTTGCCCAACACCTTACCTGGTACTGGCCGCCAGCTGCATCCATACCCCTCGCCAACTGTTCATTGCTATGGCTCCTCTCGTCCCAGGCCAAATCGTATTTTTAGAATGTTCCCAGACGCGCCTCTACGCTGAGGTAATTCAGGTACTGGCGCTAAGACAGATCGGCTGGATCCGGCCTCTGGCTTTGGTCAGTGACGCGGACACACAACCCCTAGGCACAAACTGGATCTCTGGGAATACAGCTGCAAATCACCCCGCCCCGCCAGATATGCTCTGGCCCCTAGGTCAACTCCAGCCAGCCCTGGATACCGACATTATGCCGCTGCTCACCACTCTATCGGCCAAAACATCAGAGATAGACCCCTCGGAGATAGACCCTTCAGAGGCAAATGATATCGACAAGCTGACGGCAAGCCCTGCGCAGATGACAGTAAACAAATTTGTACAACAGCTGTGGGCCGAGAACCCGCCCAGGCTGGAGAGCAATGGTTCGACTCAAGCCTGAATTTGCAATCCGTCCTAAGGCATGTCATTGGTTCGGGCTAACATTCCTATGCCATCAGCGTTGCCAAGCCCGACTTAAAAACACGCTAGGGGCTGTAAGCGCTGATTAAAGAATCAGCGCTTACAGCCCCTAGCAATCCGGAAGATTTCTGTGAAGTTTTCATGAAGTCGATCAAGGCCACCCAGTGAAATTCCTGAGATGGCCCGATAGTGTTGGGCAAGAGCCTGTGCCCGGTTTCGTCAATTGTCCTTAGCCGCTCCGATCAGCTCTGTGCAGAGTGCTGAAGCGATTCGCCGAAGAAGCCTGCCCCTGGAACTAGGCGAATGCGGCCTTCGTCCATTTCGTACATGAGCAGTTCTAGGACTTCAGAATCGCCAATGGGCAGATAGCCCAAACGAGACAGTTCGGCGTTGATCCCCTGCTCTATATCAGGGGTTAGCAGTCCACTGTGGAGTGCTTTCTCTACCAATCGACGAATGGAAAATGTGGGGGCCATGAACCATTACCTAGAGTGTTGCCATACCAGTTAATTGTCGGCCCTGACGCGGCCTTAGCTAGTGACAACAGCTCAGAAACCCTGTGAACATGACCACAGCAAAGGGTGATTCAAATCACAAAACAAATAAATCGAGGAGGATATGTTCGGTGGATTCACGGAAGCAGCAAATTAATCAGGTCTGAATCTATATCAAGATATGACTAACCATCACCCGAAGAACTACCGAAACCCGGTGATTGCCACTACCGTCATGAAGTAACCCGTTAAAAGTGTTTGGTCTAAAAACGCATCCTAGGCAAGCCTGCCAGTTCAACCCGCTGGGCCTCTGACAGAAACGACTCGGATAAGCCTTTAGCTAGACGCTCTAAATTCAAATAGTTCTAAACAATATCCGTTGACCTGGAGTATATCGAGTATGCAGACTATGTCTAAGGAAATGGCTATTTTTCAGGCTCAAGGTTCCCTCAATGCGTCTAACGCCCAAGATTTTCAAGGGTCTTTGATGCAGCAAATTCAGAGCGATCGCGCCTCCGGATTATTTGTTGACATGAGCCAGGTTGAGTCCCTCGACAGCGCCGGGCTGATCTCTCTGGTGTCCGCCCTCAAGCATGCCCGTCAGCTGCAAAAGCGCCTCTGCCTTTGCTCTGTGCCCCCGGCCATTCGCATTGTGTTTGAGCTAACCCAGCTCGACCGCGCCTTTGAAATGGTCGACGAGCTGCCCCAGGCCCTACCCATGGCGGCCTAGGCCAGACCGACTGTTATCCCCCAGGGGCTTTTCTCTAGCCCTGTATAGTATGAAAGATAGAACAGCCGCCCTTGGGTTTCTCACGGTAAGTTTTTTACGGTGGCCTCAGGGCGGCGGCGGTTAAACCACAACAGGGAGTTTCCCTAGGTTGGTTGGCGGCTGTTCTAGCAATCTTATACGTTGGGGTAACTGGGCTGTGCCTGTATCGGTTAATACATTAGTAGCTGCTGACGTCTCCAAACCAGCTCGCTACCTGGGCAACGAATTGGGTGCGGTTCACAAGCCCTGGCCCCAGGCGGCGGTGCGCTGGGTATTGACCTACCCTGAGGTTTACGAGGTGGGTGCCTCGAACCTGGGCCACATTATTCTCTACAGCATTTTGAATGCTCAGCCCCGGCAGCTGTGCGATCGCGCCTACCTGCCCGCCGCTGACCTGGCCGCTAAACTCAAAGATACCGACACGCCGCTGTTTGCGGTGGAGTCGCAGCGGTCCCTCACCGAGTTTGATATTTTGGGCTTTAGCCTCAGCTACGAGCTGGGAGCCACCAATATTCTTGAAATGCTATCGCTGGCGGGCATTCCTCTCACCTGGCGAGAGCGCGATCAGGCCGGGGCCTTTGCCGTAGACGATGGTGCTTGGCCGCTGATCTTCGCCGGTGGGCAGACAGCGACCTCTAACCCCGAGCCCTACGCCGACTTCTTTGACTTTGTCGCCCTGGGCGACGGCGAAGAGCTGCTGCCCGAGATCGCCCTAGTGATTGAAGAGGGCAAGGCCGCTGGGCTCAGCCGCGAGGCCCTGCTGCTCGATCTGGCCCAGGTGCCGGGGGTCTACGTGCCCCGGTTCTATGACATGGCCGACGATGGCTCGGTACACCCCAACCAGCCCGATGTGCCCGCGCGGGTGCTGCGCCGGGTGGCCACGCCGATCCCCGCCTACGCCATGGGCCTGGTGCCCTACGTCGAGACCGTGCACGATCGCCTGACGGTAGAAATTCGCCGGGGCTGCACCCGAGGCTGTCGCTTTTGCCAGCCGGGCATGCTCACCCGCCCCGCCCGCGACGTCGACCCAGAAACAGTGGTGGATGCGATCGAGACCGGCATGCGCAAGACCGGCTACAACGAGTTTTCGCTGCTGTCGCTGAGCTGCTCTGACTATCTGGCCCTGCCGGCGGTGGGGGTCGAGGTCAAAAACCGGCTCAAGGACGAGAATATTTCGCTGTCGCTGCCCAGCCAGCGGGTGGATCGCTTTGACGAAAACATCGCCAATATCATCGGCGGCACTCGCCTCACCGGGCTGACCTTTGCCCCCGAGGCGGGCACCCAGCGGATGCGCGACATCATTAATAAGGGGCTGACCAACGAGGAGCTGCTGCGCGGTATTAAAACTGCCCACGAGCAGGGCTGGGGCCGGGTGAAGCTCTACTTTATGATCGGCCTGCCTGGCGAAACCGATGTGGACGTGGTGGGCATTGCCGAAACCGTGCGCTGGCTGCGCCAAACCTGCTACATCAAGGGGCGGCGGCCGCTGACCTTCAACATCACCATCTCAAACTTTACCCCCAAGCCACACACACCCTTCCAGTGGCACTCGGTGTCAACGGAGGAGTTTCGCCGCAAGCAGCGGCTGCTGCGGGCCGAGTTTAGCGACATGCGCTGGGCCAAGGTGAACTTCACCGACGTGCGGATTTCAGCCATGGAAGACTTTGTGGGCCGGGGCGATCGCCGCCTGGGCCCAGTAGTGCGCCGCGCCTGGGAACTGGGCGCCGGCATGGACAGCTGGTGGGAAAGCGTAGAGAACGCCTTTGGTGCCTGGACTCAGGCCATCGACGAGGCGGGGCTGACCTGGAAATACCGCAAGGTAGATCAGGGCGAATGGAACGTGATGGACACCGAGGCCGCAGAAGCCAGCGGTGCTCACCCCAGCCTTGACGCCCCCCTGCCCTGGGATTACCTGGACACGGGCATTGACAAAACCTGGCTTAAAGAAGACCTGCTACGCGCCCTCGAAGCCGCCACCGTGCCCGACTGCTCCTTTGAGGGCTGTAGCCACTGCGGCGTGTGTGGCCCCGACTTTGGCCATAATGTGGTGGTGCCGCCGCTGCCGATTCCGGCCTTTGCCGGCCACGGCCAGCCCAGCTCTGAGCGGGTGCAGCGGCTCAGGGTCACCCTAGGCAAGCTGGGCACCATGGCCCTGATCGGTCACCTCGATCTGGTGCGCCTGTTTGATCGCGCCCTGCGCCGGGCCAGTTTGCCCATCGCCTTTACCGGCGGCTTTCACCCTGGCCCGCGCCTGTCGCCCGCCAATGCGCTGCCCCTGGGAGCCACCAGCAGCGGCGAAGTGGTCGATTTTGAGCTGACTCAGGCGATCGCCCCCGAGGAGTTTTGGCAGCGCCTCGCCGCCGAGCTACCCCCCGAGATTCCCCTCTACGGCGTGGAAGAAGTTTCGCTACAGGAACCCTCGGCTACCAAGCGCCTCGACCAGGCCGAATACTACCTACAGCTCGCCCCAGAAGACCAGGACGTCCCAGAACAGGATGGCCCTAGGCCCTGGGAATCGTGGATTGAGTCGGTCATGGCCCTAGACGAACTGCTGTGGGAAAAGCAAACCAAGTCTGGCAAAACCCAGCTGATAAACCTGCGGGAGCGGCTGCACCAGCTGACCCTAGTCACCCCAGCTCAGCCCCTGCCTCCGGGGCTGGAGTATCCTAAGGAAGGGGGTGGGGTTTGGCTAAGGGTATTGGGCAACTGCCGCAACGATGGGAACCTGCTGCGCCCTGAGCAAGTCGTCTTCATGGTAGAGCAGGTGGCGCAACAGCCCCTGGCGCTACAGCATGTGCATCGCAGCCGGTTGATTTTTGTGTAGGGAACGGTCATGGGCAGAGAAGCGGGCAAAGGTTCGCAGTCGAGACAAGGTGCGGGTGGGCTGAGGCGGCTCCTCAGCCCAGTTAGGGGGGGTGTTTCCCAGATCTTGTCTGGACGACGGCGACTGTGTGTTGCCCTGATCGGGGGTGGGCTGCTAATCGGCGGAGCGCTGGTGCCTAATCGGGCCGAGGCGCTGGAAGCCTGCGCAAACAGCAACCTTGGAGAGATCGGCATCATTGACGCAGCCTGCTGCCCTAGCGATGTGCTATCAGCATACTGGCCGGGGCGATCGCCGCAGCTCAACCAAACCTTCTGCCAGCTGCTGGTTTTTCCCACTTCTATCTCGGGCAACGGCGACGATTTTAGCCGGCGCATAGTAGGCGAGGAACTATCCAGCGACAGCCGCCACGCCTCGGCCGAAACTATGACCCTGCCCAGCCTATGGTGGAACCGCGACTCGTTAACCCCTCGGCTGGGGGGCCGTCGCCTGGTGCAGTCTTGGATTTCATATCACATTAAAGACTCGGCCACACCCGTGATAGACATGCTGGTCAATCCGCAGATGTGGTCGGTGCTCACCTACAATGAGCGCTTTGCCGTGCTCAATCAGTTTGGCACTGCTGCCCGAGACTTTGGCTACAACTTGCGGTTCTTTCAGGGAAACGCCCGCAGCTACCGCATGGTAGGGCTTTACGCGTGCGAATTTGGCGATCAGCCGGGCGTCTCTGCGGGTACATCAGCCGCTGTTAATACCTGTTCGGCAAACCTAAACGCCGGCCAAATTGTGCAGGTTCAGCGCCATCTTGTGGCCGAGGGCGATCGCCGCCAGCAGCTCTCGACTCCCACCGCCCAAACCCCCTCAGCCGAGAGCAACCTGTAGCGATTGCGGCCCCGTCCGGCCTAGCTCCGCATCGTCTCCCAGAGGCGGGCATAGCGGGTTTCGGCCTCAGCATTTAGAGGCAGCAAAAACTCGCTTTGGTCAGCCGCCTCTGGTGGCAACACGATCGCTGACGGCTGCTGTAGAGGCTCTGGCAACTGCCCTGGGCCAACCCCCCAGAGCCGAGGTGACACGCCCTGACCAAAGATCGCCAGCTGGGTGGCAAAATCATTCGCCAAACAAAAGTCAAGCCAGCTTAGCCCCTGGGCAGAGGGCGGCGGGGATGACGCGGGCTGCACCCAAAGCTGGGCGCTGAGCAACGTCCCCCCGGCCGGAACCATGGCCGCCAGGTGGCGATACTGCTTCAGCAGCGGCAGCACGTCGTCTGACCAGCCCACCACCGCTGTGGCGTCGCCAATGATCAACGACTCTAGGTAGCGGCTTGAGTCGTAGGCCCGCACCTGCTGGTGCAGATCGGCCAAAAACGTCTCTAGCCCCGCCACCGCCGCCGGGGCTTCGCCATTGGCCGAAGCCCCCAAAGCCTTTTGGGCCAGCCCCAGCACCAGCCGAGGATGATCGGGCAAAATTACTCGCCGGGCCAGCTCGGGGCGCAGCAGGTCGGCCCAGGTGGTCAGCTCAGCGCTGTCTGACAGCCGGGTGGAGTCGTAGAGCAACACCAGGTGGCTCCAGCGGTAGGGCACCGCCCAAATACTGCCCTCAGCGCTGGGCATGCCGCCAGCGGTGCGGCGCAACAGGTCTGGCCAGACTGCGGCCAGATTGCCCCACTGGCTGAGCTCGGTCACATTCACCGGCTGCACCAGCCCTTGGCGAATGGCGGGGGCCAGCCAGTAGTCAGAGAGACTCACCCAGTCGGCCACGGGGGGCAGCCCGGCCTCCTTAGGCAGACTGTGCCAGCGCTGGAGCAGGTCGTACAGCTCTAGTAGAGATTCCTGAGGATTGACCGCTACCCCGCCGCCCTGATCGGGCCGCTGCTGAAAGGCTCTGAGCAGCTGGGCCGGCACCGAATTTACCACCATAGCCAGTCGCAGATCGCCGCTGGCAGCCCGCTGACACCCTGCCGCCAGGGCGGCCAGGGCCAACCCGCCAGTGCCCGCCAAGAAGGTGCGACGATTCATGAGCATTTGCCCCCAGATCCCCGCATCGGGGGAGAATACTGATTAACCATAGCGTTTTAGTTTACGCCCATGAAAGCTGTTCGAAATATTGTCAGCGTTTCTATCACCATTATTTTGGTGTCGTTCATTGGCCTCAGCCTGGCCCGGCTGGTGTACTTTTTTCTCCACAGCCAGCAGATTATTTAGTTTTCTCGAGTGGTTGGCAGTGCCCACCCTACAGCGGCTACTGACAAGCGGATCCGTCATTCCCGTGCAGACGGAAATCCACAGCGAACATCTTGCTCCTGAATGAATTCCCACCCCATGCCTTCGCGGGGGCAGGCTCTGCGTGGGAATGACGTAGGCACCTGCAAAAGTGGGATGCACCCCACCTCTATCCCCTTAACCAGGGGAAGTTTTGTACAAAATTAGCCTTGGAGCGCTAGACTGCGACCGGGCCGAGGGTTGAAGCAATCCGCAGGGCCAGCTCGGTGAGATTGTCGCCATCGGTACAAAAGTGCTCAGCCTGGGGGCGAGGCACTCCGGCTCTGACCATGTATTCCACCAGCAGGTTAAACAGCATGGCCTCGGCCAGCTCTCGCTGATCGGCCCAGCCCCGCTGCTGGTAGTGCAAATATTCTTGGCAGCGCAGGGCCAGATCTCGGTAGGTAGCGTTGCTGGTCAAAAACTGAAGGCTGCTGACAATCATGGCGACCTCAGAATGCGAGTGCCCATAGTATAGCCAAGCTGATTATGAGAGGGGTCTAAGGCTTAGGGTGCACGGTTTAAGGTTCACGGCTTGCCGTGAACCGCATACCTTAAACCGTGCACCCTACTGACCTGTCAGGCTTGGTAGCTTACCAATCTAGTAAAGAGTCCCGGCGTTATGGGTTTAGCCTAAACACCACCGAGAGATTGTTGGCGGGCATGGCCACCGTCTCGACCAGGGCCAGCCCCTCGGCCTCGGCAGCGGCGACCACCGTTTCTAAATCGCGCAAGCCCCACTGGGGGTTTTGGGCCTGTAAGCTGGCGTCAAAGGCGGCGTTGCTGGGGGCGGTGTGCTGCCCGCCCTGCTTGTAGGGGCAGTAGAGATAGAGCACCCCACCCGGGGGCAAAATGCGCCCGGCCCCGGCCATTAACCCCAGGCAAGCCGCCCAGGGCGCAATGTGAATCATATTGATATTGACCAGCGCGGTGATCGGGTAGCGCTGTAAATCTGGCACCCGATCTGGCACCGGGGAGAGATCCGCCGACGGGGGCAATTCCACCGGCCAGAGCGGGGCAGCGGCATCTAGCTCCAGGGGCGGGTGCAGGTTGTCGGCAGGGGCGGCCTCTCGCCAGGCGGCAATGCTCGCTCGCGCCTCGGGGCTGAGGTCTGAGGGCAGCCACTGCCGGGGCGCCAAACGCGGGGCAAAGTATACGGCGTGCTCGCCAGTGCCGCTGGAGATTTCGAGCACGGTGCCGCTGGGGGGCAGCACCCGCTGCAACAGGGCTAAGATTGGCTCGCGATTGCGATCGGTGGCGGGGGCGTAGCGGCGGGCATCGGGCGAGGTGAGCATGGTGAGATAGGGTATGGGCCTAGGAATGGCTGGCAAAAATATGACAATCCTTGTTAAGGGTGTCAGGTGTGGGGTGTCAGGTGTGGGGTGTCAGGTGTCAGGAATAGTTGATCGACTTGTGCAGTAGAGCGCTAATTCAGAATAATGGGGCCGAGAAGATCTCAAGTCCTTAACATTCCATATCGTCTAGGGCTTTGGGGACTGCGGCGGTCAGCACCTCGCAGCCGGTGCCTGTCACCAGCACATCGTCTTCGATGCGAATGCCGATGCCTCGCCAGCGGTCTTCGATCTGAGGCTGCCCCTCCACCGGCTCGTAGGTAGGCGAAATGTAGATGCCCGGCTCGACGGTGACCACGTTGCCCACCTCAAAGGGCTTCCAGGTTTTATCGGGGTTGCGGAGAATGCCGGCGTCGTGAACGTCTAACCCCAAAAAATGCCCGGTGCCGTGCATGAAGAACGCCTTGTGCTTCTTCTCTTCGATGAGCGTGTCGACGCTGCCCCCGAGCAGGCCCAGCTCCACTAAGCCCTCGGTGATGGTGCGGGTGGCCGCATCATGAAACTCGTTGAAGGGGGCACCGGGCTTGACGGCGGTGATCGCCCTCAGCTGCGCCTCTAGCACCAGCTCGTACAAGATCCGCTGCTCATCGCTAAACCGCCCCCCCACCGGAAAGGTGCGGGTAATGTCGGCGTTGTAGTAGTCGACCGCACAGCCCGCGTCGATCAGCAGCAGATCGCCGTCCTGCATTTGGCAGTTGTTTTCCACATAGTGCAGAATGCAGGCGTTGACCCCCGACGCCACAATGGAGGTATAAGCTGGCCCCATCGCCCCCTCTAGCCGAAAGATATGCTCCATCTCCGCCTGGATTTCGTACTCGTAGCGGCCCGGTCGAGCGATATCGCGGGCATAGTTGTGGGCTTTGGCAGAAATGGCGATCGCCCTTCGCAATGAGTCTAATTCCTCAGCCGATTTCACCCGCCGCAGCGTCTGCATCATCAGCGTGGCATCTTCAATCGCCACCGGGCCGGTGCCGCGCTTGTAGTAGGTGGCCAGCAGCCGCTGCCAGTGGCGCATCATTTTATCGTTGAGGGCCTGGTCATGGCCAAAATGGTAGTAGAGGCGATCGGCTTTTTCTAGATATTTGGGCAGATGCTCATCCAGTTCACCAATGGGGTAAACCTCATCGGCCCCAAAGCGCTCTTTCGCCAGTTCTGCCCCCACCCGATAGCCTGACCAGGTCTCTTTCTCAGGGTCTTTGGGCCGCACAAACAGCACAAACCGGTGCTCGTCGTGGTGAGGGGCCAATACCGCCACCGCGCCCGGTTCGTTGAACCCCGTCAGGTAATAAAAGTTGCTGTCTTGGCGAAAGGGGTAGTCGACATCGTTGTGCATCACCGCCGGGGGAGCACTGGCAAAAACGGCGGTGCCACCGCCGATGAGTTCCATTGCACGCTGACGACGACGGGCGTAGGAGGTGGTCATGGCGAGGGGATGGGTAAGGGGGTGGATGGGCAAGGGTAAGGAGTGGATGAGTAGGTCCAGCCCCTTAGACATGTATAAGAACAGCCCAGCAGTTGTGCCCAACAAATTTGGGCAGCGAGAGGCAGAAGTTCCTATGCCAATGCTAAAAGATAACTGCTTTTACCGCAGAAACCTAACCTGTGGGCGACGGGACTAACTACGCCCGAGGATATTGGTAAACCTGAATCCGCATGCCTTCGTTGGGCAAGTCATTGGGGCGCACCCCCAGAGAGCCAGCCGTGGCGCGAGTCACCGGAGTACCGGGCATCAGCGCTAAAAAGTCGTCTACGGGATCGAGCTCACAGCTCTCGCCCGCCACCGTAGACAGGTAGTGGGTCGGAATCACAATTTTAGGCCTCAGCACCTGCACCGCCTGCACCGCCTCCGCCGCCGTGTAGGCCTTAGGCCCACCGCCCACGGGCACCAGCATAATGTCAGGGCGACCCAGCAAAATTTGCTCTTCTACCCCTAGGGGCGCGGCGGCTCCGCCCATGTGCACGATGGTGACGCCGCCCTGAGTCCACTTCCACACAGTATTGTTGCCAAAGCGGCGACCGCCCTGGCGATCGTGGGGAGTGACAATGCCCTGCACCCGCAGGTTGTCGAAATCGTAGACGCCGGGGTCAGTGAGCAGGCGCGGTTCGCCGGGCAGGTCGTTCAGGTAGCCCTCGTCAAACAGGCGGCTGCTGATCATGACAATGTCTGCGGGCACCGCCGGAGACGGAAACCCAGCGGTGCAGCCGATGGGGCGAAAGGGATTGACCAAAATCCGTCGGCCACCGCCGGTAAACAGAAACGACGTATGCCCCAGGCTGCGAATGGTCAAGCCAGCGGTTTGAGCCTGGGCAGCGGAATCGCCTAACCGTAGCCCCAGGGTAGCCCCCAGCCCGGCCGCTGCATAGCCCAGTAGTTTGCGCCGTTTCATTGCTCTCTCACTCCCACACAATACGTATAGCCTTGGCTAAATCAGTGTAGACCGCAAACCGCTGGTTTATCGCCTCACTTTGAGCCAGCCATGGAACTGGACATACCAAGTTTGGAGTTTGGCTTTGGCAGTTTTAGATTTGCCTATGCCCAGGGGTCTGTAGGAGGTATCAGCAGCCTAAACCCCAAGCAATCCCTAGTTTAGTGCTGGGCCGCAATGCACCGCTTACAGTAGCAGGTATCTCGATCAAATACGCAGTAGTAGCTGGTGGGCAGTGCCCACCCTACGTGGGCACTGCTACAGGACTAGTACTCTGCGGCATAAGTCAGCCAACTGTTCCTGACACCTGACACCTGACACCTGCCCCCCAGCAAGGGTTGTTCCATGTCTGCCAGCCAAGACTAGACCGTTCCAGAAACGCTCAGCTTAGGACTAGCCTGGCCGCTGAGCACCTCATCAGCTACACCATAGTCTTCGGCCACCAGACGGGCAGTCATTTTAGCCGACATCATCACGCTGGGGGTGCCCGCACCGGGCTGGGTGCCTGCCCCCACCAGGTACAGGCCATGGATGTCTTCGCTGCGGTTGTGGGGGCGGAAAAAGGCCGACTGCACCAGCAGCGGCTCGAGGCCAAAGGCGTTGCCCATATGGGCGTCGAGGGTGTGCTCAAAGTAGTCGGGAGTGATGTAGCTCTGGCACACCAGGCGCTCTTTGAGGTTTGGCAGGTAGCCACGCTCTGAGAGAAAGTCAAAGACGATATCCATCAGGCGGGGGCCAACCTCATCCCAGTCGATGCCCGAGCCGTTGTGGGGCACCGGCAGCAGGGTGTAGGCGGCGTGGTGCCCTTCCGGGGCCAGCGATGGGTCGGTGAGGGTGGGAATGTGAATGTACTGGGAGAAGTCTTTGGCCAGAATTTTGCGGCCAAAGATATCTTTGAGCAGCTCTTCGTAGCGGGGGCCGAGAATAATGGTGTGGTGGCGCAGCTTGGCGGCTTCATTGCCGTCGGCTCTAAAGCCGAAGTAGATGACAAACAACGACATCGACTGCTGGGCCAGTTTTACCCGCAGGTCGCTGTTCCAGAAGCGGTACTTGGGTTCGATCAGCTTGCCGTAGGTGGTGGCCCAGTCGGCATTCGACACCACCAGGTCGGCGTTCAGGGTAAAGCCATCGCCCAGGGTGACGCCCGTGGCCACCTTCTTGCCCTCTTTGTAGGTGACGTTGATCTGGCTCACAGGGGCGTTGTACTTGATTTTGCCGCCCAGTTCTTCGAACTTGGTGACAAAGCCTTTTACCAGCGCCCCGGTGCCACCCATGGCAAAGTGAATGCCCCAGGTTTTTTCAACGAAGTGGATCATGGCGTAGATGGCGGGCACCGACAGGGGGTTGCCACCCACCAGCAGGGTCTCAAAGCTAAACACCTGCCGCAGTTTGTCGCTCTTGAAGTATTTGCTGCTGAAGCGAAACAGGTTGCGCACGGCATCGAGTTTGAACAGGTCGGGGGCCACCTTGAGCATGGAGCCGACGCTGCCAAAGTGGGTGTAGCCCAGCTCTAAAAAGCCCCGCTCAAAGATCGCCCGCGACTGATCGTGGAAGCGCTCGTAGCCCTCGAGATCGCCGGGTTCGCCCAGTTCTTGGATCTGCTGGCGGGTGTGCTCGGGGTCGCCATCGTAGTCAAAGAAGGTGCCGTCGTCAAAGTAGATGCGGTAGAAGGGCAGAATGGGCACGATTTTGACGTAGCCGCTGGTGTTGGGACCGCCCGAGATACCTTCCTTGACGCGCTTGCTCTCGTCAACAATTTCGGCGGGGAAGTCGTCGGAGGTTAGATCGGCGCGATCGCGCTCCAGCGCAAACAGCTCTTCAATGAAGTGAGGCACCGTGATTACCGTCGGCCCCATGTCGAAGGTAAAGCCCTGGTCGCGTCGCACGTAGGCCCGCCCGCCGGGGGCATCAAGCTTTTCGACGATGGTGGTGTCAAAGCCCAGGCTTTGCAGGCGAATGCCCATGGACAACCCACCGATGCCAGCCCCAATCACGATCGCCTGCTTCCGGCCCATGCTTGACTCCTGAGAGAACTGTTACAAACGTTAATAACGTCTTTGTATTCTACTACTGCTGGTCAACCTCGCGCTGCAAACAGGCGAGCCACCTCGCAGGCAAATCCCGGCAGCAGGTCTGAGGTATATGGTGTCCTGGGCCAAAAGAGTCGTGCTCAGCTAACCGTCGCAGGCACCGGCAGCGACAGCAAAAAATTCCGCAGGATCTGCATGCCCGCCTCGGTGAGAATGCTCTCGGGGTGGAACTGCACCCCTTGCAGGTGGGGGTAGTCGCGATGCTGCACACCCATGATGGTGCCGTCTTCGACCCAGGCGGTGATCTCTAGCGTCTCGGGGCAGGTGGCCCGGTCAATCACCAGACTGTGGTAGCGGGTGGCCAAAAAGGGATTGTCGAGACCCGCAAACACGCCCTGGCCGGTGTGGAATATGGGAGAGGTTTTGCCGTGCATGAGCTCGGCGGCGCGCACCACCTCGCCGCCAAACACCTGCCCCATGCTCTGGTGGCCCAGGCAGACACCGAGGATGGGGACGGTCGGCCCGAGTTCTTTAATAATGGCTAGGGAGACGCCGGAGTCGTTGGGGGTGCCTGGGCCGGGGGAGATGACAATGCCGTCGGGAGGGCGAGCGATGATTTGCTCTAGGGTGATCTCGTCATTGCGAAACACCTGAAGATCGGCGGCGACGGGCAGCTCGGCGGCCAGCTCGCCCAGGTATTGCACCAGGTTGTAGGTAAAGCTGTCGTAGTTGTCGATGACTAAAATCATGGGCGCAGCGGGGAGGGAAAAAAACTGGAGGCGAACATTCTAAAATAGCTGGGGTTGCAGCAGTCGCCACAGGGGCGGCAGCAGCAGACAGGCCGCCACCGACAGCGAGATCAGCGCTGAGATCAGCACGGCGGCGGCAGCACAGTCTTTGGCGATTTTGGCCAGCTCGTGGTAGGTCTGCTCTACGGTGAGGTCGACCACCGACTCAAGGGCAGTATTGACCAGCTCCATGGTGAGCACAATGCCGCAGGTGAGCATGATCACCGCCAGCTCTACCGGGGGGAGGCTGAGGGCGATCGCCAAACTCACCGCCAGACTGCCCACCATCACGTGAATGCGAAAATTGCGCTGGGTGCGAAAGGCATAGCTCACCCCTTGCCAGGCATACTTAAAACTGACAAACAGGTTACCCGCAACCTGCCAAGAGAGCGATCGCGCTACCGGGCTGAGCTCTGACTCAGGCACCGACACGACTGAATCAGAATTTTCACTATAGAGAGTCATAGATAACTTTAATGGAGGCAACTGGGCAATAGGCCCCTATACCGTAGCTGGAAGAACCAATCAGGGCTAATTTAGCCTACTTCTTCAGACTTTAACCCAGCGGCGGCGAGCAATTCACTCTGTTTATCGAGCATGGCGACTAGGCTAGCGTCGTCGGGGTGATCCCAACCCAGCAGGTGCAAAAAGCCGTGGGCCGCGAGCCAGGCGGTTTCCCACCGCAGGGAGTGATGGGCCTCGGCGGCCTGGCGGGCAGCGGTATCGAGGGAAATAATAATGTCGCCTAGGTAGAGCGGCTCTGTGGCCAGCAGCTCGTCAATGTGGGGAAAGTCGGTCTCTAGGGCGGCAAAGGAGAGCACGTCGGTGGGCTGGTCAAGCTGGCGAAACTGACCGTTGAGCGCGGAAATTGCCCCGTCGGTCGTGAGCTTGAGCGACAGCTCGTAGGCACCAATCGGCGAGCCTTCTAGGGCCATGTGCTGGCCCCACTGGGTAAACCATGCCGCCCATTCTGCCTCCGCAATGATCGCAGCGTCGGGGTGCTCTGGTTCTAGGGCCACCTCTAGGGTGGGCAACGGAGATGTTATGGTCGCCATGGGGTTACCGGGTCACGTAGGCCAGGCCCACCAACAGGGTCAGCAGCGCCGTCACCGTCAGCGAAAAGTGAAACAGCGACTTGCCGCCCTTTTTGACCATGTTGCGCATGGCCAGCTTGACAAAGCTGGGGGGCGCTTCGGGCTGAGTGGTGGGAGCGGCTGACTGCTCCGCAACGGTAGCGTCTAGGGAAGGTTGGTCTTGGCTCATCGGGCACAATCCATTGCTATAGATTCAATGTACCGGGTTTTCTCAGCAGATATGGGCGCTATCACAACAACAACCAAGAGAATCGGTATCTGGGTTTCGACGCCCATGGAGAAATGGTAGAGAAGCTGGTTTGGCAGTGCCCAAAACCTTACACCTGAGACCGTATACCTGAAACCCTCTAAACCACCTGCTCTTGCAGCACCTGGTTTTCCTGGCGCAGGTAGGCCTGAATAAAGGCCTCCAGCTCCCCGGCCATGACGTCGTCAATGGCGGTAGTCTCTACCCCGGTGCGCAGGTCTTTGACCATCTGATAGGGGTGGAACACATAATTGCGAATCTGGGCACCCCAGCTGGCTTCCACCATATCGCCGCGAATTTCGGCGATCGCCTGGGCCTGCTGCTCTTGGGCAATGATCAGCAGCTTGGCCTTGAGAATGATCATCGCCTTTTCGCGGTTTTGCAGCTGCGATCGCTCCTGGGTGCAACGCACCGAAATGCCCGTGGGCAGGTGAGTAATGCGCACCGCCGTCTCCACCTTGTTGACGTTTTGGCCGCCCGCCCCGCCCGAGCGCGAGGTCTTGACCTCCAGGTCTTTCTCAGGAATCTCTAGCTCAATATTCTGGTCGAGAATCGGCATAATCTCGACCCCGGCGAAGCTGGTCTGGCGCTTGCCGTTGGCGTTGAAGGGCGAGATCCGCACCAGGCGGTGGGTGCCCTTCTCAGACTTGAGGTAGCCGTAGGCGTAGCGCCCGGTGATCTCCAGGGTGGCCGACTTCAGCCCCGCCTCTTCCCCTTCGGAGATTTCTACCAGATGCACCTGGTAGCCCTGATGCTCGGCCCAGCGGGTATACATGCGCAGCAGCATCTCGGCCCAGTCTTGGGCATCGGTGCCGCCCGCCCCGGCGTTGAGGGTGAGCACCGCGCCTTTTTTGTCGTAGGGGCCAGAGAGCAGCTGCTGTAGCTCCCACTGGTCTAGCTCCTGGCTGAGGCTGGTGACGGTGGTCTGGGCTTCCTGAAAGAGGGTGTCATCCTGGTCTTCTTGCAGCAGCTCTAAGATGGCGAGGGTGTCATCGAGGCTGGCCTGCCAGGTAGTGAGTTGGCTAAGGCTGGCTTTGTAGTCGCTCAGCTCTTGCAGGGTGTCTTGAGCTTTGCTCTGATCATCCCAAAAGTCGGGCTGGGCAGCCTCCTGCTCTAGATCTTGAATGCGGGCTTCGAGGGCAGGAATGTCAAAGATACTCCTGGGTTTTACCCAGGCGGTTGGTGAGTTCGTCAAGCTCGCGCTTGAGGTCAGTGGTGTCGATCATGGGGTGCCGTGTTTGAATCTTGTCTAAGCAACTTCATCCCACTCCAGCAGTGCGGTTTTGACTGGAGAAAAGCCACAGATTTCGAGCGGGACTGGGTTAGCTTTGAGCAATCACTATAGCGAATGTCGGGGAGCGAATGTTGGGGGCAAAGGCGGCCCGTCTATACCATCTAGACCAAAAGACTCAGAAAACCTGCAAAGCCCTGACGACCGTGTCGCCGGGGCTTTGCAGTAGTTTGCACAATTGACTTGGCCCCATAGCCTTATCTCTGGGGTTTAAGTCCCCGCAGTCTGGCCAAAGACGGCAAAGTTCAGCCGCTTAAGATAGTTGGGAGCAAGTTTCATTAACGCTAGAGTAAAAAGTTGCTGCCTTTTGATTGATGCCCTTACTCGCTTTTCCGTTGGTTCCTGACTATGACGCTGCTGCTTTCTGAAGCTGACTATGACGAGCTTTGCCAAGGTGCTTCTGCTTCTGACCGCTACTCCCCCAGTTTGGTGGATGACGCGGGGGATGACTATGAAGCCAGTCGCTGGTTGCCTGTTAGCCTGGGCCAGGGCCGCACCCGTTGTCTAGCGCTATCGTCTGGGGTGTGGCTAGACCTGATCGATAAAGAATTTACTCAGCCCTGGGCGCTACAGGTGCCGGTGCATGAGCATTTGGTGCAGTTCACCATCATGCTGTCAGGGGTAGTGGACTATAACGACGTTTACCCGACCCTGGGGGCGGGGGTGGGCTACTTATCAGGCAGTGGGCTTTCGCCTGGGTATGTGGCGCATTACGGGCGATCGCGCCAAATTCGAGGCATCAATATTCACCTACGACCGGAGGTGGTCGAGTCGTTTTTAACCGGACAGTCGCCCACGCTGCGGCAATCTCTGCTCAAACCCAATGACTGGAAAACCGCCTGGTTCCCTCCGGTGACCCCGGCGGTGCAGGCGCTGGCCCAGCAGATGCTTCAGTGCCCATTTTCTGGGACGGCTCGGCGGCTCTACTTACAGGCTAAGGTGTTTGAGCTGCTGGCGTTTCAGCTCGATGCTCTGCAAGCCGACCAGGGCGAAAAAGCTCCGCCCCCTGCCCTCAAGCCCGGCACGGTGGACAGTATCTACCAGGCCCGAGCCATCTTAATGAACCAGATTGAAAATCCGCCCTCGGTGATGGAGCTAGCGCAGCAGGTGGGGTTGTGCGATCGCACTCTCCGTCGTGGCTTTCGCGAGCTGTTTGGCACCTCGGTGATTGGCTATCTCACCCAGCAGCGCCTGAATCAGGCCGCCAAACTGCTTCGTCAGGGCGACTGCACCATCGCCGAAGTTGCCAACAGCGTGGGTTATACCCATTTGGGTCACTTCGCCGCCGCCTTTCGCAAGCAGTTTGGCGTGAGACCGAGGGAGTGGATGGGGGGGTGAGTGGGGGAGTGGATGGGGGAAGGGAGCAGATACTGTCCTTGCTCCAACTCGCCCCCAAGTCCGTTTTTGGATCGCTCTGACCGTTTTTGGATAGACGGGGATATACACAACTGCCTACACTAATTTTTCTTGGCTAATCAAGAAGAATTCGCAACAAGTTAGTGCAGTGTGGGAGGACGGGATATGAAGCGACGCTCGGTGCAGTGGGGGGTGGTGATGGCGCTGTCTGGCGGATTGGTCGGCGGGGCCGGCGGACCGCTCGGGGCGCAGGAGATAGGGGCTGAGCTATTGCCGACCAATCCGACAACTCCGTCGATTCAGCTGGGTCAGGTGGCATCGCCAGTGCAGGTGACGGGGGTGCGGCTAGAGCCCGCCGCGATGGGGGTAGAGATTATTTTGGAGACGGCGGGGGGTGCGATCGCCGCTCCCAGCCTGCAAACTACGGGCAATGCGCTGATTATTGATATTCCCAATGCGGTGCTGGCCCTGAGCGAGGGGCAAGAATTTCAGCAGGTGAGCCCCACCGCCGACATTGCCTTTGTGAGTGTTACCCAGGTGGCCGACAATCAGGTGCGCGTGGCGATTACGGGGGTAGATGCGCTGCCGACGGCTGAGGTGCAGCCTGGCTCGTCGGGGCTGCGGCTGACGGTGCTACCCGGCATCGCTGGCACAACTGCTGAACCAGAAGCGCTTCAGATTGTGGTCTCGGCAACGCGCACCGCCGAAGCAATCACCGACATTCCGCGATCAGTCACGGTGATTGAGCGCGAGCAGATTGAGCAGCAGACCCAGGTCTCGCAGGGGCTGGGGAATATCTTGGGTCAGCTGGTGCCAGGCTTGGCCCCAACCACCGGCAGCGCCAGCCAGTTTGGCCAGGGGTTGCGGGGCCGCAATGTTTTGGTGTTGATTGACGGCGTGCCCCAAACCACCAACCGCAACGCTTTTCGAGATTTGCAGACCATTGACCCCAGCGCCATCGACCGCATCGAGGTGATCCAGGGGCCAACGGCGATCTATGGCGACGGCGCAACCGGTGGGGTGATCAACATCATTACCCGTGGCCCCGCCGCCGAGGGCGTGGTGCGGCGCACTCGCCTGGGCGTCACCACTGACTTTGCCAACCTATCCGATAGTTTTGGGGCCACGGTCGAGCAGTATGTGGGCGGTCGAGTTGAGGATATGGACTACGCCTTCACGGCGTCCTACGACTCCACCGGAGGGTTCTTTGACGCCCTGGGCAACCGCATTCCCGCCGACCCCAATGGCCAGGGGGGCCTATCCGACAGTGGCAGTCTGAATATTTTGGGCAAAATCGGCGTCGACTTCGCTGAAAACCAGCGGCTTCAGCTCACGGTTAACCACTACAACGCCACCCAAACCACTGACTTTACGGTTGACCCGAGCATTGGGGCGATCGCGGGCAGACAGCGATCGCGCGCCATTGCCGGGCTCGACCTCGACACCCCCCAAACCAGCAACAACACCCTGCTCAGCCTCGATTACAGCCACAGCAACGTGCTCAATGGCGACCTCAAGGGTCAGCTTTACTACCGCGATTATCTAACCCGGTTTTTCCCCTTCGATGGCCGCGCCTTTGCCAGCTTGGGCAATGCTATTTTTCAGTCTGAAGTTGACTCGGTAGAGTGGGGCGGGCGGCTACAATTTGACACCCCCCTGGCCGCAGACGACACCCTGCGCCTGCTGTGGGGGGCCGACTACAACAACGAGCGCACCTCCCAGCCGGTGAATATTTTTGACCCCGCCCCCTTTGATGCCAGCGGCGGTCTCACCTACCGCACCACGGGCCAGCGCACCTGGGTGCCGCCCCTCAACCAAGACAGCCTGGGCCTGTTTGCCCAGCTCAACTGGCAGGCGAGCGATCGCATCACGCTGCTGGGCGGCATTCGCCACGAGCGGGTGGGCCTCACGGTCGATGACTTCACCACCCTGGCGGGCAATGCCGTGGAGGGGGGCGACTTAGCCTACGATGCCACGCTGTTTAACCTGGGCGGAGTGGTCGATATCACCGACAACATTGGGGTATTTGCCAACTTTGCCCAGGGCTTTTCCCTGGCCGATGTGGGCCTGGTGCTGAGAAATGCTCCGGCGGGCTTTTCGGTCAATACGTTGCGGCCCGAGGCCCAGCGCGTTGACCACTACGAAGTCGGTGTGCGCGGCAATTGGCAGGGGCTCCAGGCGTCGCTGGCGGGATTCTACAACACCTCAGAACTAGGGACAACCTTCACCGCCCCCGGCGAAATTCTCCGCGCCCCAGAGCGGGTCTACGGGGTAGAGGCCACCGTGGATGCTCAAGTGAGCCAGAGCTGGCTGCTGGGCGGCACGGCTAGCTGGTCAGAGGGCGACATTGACCGCACCAACACCGGCACCTACACCTCCCTCGATGGCTTCCGCATTGCGCCGCTAAAGCTGACGGCCTATGTGGAAAACCAAACCACCCCTAGCTGGCGCAACCGCTTGCAGGCTCTGTATTCGGGTAACCGCGATGTGTTCGCCAACGACGCCGTCTTTGGCCAGCGCGCCGTCAACAGCTACTTCACGGTGGATTACATCAGCCAGCTCGATGTCGGCCCCGGCACCCTCGAAATCGGCATCGCCAACCTGCTCAACACCGACTATTTTCCGGTGGTGTCTCAGCTCCAGCCCAGTGAGTTGAGCAACGCCGCTGGCAGAGGTCGCTTCCTCCGGCTGGGATACTCGTTTGAGTGGTAGATGAGTAAGCGTTGCTAAACTGATGCATGAATCTGGGTAGGGGCAAACGGTCGTTTGCCCTCGACCAATCAGGGGTAGGCAACCAGGGTTTATCCGACCCCGATTCCCGAAAAGGCCAACCTACAGGGGCGTTGGCGTAGCTGAGCCAGAGGCTCTATGGCATTTGCCCTGCTCAATTGGAGGTAGCTAACCCCCGGTTGAGCAGGGCAAACACCGTTTGCCCCTACGAGATCCCTGTTTTAATCCGGGGTTTCTCCAAGGCGGATTTTGTACAAGCTTGTCTGGATGGTCAGTCGGCTAAGTGCTGCTCCAAATCATCCAGCAGCAAGTGGGCCGCTTGAATGCCTCCGGCGGTGGTCCACACGGCGTCGCTGACGGCATAGGCGTCACCGGCTTGAACCACCCCTAGCTGTTGCCACAGGGGATGGCTCAACCAGGGATTGGTCACGGTGCTAGGCAACTGGCCGTCATTTTCTCCGGTGTAGGTGAAGTAGAACAGCGCATCGGCATCCATCTGCGGGATTTGCTCAAAGGAGACCTCTTGGGCAAATCCGGCCTCGCCTTGGCTGGGGGGCCGTTGCAGACCCACCTCCTGCACGATTTGGCCGGGGAAAGAGTCCTTTAAATAGACGCGCGCCGACCCCGGCAAAAACCGGACGAGGGAAACTTGAATGTCTTGTTCAGCAAACTGTTGGCGCAGTTGAGCGACCCGCGCTTCCCAATCGGCCAGCAGCTTTTCGGCCTCGGCTTCGCGGTTGAGGGCTTCGCCGTAGAGGCGCAGGTTGTCTTGCCACGACTCACCGATGGTTTCTGAAAAGACCGTGGGAGCGATCGCACTCAACTGCCCGTAAATCTGCTCTTGCCGCACCTGACTCCCGAGGATCAAGTCGGGTTGAAGCGCCACAATTTGCTCCAGACTGGGCTGTAGTTCGTCGCCGACGATGGGCACCTCGGCCATGGCGTCGGCCAGGTAGTCGTAGTAGGGCTCCCCCGACCACGACTTGACGGCACCGACCGGCGTTATCCCTAGGGCCAGCACCATATCGGTGGCCTCGTTGGTGAGCACTACCACCCGCTGCGGCTGGCTGGGGACAGGGGTACTACCCATGGCGTGGGCTACGGTGGGCTGGGCAGACGCCACGACAGTTGGCGCAGCAGCATCGTCTGAAACTGACCTAGGCAGCCCCCCCCCACAGCTGGCCAGCACAAGGCAAAGGCCACAGACAATAGCTCGGTTTCTCATCTGATCCCCTTCTACAATCATCTCAGTTGGGCGCGGCTATCTAGACTTGCTCTAAACATTGACTCACCGGAATGCACAGCGGTGTATTAGACACGGGGTCGGTGATAATGCGGCTCTTTAAGGCAAAAACCTGCTGCACCATCGTCTCGGTCACGACTGCGGCGGGCTGTCCCTGGGCGATGACCTGTCCATCGCGCAGCGCAATTAGATGGTGGCTATAGCGACAGGCCATATTCAAGTCATGAAGCACCATCACAATGGTGCGTCCAGCCTGACGGTTGAGCTGATAGAGCAGATCCAGCACTTCAATCTGGTGGGCTATATCTAGATAGGTAGTGGGTTCATCCAGCAATAGGGTTTCAGTGTCTTGGGCCAAGGCCATGGCAATCCAGGCCCGCTGGCGTTGGCCGCCGGAGAGGGTATCGAGGGGGCGGTTGGCAAACTCGTGCAGGTGGGTAGTGGCGATCGCCTCTTCCACCTTCAGTTCATCGTCCTTTGACCACTGCTGGAGCCAGTTTTGGTGGGGGTAACGGCCCTGGGCCACCAGTTCCCGCACCGTTAGGCCTTCTGGTGCAGCGGGGCTTTGGGGGAGAATGCCCAGTCGTTTGGCCAGACCTTTGGTGGGCAGATGGGCGATCGCATCGCCGTCTAAATACACCGTGCCGCCCTGAGGCTTGAGCAGCCGCGCCATGCCCCGCAACAGAGTTGACTTACCGCAGCCGTTTGGCCCCACCAGCGTCGTGATCTGCCCCTGGGGAATGGCGAGATCTAGCCCCTGGATGATCACGTTGCCGTCGTAGGCAAGGGTGAGATTGCGGGTGGTGAGGGCGATTTGGGTGGGGGTGTTGAGGAGCATGGGTATCGGGTTTCGGGTTTCGGGTTTCGGGTTTTGGGTTTTGGGTTTTGGGTTTCGGGTTTCGGGTTTTGGGTTTTGGGTTTTGGGTTTCGGATTTTGCCTTGCACCTGACACCTGACACCCGACACCCGACACCTGACACCTACCCCCCTCTGTTACTGGTTGCGATCGCGATACAGCAGCCATAAAAAGTAGGGCGCACCGATCACCGCTGTGATTACGCCGCAGGGCAGTTCGATGGGGGCGAAGGCGAGGCGACCCACGATATCGGCCAGTTCCACAATGCAGGCTCCCGTCAGCGCTGCGGCTGGAATCAGCCCAGCGTGGGATGGCCCCACCAGCTGCCGCCCCAAGTGCGGGGCCATAAGGCCGACAAACCCGATAGTGCCGGCGGTGGCAACGGAGGCTCCGGCCAGGCCCACGGTGCAGAGCAGCAGCAGGCTGCGGGTCCATTCCACCCGGCTGCCTAGCCCCTGGGCTAAGTTGTCGCCCAGATTCAAAGTGTCCAGATCCCGCGCTAGCACCAGGGTCAGGGGCAGAAAAATTCCTAGCCAGGGCAGTAGCGGCCAGAGGTGCTCCCAGCTGCGGCCATAGACGCTGCCGGTGAGCCACACCAGGGCCTGGCTAACGTCGTAAATATTGCCGAAGGTGATCATCAAACTAGTGAAGGCCCCGGTGAGCGAAGTCAGGCCAATGCCGATGAGAATCAGTCGAATGGGCGAACTTCCGCCGTTCCAGGCCAACAGGTAAATGGCGATCGCCGCCCCCAGCCCGCCCAAAAACGCTGCGATCGGTAACCAACCCACCGCCACCTGGGGAAACAGCACAATCAGCGCCACCGCCACCAAACCCGCCCCCGAGTTGATGCCAATAATCTCCGGTGCAGCCAGCGGGTTGCGGGTAATGCCCTGCAAAATTGTCCCCGCCGTGGCCAGCCCCATGCCCACCAGCAGCGCCACCAGGGCGCGGGGCAGCCGCAGCGTATTCACCACAAAGGCATAGTCGGGGCTGGCCGGAAACCCCAGAATGGTTTTCACCACCTCCAGCGGCGGCACCGGGTATTCGCCTTGGCTGACGTTGAAGATGAGGGCGATCAGGGCGATCGCCGCCAATGCCCCCAGCACCAGCGGCACCCGACGATCAACCCGAAAGGAAACGGGGAATTGCCTAGGGCGGATGGAGAGCCAGGGTTTTGTGGTCATGGGGGTATCGGGTTTCGGGTTTCGGGTATTGGGTTGCGGGTTTCAGCATCCCCTCCTGGGAGGGGCAGGGGTGGGTTTATCCGGGTTTCGGGTTTCGGGTTTCTTCCTAAGACCTAACACCTGACACCTGACACCTGACACCTGACACCCAACACCTACCGCTTAATCTTCGACCTTGCCAAATAGATAAAAAACGGTGCCCCTACGATCGCCGTCATAATGCCCACCGGCAGCTCCTGGGGGCGAATCACCAGGCGGGCGGCGAGGTCGGCGACCGACAGCAAAATGCCGCCCGCAATGATGGAGTAGGGCAAAATCCAGCGGTAGTCGACGCCGACGACGAAGCGCACCACGTGGGGCACCACCAGACCCACAAAGCCAATCGGGCCAGCCAGGGCCACGGCGCTGCCCGCCAGCAGCACAACGGCGATCGCCGCTCCCACCTTTACCCAAACCGTCTGCAATCCCAATCCTTGGGCTACATCGTCTCCCAGACTCATCAGCGTCAGCTGTCGCCCGAGCACCATCGCCGCCGCCAGCCCGACGGCGATGTAGGGCAGCACCGGCAACATTGTCGCCAAATCCTGCCCCGCCAGCGACCCCGCCAGCCAAAAGCGAATCTCATCCAGCGTGCGCTGGCTGAGGATGAGAATGCCTGTGGTGAGGGAGCTGAGTAGGTACGAGAGCGCGGCTCCGGCAATCACCAGCTTCAGCGGCGTCATGCCGCTGCGCCCCAGGGACCCCAGCCAGTAGACGGCAATGGCTGCGATCGCCGCCCCGCCAAAGGCAAACCCCACGTAGCTGCCACCGCTGCCCCGCAAAAACACCGCCAGCACCATCGCCAGCGCCGCCCCCACGTTGATGCCCAAAATGTCGGGTGCCGCCAGCGGGTTGCGGGTCAGCCCCTGGGTAATGGCTCCGGCCACCGCCAGAGCCGCCCCCACCACCACCGCCAAAATCGCCCTTGGCAGCCGCACCGTGCGAATGATCAGGTGCTCGGTCGAGCCGTCAAACTGAAAAATGGCCTGCCCCACCGTGCCAGGGTCAATGTCGGCCGCCCCTAGGAGCACGCTGACCAGCAGACAAGCCAGCAGCAGGAGGGTGCCCAGTCCCAGCCCGACGGTCAGGCCCACAGGCGATTTAGAGAGAGAAAAAGATGGGGCGGTCACGGCCTTAGCGGTCATCAGTAGGCGGCTCAGTCAGAGAAAATGTTAGCTAAAGTCCCGCAGCATTTTTTTGATTTCCAGGTTGTGCATCTCCTCCTGGCCAATCTTGGTGCGGGCATACTCCTCCAGGTAAATGCTGGCGTCTGCCACCACCCCCAGCAGCTGCTTGTACATCTGGAGCGCTTTTTGCTCGTGGTTCAGACTCTCTTGCAGCAAGTCTCTCACCCCGTGACGGTGGGTCTCTTCAATGGGGGCAATGCGCTGGCGGGGGTGGCCCTCTAAGCCAGTGATAATCTCTCCAGCTTCCTGGGCGTGCAGCAGTGACTCCGCAGCCTGGGCCTTAAAAAAATCTACGATAGGAATTCGGTTCGGCCCCGTTACCATCAGCGAATAGTGCGTATAGCGCACCACTCCTGCCAGTTCAAATTCCATAACTTGGTTTAACAATTCGGTTGTGGCTTTGGTGTCGAGGTCTTGCATGGGGGGAGGGAGGGGGTATTAGGTATTGGGTGTTGGGTTTGCGGTCTACGGTTTGCGGTCTGCGGTCTATGACGTTGCCGTGCACGGTGCACCGTGCACCGTTTACCGTGCCCACCTTACACCGTTTACCGTGCACCGCGCCCGGCTCATTCTGGCTGTCGCGTCGCAATCCCTAGGGTGGCTCCTTCAATCTCGCGCAGCTCGTCCATGACCGCGATCACGCGACCGTGGTTAACCGATTCATCGGCGTTGATCACGATCACTGATTCTTGGGTGCTACCCATCAGGTCGCGCACGCCTGTTTGCAGGTCTTCGAGGGCGATCGCCTCCCGATTTAGCGCAATCTCGCCCGACTCCTCAACACTTACCGCAATGCGGGTGCGCTCTTGCAGTTCAGCGCTAGCGGCCTTGGGCAGATTCACCGGCAGCGATTCTGAGCGGGTGAGAAACAAACTCGAAATAATGAAAAACGTCAAAATCGCAAAGATGACATCGATCATCGGCACGATGTTGAGTTCAAAGTCTTCTTCAGGTTCTTCGGGGAGGAACATGGGGGGGGAGTGGGGAGTGGGTATCGGGTTTTGGGTTTCGGCATCCCCTCTTGGGAGGGGCAGGGGTGGGTTATCCGGGTTTCGGGTTTCGGGTTTCGGGTTTCGGGTTTCGGGTTTCGGGTTTCGGGTATCAGGTTTCGGTTTGCGCCTAACACTTAACACCTAACACCTAACACCCAACACCCAACACCTACTCCCCTACCTCACCAGTGTCTCTTCCTTAAGCTGACTCTGCCGCTCATAGTGGGTCTCATAGAGAATTTCAAACTGGCCGCCGTACTCTTGAATTAGGGCGATCTGGCGCTTGTAGAAGCCGCGAAACAGGTTGGCAAACAGCAGTGTGCCAATGGCGACTACCAGCCCAGCGGCGGTTGAGACCAGGGCTTCGCTAATGCCGCCCGTTACCGCATTGGCATCGGAGCCAATGTCGCCCAGCTGAATGGCGGCAAACGACCTAATCAGACCGAGAATAGTACCCAGCAACCCCAGCAGCGGAGCGACGCTGATGATGGTTGCAAAGATGGTATTAAATCGGCGTAGGTGGGGCAGTTCGGCCTGCATGGCGCTGGCCAAGGCGAGGTGAAATTGCTTGGGGCTGGCCCCTTCAATATCCAGAGCCTCTAGAAAAATGCGGGCGACGGGCAGGTTTACGTGCTGCCGCAGTTTGGGGTACGCATCCATCGGGGCCTGTCGATAGGTGCGCAAAACATCTTGCATCACCGGGCGCTGGCGGCGGTTGACGCGAAACCAGAAGAGGGAGCGCTCAACGATCAGAGCGATCGCCAGAATCGAAAACCCCAGCAGCGGCCACATAACAATGCCGCCCGCCGCAAAAATGGTACCCATAAATCTTTGTTGAAAGAGAGTGTCAAGAAGTATTCACCTCCATTTATGATCCAATGTCAAGGACTTTAACGGCAAAACCAAAGACTAAGTTGCTAGGCCCAGACCAATTTGCCAGAGCCAGAGCAGCGGTGTAGTAAAACTCGACCGCCTTATCTAATAAGACTTTCCGCCGTTCTAAGATTAGACAAAGCAGCTGTCTGGTGGAGATGGTGAGCGATCGCTCGCCGCTTGCCTAATGAAACTCTTTGTTGATTGTGTAAGATAACTAAGACAATTTTTGCCGTTCCTTGGGCAATCCTCCATGAGCCTTTCCGACATTTGCAGTCAGCAGCACCAGCACGAACAGCAAAAACTCCGCAACATTTTGCTGTGGGGTCTGCTGGGCTCGATTGGGGTGCATGGGGCAGGCTTTAGCCTCAGCCGATTCAACTTTTGGCAGGCGGCCACCGATGAGCTAATGCCCATCGAGCTGATTGTCAGTGAGTCCCTAACCGAGCCGCTGCCCGACGAGCCAGATGTCTTGCCCGACCCCACCCAACCCGCCGAACTCAGCACCCAAACCAACGACCCAGCGGCGGCGACAGCCAGTGCCCCGCCCCGCGCTGCGGTGGTGGCTGCGCCTGTGCCGGTCTCGTCCCCAGTAGAGCCGATCACCCCCGACAGTCCAGAAGCTGTGCCAGAAGCTGTGCCAGAAGCCATGGAAGACACCCAGGCAGAATCAGCCCTAGAAGAACCCCAACCCACAGTCGAGGAAGAACCCACTCCCAACGAAGCCGAAACTGCCGAAGCGGCTGAAGAAGCGCCAGAGGATGTCGAGTCGGAAGCCGTCGCCACCGAACCCGCAGAACCCACCGGCTCTCAGTCTGAGCGCCTGCGCGACCTGCTCCAGCGCCTGCGCGACTCCCAGGCGGAGGCTGGCACCAGCACCGCCGCCGCGCCCACCGAGTCAACTACTGCGGGGACAGGTACTACGGGGACAGACACCGTCCCCAACGCCTCGGCAGGCGATCGCCCTGGGGTGGCGGCGGCCCCCTCCACTACCAACGGCAGTGGGCAGGGACAGGGTTCTCGCACCGTGGCCTGTCAAGACTGCGTGCGCCCCAGTTATCCCCAGAGCGCCCTTGACGCCGGGGCCGAAGGCCAACCCATGGTCAGCGTCGATATTAACCCCGACGGCAGCGTTCGCAGTGTGACCCTGACCCGCTCCAGCGGCAACCCGGCGATCGACCAGGCTGCTATCCAGGCCGCCAGAAATTCTCGCTTTCAACCGGTCTCGGGCGGAGCCAGCGTCCCCATCGAGTACGACCTCACCATTGAGGGGTCGCGACGCAACCGCGACGCCCGCCGTCGGGGCGAGCGCCAAGCCGTAGACGTGCCCCCTGAACCCACCCCCACACCTGAAACGGCAACGGTTGAGCCCAGCCCTGAACCAACTACCTCGCCACCTCAACCCGTTGACACCGCTGAGCCAGCTCCAACCCCATCAGCCGCTTCAGAACCAGCGCCCGCCGAGACAGAGCCTGTAGAAGCAGAACCCCGAGAAGCAGAACCCCGAGAAGCAGAACCCGTCGAAGCAGAGCCAGAACCAGCGAGCCCGCCGCCGGTTCAGTCTCCGCGCGCCCCCAGCGCCACCCCCGTCCCCGGTCCTACGGCCCCCGCAGCTCCGCCACCCGCCCCTACGGCTCCTGCGGCTCCGCCACCCACCCCTGCGGCCCCCGCAGCTCCGCCACCCGCCCCTGCGGCTCCTGCGGCTCCGCCGCCCGCGCCCGTTACACCCTCCTCACCACCCCCGCCTAGCCCTCCACCAGCGGTCGAGCCTTCTGCGCCAGATACATCGACGGCAGAATAGGTACAGATGAGGATGAGGCGGCTTTAGTTGCGGGTCAGATTCGGGCACGGTCAGCAGGTACAGGCACTCCGATTGGTTCCTATGATTTACAGATTGCTGCGATCGCGCGGGCACGTTGCCCCTAGCGTTATCTCCTGCAACCATTTGACATCCTCCCCGACCTAAAGGCACGGGGATTCCCAGTCTGCCAGCGCTAGGCTGACTCCTGACGAGTGGGCAGACAAGCAACCGCCCCGGAATGGGGTCTTACACGGCTTAGCGCCTGCCTATTCAGGTCGGCAAGTCCTGCCGCCAAAATGTTTACACCGGCATTGGTGTCTCTATCGTGCTCCGTCCCGCAATTGATACACAGGATTGAGCGTACCGAAAGGTCTAGCTTGCCCCAGCGGTAGCCACAGCATGAGCAAAGCTGAGAGGTAGGCTCCCATCGGCTGATGGTTCTCACCTCCCGGTCGTTGATCATATTGGCCTTGGCTTCACACATAGTTCTAATCTGCCGCCACCCAGCCCGACTAATCGCCCTGGACAAACTACGATTTTTTACCATGCCTGAGACATTGAGATCCTCTAGCACTACCACGCTGTTTTCTCGCACTAGGCGAGTCGCCAGCTTTTGGTTAACGTCCTTTCGGATGTCGCGCTGCTTGGCCTCAATCCGGGCCACCGCAATTCGCAAGCGTTCACGCCGCCTAGACCCTTTTACCGCCCTAGCCAGTTTGCGCTTACCTTTGCGGATCTTCCGGTCTAAAACACTGGTGTTAGGGGCTTTCACCTGTTCACCTGTGCTCAGTGCGGCCAAGACTTTCAAGCCCAGATCAACGCCGACTCCTTGGTTTTCGGGTTCGACGGTGATGGGCTGAATCTCAACCACAAAACTCAGAAAGTACCGCCCTGCACAGTCTTTGACGACCGTGACGGAGCTAGGCTCTGAGGGCAGTGGCCTAGACCACTTGGTTTTGATATCCCCAATCTTGGCCAGGTAGACGTTGCCTGCCTTGATTGAGAAACCCCCTTTGCGAAATCGGGCCGACTGCTGGTTGAGTTTCTTCTTGAACCGAGGAAACCTTACCCGTGGCCCCTTCCTCTTCCCCTTGCGAGAATCGAAGAAGTTTTTGAACGCTGTGTTCAAGTCCTGAATAGACTGCTGCAACGGGATATTGCTGACTTCCGCCAACCACTCCCGCCCCTCAGTCTTTTTGGCTTGGGTGATGCAGATCTTCTGCAACTCAGCGTTACTCGGCCACTTCTCGCCCTGCGGCACAGCCTTCACAATAGCCAGTGCATCATTCCACGCCACCCGACAACACCCAAAGAGCTTAGCTAGCCCTAGGCGCTGTTGGTCGGTGGGATAGATTCTGTACTGATACCGTGCTTTCATGCCAACCATGATACCATGACTGGGTAGACAATGGGTGGACACAGTGGCAAAAGAGAGGCTTAATCTAAGAGTGTCTAAGTCTAGACTGGAAAAGCTTAGGAGAGTTGCTGAGCAACGGGAAAAAACAATGACTCAGCTTGTGGAAGACTGGATAGATCGACTGCAAGAAGAAAATCCGTCCTAAAGGACGGGGCTTGAAACCCATCGCTTTTGGTCA